>NZ_JBNWCP010000017.1:0-99899 GCF_053522345.1 Agrobacterium sp. 22-226-1
CTGCGACGCCTGGCGGAAACTCGAAAGCCAGCCATGGCGCATCATGTCCATCGGTCACCGCAAATGGGCCAATGAGTTCTGATCATTGAGCGATGGTATGACAATGCGTTCATTGAAGCGTTCAATGGCCGCTTCCGCGCCGAATGTCTGAATCAGCACTGGTTCCTGACCCTTGCGGATGCCCGCGAAAAGATGGAGGATTGGCGTATAGACTATAATGAGTTTCGGCCGCATGGTGCGATCGGCAATAAGGTACCGATCTCGCTGATGAAATCAGGAGGCTCAACCAGCCCGCCTCCCTGAATGAAGCCGGAAAACTCCAGCCTCAGTTGGTCCAGAAACCTGGGGCGGTTCAAAACCGCCGGGGCTCTAGTCGCCGCTGGATGAAAGTTCAGTGGCAGGTCAGCTCCTGCTCCAGTGCATGTGCGGTCTTTTTTGAAAGTCCAGCCGTGCTTTCGCAGCCAGACGTCAAGTGCGCTGCGGCCGATCGATACGGCTTTGTCCTCACGCAATCGCAGAACCATCTCGTTGAGCGTAATATCCTTTTCCTCTTCGATCATGCCGATGATGAAGTCCTCGTGAGCATCGAGGCGTGAGCCACCACGTCGGCCCTGCTTTGCAGGCGTCAACCGACCCGACCGTGCGCTGGCGATCCAGGCGATGGCCGTTGAAATGCCAATTCCAAATCGGGCCGCCGCTGATCGCGCCGACATGCCATCATGTGACGCGGCCAGAACGCGGCTACGCAGATCATCACTGAAAGCTCGGGTCATATTGCCTCCGACCAAATCAACAGTCGGGGCGATGGAATCAGAATTCGGCAGCCAGGGGAATCCTCAAGGCGATTCCCCGTTCAATGGACGTGCTCTAATTTACAAACTCGACGACTGCCCTGGCCGCCATGAAGAGTTTCTTGGTGTTCCGCGCGGCTACTGTTGGCAGACGACGATAGTAAACAACGGCGGAGAAACCAATCAATTGCTACCGCCACATTGGTGAGCATGTTCGTATCTTTGCAGTTTGCCGTCGAAATATTTTCTTACGTTCGATCATCCGGCCCAAGAACGATTGCACGAAAGCACTTGGCCGCCCCTTTATTTTAAGGCAGCGCACTCGCACGCTCATAAATTCCGCCGCAAAAGATAATCAGTCATCATAAAGTAAAACGGCGTGTGGTCGATTTTCTCTATATCCAAGGCATTGGCTACATCATCCGCATATTCTGCCCACGTCTTCACGTGGCGCTTAGAGGCCTCAGCGGTCAATTCCTCAAGCTGATCGGGAGACGTCGCCAGTTCAATGATTGCGTCGGTAATGCGATCCTGAGCCGTCATATCAACCATAACAGTGCCGCCGCCAGGTGCAATCTCGCCAATAGACGAGCCGTTATGGCAAATGCACGGAAGGCCTCGCCACAAGCTCTCCAGCACCGGCAACCCGAACCCTTCCAACCATGACCCGAAGACCGTAGCGTCGGCGTCGGAAAGAATATCGTTCATCTCTTCATCGCCGACGGACTCTCTTAGGGTTATCGCTCCGTTCGACTTCGCCATCAGATTGTCGACAAGGACATGCAGTTCAGGATAGGCATCGCGTATCGTCCGACCGATTATCGTCAGCCGAATGTCAACCCCGGTCTGTTCACGAGCATCCAGCACGGACCTAATCACGGCGACATGATTTTTACGCGGCTCGATTGACCCAACCGACACGAGATTGAATGTTTTCGATTCTTTCTTACTCTTCGCTGATCGCGGTATGCCGGGAAGCTCGCCCGCAAGGTAAACGGTCTTTACCTCCGGAATGTGGTGACCGTTATGCCCCAGCCACCAAACCATGTCACTTTCCGATTCTTTTGAGATCGGGAGAACCAAATCTGCTTCTGCGAACATTCGCCAGTACTCCGCAAAAAGCTCGAGGTGCTTGGCGTGAAGGTCGGTAGCCGTCTTAAGCGGGATAAGGTCATAGAAGATGGCTGCCGTCTTCATTCCTTGATCATTCGCCCAGCGAACCGGGTTCGATCCGGGCACAACCATGGGGACAATCACCTCTGGAACGATCATCCATTCGCCCTTGAGATTCATGGGCAGGCGATCCGGCAAAGAAATATTTGGTCCCGAATAGGCCGCAAAAATCTCCGCTTCTTTCCCGTTGATAATGGAAACACCGTTCTTTCTGGCGTTCCACTTGATCGGGATTATCTCGGTACCACGCTTCTGCAGTTCAGCAGCGAGGCAACGGGTGACTCGCTGGATGCCGGTGTTGAATGGCTGGGTAACCGTCAGTCCGCACCAATAGAAAACACGGTTCATCGGCAACTTCCTCAAAATTGAAATTCGAGGCACCTTTGCCGATGAACACAGAATACACAAGCCCCGACTATGACGCCGTGAACACGATATTGTCGGCGACAATCCTGATGGAGGAATACGACGGCGACACAGAGGTTGAGAAACCGACGACACCATTTCCGAGCAAGTCGTTGCACCCACTCCCGAGTTCGCGATCCAAGGCGTAAAATTCTATAGACGTTGACCGCGTTTACTGTCTTTGGCAGAGCTGGTGCTCCGCACTTCCAATCAGCGCAATGACGATCTCAGACGATCCATCCTATTGAGCAACGGTAGTAAAGCCCTGAAGGTAAGCAGTATGTCTCTGCATTCGACCAAGCAATTCTCAATATAATCTCGAATTTAAGAACAAAATAGAAACATACAATACAAATCAAATATTCCAAACACAGATTGAAATAATTATCCAACCTCGTTAGCCTACGAATTCACCAGAAAGCCCTAAAATATTGAGCAAGTCGCTACATACCTCCTCCCAATTGCGCATTTTCGCAGTGGAGATACTCTTTTCCAACTCGTGGAGGCGCTGAGGATCCCTGATAAGGCGACGACAAGCAGCAGCAATACTCTCAATCGAGGCCGCATCACAATATTCGACATACTCGCCACCCACCTCCGGCAGCGAGCTATTATTGGCCACCACTGCCGTTTTCCCATAGGAAAGCGCCTCTCCGACGGGCAGTCCCCAACCCTCGTAAAGACTTGCCATAATCGAGAATTTGCAGTTCCTGTATAGGAACGCCAACTCAGCGTCGCTGGGCGCTTCAACTACCTGAATCCAACCATCGAGATTACCCGAACCTTTCAGGAAATTTTCGAACGCCTCTATGTGCCAGCCCTTTCTACCAGCAAACACAAGCCGTGGAAGGTCGTAGTTCCCTTCTTGAAGCAAGCGTTGCCAACTCTGAGCGATGCGCCATACATTTTTCCGTGCCTCAATTGTTCCGGCACATAGAACATAGGGAACAGTCGCCACATTACGTACATCGTCAGAAATTTCGGCCACTTCATACAGCCACGGATACGCATCCTTGTTAACTCGCGTGGACATAGGCCCCAGGGCTGTGGGAGAGATTTTTTTATCTATTCCCTGCTGTACCAAGGACAAGACTTCGACCTCGCGTTCGAAACCGTACTTAGCCAAAAAATCCTGCAGATCCTTTTTCGTAGCATTACTGATACAGAGGTACTTCGAGGTGTACTCGACGCTGTTTGCCAGCCATTTATGAAAGATGAGAGGCATCATCCCATGGGTCGTCTGCGGCAGCAAAATGGGAATCAGATCATAGACAAGCGTATAGCATATTACGCCTTTTTCCTTGGCGGCGGAAAATGCTCTTTCATGTAAAGGCAACCACGAACTATCGAGATTGACCAAGGCATCTCCAGGACGACACATGGCCAGAAAACTCTTTCTTACCGTGTCCCTCCGAGCCTTTCCATCCTTGGGAAAGCGCATTTCCAGCCAACGCTCAGGCGTTATGTTGTATCTGAGAAACGAACTCTTCGAGCCGAGGAATGCCAGTATATCCAGCCTCGTTCGATGGAAGTAATATTTCGCAGCGCTCGACTTATATTTTGAAATTACATCAATATCTGCCGCGCTCTTTGATTTTCCAATATTCAAAGCGCCTCGAAGCGCCCGCGGGTCATCGAAATTAGCGACATCAAAATCGTCGAAAGATACGCAAACGTATTTTTTTCCCACGCCTTCGTGGAAGCACAAATAAAACTCCGCGTCCGACGCCCTGTTTCCAAGCTCCGTTATTATATTTACGAGAACTCGTTGAATTCCGGAGTATCGATCTATTTTCGAAACATACGACACAAGGCTGGATATATCAAAAAATACGCGCATTCTTTCACTGCCACTAGACATAATGTCCCCAAATCATCTTGGAATCAAAGTAAAATTGCCCATATAGCAAAACTACTTCTTTGTCGCTTGGTGCTTTCCATGGAGGAAATTTAAGGCCCCCTCTTTCAGGCAAGTAAAGAGCATAAGACCAACTCGCCTGAAAGCTTTACAGCCTGCAGAGCATAGATGGCAACGCGCAACCTCAAAATTCAATGAGACTAGCGGTGACTGCAGGGCAACACCGGTTCTTTTTTCGATTAACGCAGCCAATCCAAGACTATGTATTTGGAGTGCATATCAATCCAATCGATCTCGTGACTGGCCTGAGTTTAGTCACTGGCTCGCCAATAATCCAAAACCGAACGTAATGTTGTTTCCCAGGGAATTTGCGGCGACCATCGGAGAAGATGACCAGCTTTGGCCGAACTCCCTGCCACATAGCTCACTTCACTCGCTCGCATTCGAGCAGGATCTTCCAAGACTTGAATCTTGACCTGGGACATTGCCAGCAGACTGTCTAGAATATCTCCAATTCGGCGCGCGGTTCCGGAGGATAGATTTAAGATCACGCCGTCCTTAAATCTCTCTGGTGGCAGAAGGGCCGCCGCCACATAAGCCGAGACTATATCTCTGACGTCCGTAAAATCACGCTGCGCTTCCAGATTCCCAACCTTGATGATCGGTGGTTGCAAACCTTTTTCAATCCGCGCGATCTGCGCCGCGAAACCCGACACTACGAAGTTTTCCGCCTGCCCCGGCCCGGTATGGTTAAATGGCCGAAATCGAACAGCATTCAGCCCATTTTTTGACATCTGGCCAATGAAGAGATCTGCCGCCGCTTTTGACGTTGCATAGACATTTGTCGGAGCAAGTAACGTTTCCTCGTCCAAAGGCCTTGTCGCACCGATAAAGCTGCTCCCATAAACCTCGGACGACCCGATATTTATGAACAGGGCTTCTGGGCAAAATTTGCGAACACTACATGCCAGCGCAATCGTTCCGTTAAGATTGACGGCAAATGTCTGTTTCGGAGAAGCGGAGGCTTCCAATACATGAGAGACCGCAGCCAAATGTATAACCACGGTCGGTCGCCAAGTCTCTATAACCTGTGCGACAGCCTCTTCGTCTTCAATGTCCAACGCAATTGAGACCTCAGTTCCTTGTGACTGAGCGGCAACGTCATTTCCGCCTCCCTTGAAGGTGGAAATTATCTGAGCGGCCGACGGGAGGACTTTTTGTAATTCCTCCCGCAGCCAACGTCCAACAAATCCATTCGCGCCCGTTATCAAGATACGGGGATTAGAGACAGAATTTTGCTGCGCCATATTCACTTCGAAAGCCGACTGATATCCGCATCAACCATTTCACAAATCATCTCTTCAAGCGTGATTGTGGCTTCCCAACCAAGCTTCTCTTTTGCTTTCTTGGGATTACCAAGAAGTACGTCAACCTCAGCCGGGCGGAACAGCTCCGGATCGATTACGAGATAATCATCAACATTCAGCCCAACGTGCCCGAAAGCGATCTTGCACATATCTCGAACAGTAACGGTGCGCCCTGTTGCAACGACATAGTCATCCGGGATTTCCTGCTGCAACATCAGCCACATTGCACGGACATAGTCCTTGGAGTGACCCCAGTCACGCTTCGCATCAATGTTGCCGAGGCGTAGCTCGTCGCGAAGCCCCAACTTAATTCTGGCCACACCGTCTGTAACCTTGCGGGTTACGAATTCGATCCCACGCAGCGGCGATTCATGATTGAACAGAATACCACTGGAGGCGTGCAAACCGAAACTCTCACGGTAGTTTACCGTCATCCAGTGCGCGTAAAGCTTCGCAACAGCATAAGGGGAACGAGGATAAAACGGCGTCGTCTCGTTCTGCATCGCCTCCTGAATGAGGCCATACATCTCAGAAGAGGAAGCCTGATAAAAGCGCGCACCCGGCGCCTCAAGTCTCGTCGCCTCCAACATGTTTGCACAACCGATGCCGGTCACCTGCCCTGTCAGCAGCGGCTGGTTCCAGGAAGACTTCACAAATGATTGCGCTCCCAGATTGTATATTTCGTCAGGCTGCACTTCACGCATAATCCGAATTATGCTGGAGAGATCTGTAAGATTTCCATCAATAAAACGAACATGCCTGTCGATATTCAGCCACTTCAGCCTAGTATCATTAACATCTGCGGTACTGGAGCGGCGCACCAAGCCGTATACTTCATAACCCTTCTCCAGCAAAAACTGCGAAAGATAGGCTCCATCCTGGCCAGTTAATCCGGTTACCAACGCCTTTTTCATATTCCACCTGTAATCTAATCAACCAAGATCTTCTGGTCATCCTGCGTTACATGCCAGCACGAATTCCAAAAAATGCGCGGACAGCAACCTCTTCTATGACATTTGTCGGTATTTACCGAGTCCTTTTCTCTGAACGCACAGATATCCGCTGCCAACGCGATATCCGAAGCGCTTCAAGTCGCTAAAAGCGTATTTTTCACTCCTGAAAGTATTTCAGATGCGACATTGTGCCATGTCCGCATAGAGGGTTTCCGTTCAGCGATCTCAAGACGCAAAGCTTCGTACTCTGCGTGATTCCCCAACAACTCACCCAAAACGTCCGCCAACTCATCTGGCTTTTCCGGGTCGAAATAGCGCGCCAGATCGCCCCCCGCCTCTCTCAGCGCCGGAACGTCCGCCGCCAGTGCAGGTGTTCCGCACCATAATGCCTCGCTTATGGGCAAGCCCCATCCTTCCATCCGGCTGGGGAGAACAAGCGCAAATGCACGCTTATACAATTCCGCCAGTTCCGCCTGGTTCGGGTTGTGTACGAAATGAAAGTTTGTGGACAGGGGCAGAAATCGCTTATTCTTTAGAAATTTCTCCACACGTTTGCGTCTCGCGCCAGCCAATACGAGATTGGGGACATCCATTCCCCGCTCGTGAAGGGACATCATGGCCTCAACTACGCATTCCAGATTTTTCCTGCCATTATAGATTCCCACGCATAAGATGTAACGTCCTGACGGCCCGCGCTTCTCTATAGGCTCCGAGGTCGGGCGCAACTCGTTGCAAAGCGGCACGGCAATGACCTTCGATACAGGCGGCAACACGCCTTTCTCCGAAAAATGCAGAACCTCACGAGCTGTGAATTCCGAATTCGTGAGAATGAGTGACGATGCTTTAATCGCCACCTGATTGTCGTGCAGAAAATTCTTCGGGAAAGAGAATTGATTCCTGTGCGTGAAATCATGCAACGGGATCATGTCGTGCAGAAGTGGGACAAAGATCACGTTTGTTCCACGCGCTTCAAGGGCCGCCAGATAGTCGGACATAATCTTCGGCCTGCCCAGGGATATCAGCACATGACCGGAGAGATCGACTTCCTTAGCCGACCCATCCGGGACCGTAGCCCATCGCCGCCGGTTTCTGAAATCGACGACCTTTCGAATTGCCCAATAAACGGAAGATTTGACGGGGTTATTATTAAAGAGGCTTTGGCGCAGCCGAAGGGGGGTAGCCGAAGGAGGAAGATTGTGGTCCAGCACGCCAGTCGGCGATGCGTCTCCAACCCTTGGGAAAACTTCAAAAAACCGACCATGATACGGAGAATATATGACATATCGGACTCTGGAATCCAATTTTGTCAGTTCGTAAGCGACCTCCATCACAGTTCTGGAGATACCATAATATTTAAATTTTACGCCTGAATTTAAAAAAAGCTCGGAAAGATCGAAAAAAACTTCAGTCATCTTGCAGACATATCCTCATGCCCCACCAAGTGGCAGTTGACGCCGATGCAGCGTTACTAAATCACCCACATCGGGGACACGCCCCGCTTTCAACCCTTAACTTTTGGCGCGGGGCGGAGAGATGTGCGCGGCTTATACAGGTGGTTCTGAACCCTTGTCAAATGCGCTCATCACCCGTGAAAACTTCGGCAGTCATCGGTTCATCAAGCAAAAATTAGGTTGTTTCTATTCGCTGTGGAAAGCTCTATCCGGCATTTGAAGCGTCACCTCACGTCCGATATCACGAAAGTTAAGGGGCGATAGAAAGTTGAGAGGTTTCATTTTGAACACATACGCTCGAAAGATCACGCCGGTTCTTCTGGCCGGCGGTGCTGGTTCGCGGCTTTGGCCGGTATCGCGCGATCAGTTGCCCAAGCAGTTCCAGCCGCTGGTCGGCAATCTTTCGACCTATCAGCAGACGCTGCAGCGGGTGGGTGACAAGGGGCTTTATGCCGAGCCGCTCGTCATCACCAATGAGGATTTCCGGTTCTTCGCCCGCCGTCAGGCCGAAGAGATCGATCTGCCGGCAACGGTAGTGCTGGAGCCCGCCCGCCGCGACAGCGCCGCCGCCATGGCCGCCGCCGCCGTGCTGGCCGAGCGCCGCGAGCCCGGATGCCTGGTGCTGGCGCTTGCCGCCGATCATGTGGTGCTCGATGCCGACAAGTTCTCCGACGCCGTGAAACTCGGCGCAAAAGCTGCCGATCAGGGCAATATCGTCGTCTTCGGCCTGGTGCCGACCGAACCGCGCACCTCCTACGGTTATATCAAGCCGGGTGATGCGATCGATGGCGAAAAAGACCTCAGCACCGTCGACGCCTTCGTGGAAAAGCCGGATATGAAGACGGCGATCTCCTATCTGGAAAAGGGTTATCTCTGGAATTCCGGCAACTTCCTGTTCCGCTCCGATGTGATGATCGCCGAACTGAAGGCCTTCGCGCCGGAGATTCTGGCAGCGGTGACGCAGGCGGTCGAGCAATATGAAAGCGACCTCGGTTTCGTGCGCCTGCATCAGGCAAACTTCGAGGCCTCGCCGAAAAACTCCATCGACTATGCGGTGATCGAGAAGACCAAACGCATGGCGGTGGTGCATGGCCATTTCCGCTGGTCGGATATCGGCAGCTGGGATGCGATCTGGGAGATCGCCGACAAGCGCGGCAACAACAATGCGCTGGAAGGCAACGGCGTCTTCATCGATTCCGAAGGCTGCCTCATCCATTCGACGCAATTGCTGACGACGGTGGTGGGCGCGAAGGACATGGTGGTGGTGGCCACCAAGGATGCGGTTCTGGTGGTGCCGAAAAACCGGGTGCAGGATGTGAAGGGTCTGGTGGAGACGCTGAAGGACGGCGAACACGCACCGCAGACGCAAAGCCACAAACGCGTCTATCGCCCCTGGGGTTATATCGAACACATGTATGTGGACGAGCGTTACCGGGTGGGCCATATCACGGTCGATCCCGGCCACCGCATCTCGTTCCAGAAACATTATCACCGCTCGGAACACTGGATCGTCGTCAAGGGCACGGCGACGGTGACGATCGGCGAGGAGACGAAGTTGCTGACGGAAAACCAGTCGGTCTATATCCCGATCGGCCAGCCGCACCGGCTTGCCAATGAGGGGCAGATCCCGCTCGAACTGGTCGAAATCCAGACCGGAGCCTATATCGGTGAGGATGATGTCATCCGCATCGAGGACGATTATAAAAGACGGTAACGGTGCATCTCGAATCTTCGACCGGGTCGGCGGGATGTTGACACTCGCCGGCCACCGCACTATTTGGTTCGCTTGAACAACGAGTCTGAGGACTTTTCCAGCGCCGAGAGAAATTATTAAGCCAGTTGATACGGGATTACGAAACGAAGTAGAATGCGGCTTACCTATTCGGAACAGATAGTGGACTGGTTTCCTGGTCAAAAATGATCGAAATGGACAGCCATCAATTTCTCAAATCGTAGTGGTATCAGCTAACTAAGGATATCTCCGTGATCGGATCTTTTTTGTCTGAAAACGACAAGACGTTGCTGGTGCGACTTTTCAAAGAAAATTTCAGAAAGCATGTTGGCTGGTATTCTGCGGCAATTGCCGCGATGCTCGTCGTCGCCGGCACGACATCTCTCAGCGCATGGATCATGCGCGATATCGTCAACAGCGTTTATCTGAAGCAGGGCTTTGACGTCGTTCTCGAGATTGCATTTGCAGTCGCGACTATCTTCATCGTCAAAGGCCTCGCAACCTTCGTGCAGAGCTATTATCTCAGCAAAGCTGGTAATAGCATCGTGGCGGAGCAACAACGCAAGATCTACGATCGGCTCCTGAAACAGGGCGTTTCCTTCTTTCAGAATCTGCCTTCCTCGGAACTGCTGGTTCGCGTTACTTACAATGCACAGGCGGCGCGCAGCGTCATAGATACGATTGTCACATCTTTCGTACGTGACCTGTTTTCGCTTATCGGCCTGATTATCGTGATGTTCGCCCAGAATTTCCTTCTGAGTGCGATCTCCATGATTATCGGTCCTCTTGCCATCTTCAGCGTTCGGCTTGTTTTGCGCCGCGTACGCAAGATCATGGAGGCGGAGCTTGCTTCGCTCGGTGAGATTGTCAATGTCGTACAGGAAACCAGCATAGGTGTACGTGTTATCAAGGCATTCTCCCTTGAGAAACTTATGCGTCAACGTATGAACAAGGCGGTTTCCGACGTAGAGCAACGTGCCAATGGCATTGCCAAACTGGAGGCCGCAACCAGTCCCATCATGGAGACGCTATCAGGCCTCGCAATTGCTGTCGTTATTGCCGTGTCCGGCTATACCGTTCTCGAAAAAGGCGGCTCGCCGGGCGATTTGATGGCTTTTATTACCGCCCTGTTGCTTGCCTATGAACCGGCGAAACGCCTCGCCCGCATGCGGGTACAGATCGAAGGCGGCATGATTGGCGTGCGGATGATGTTTGAGGTGCTGGACGCGCCGCTGACGCTTGCCGAGAAAAAAGACGCCGAGCCTCTCCCCAAAACGACCGGCGACGTCGAACTAAAAAATGTGAGCTTTGAATATGTTGCAGGCCAGCCTGTTCTGAAGGATGTCAGCCTGCTCTTCGAAGGTGGCAAGATGACCGCGCTGGTCGGCCCATCCGGCAGCGGCAAATCCACCATTATCAATCTCATGATGCGCCTTTACGATCCGCAAACCGGCTCAGTAGAAATCAACGGCATGGATTTGCGTGACGTTTCTTTTTCGAGCTTGCGCGAGCACGTTTCTTACGTTGGGCAGGAAACATTCCTGTTTTCGGGATCCATAAGGCACAATATTTCCGTTGGCCGCGACAATGCCACCGAAGAAGAGATAATAGCAGCCGCCAAAGCAGCCAATGCGCATGATTTCATCATGAGCATGCCGGAAGGCTATGACAGCAGGCTCGGTGAAAATGGCTCCGGATTGTCCGGGGGACAGCGGCAGCGTGTTGCAATTGCCCGCGCCATGCTCAGAGACGCGGATATTTTGATCCTCGATGAAGCAACCAGCGCATTGGATTCAGAATCCGAAGCTCTCGTTCGCGATGCACTTGAACGACTGACGTTCAACAAGACATCAATCGTCATTGCTCACCGTCTCTCCACTATCAATCGCGCCGACAAAATTGTCGTTATGGACAATGGTGAGGTTGCCGAGCAGGGCAGCAGACGTGAGCTTCTTGCAAATGATGGCCTTTATAAACGGCTTCACAGCATCCAATTTGATGCCGATGTAGCTTAGTGGGAAAGATTCGACACACGAAAGGCGCGACTTTGATCTGCGCCGAGTGCGTCAGTTATGACAAACCGCTTGCTTGCAGCATATTAATACTGACTGTCTCGCCGCCCTGAAAATGAGGGTGGCGAATGTAGCACGCCCACCGGCTGGGTGTGCTGAGTTCACACACTGACCGCCAGCACAGCCTCTGCCTCATAGATGGCGCAGACGATGTGATAAAACGTGCTTGCCGGCGCCGGCTCGTCGAGCATCGGCCTGTCGGCCGGCCATTTGTCGAACCACAGGCCCTTGACCGGCGTGTCGAGGAAAGGCTGCAGCGCGCCGATGGCGCTGAGACCGGAGGCGAGGTAACGCTGACGCTCCTCACCGCCCGTGACGCTCGCAAGCCGCACCGAAGCCTTCAGCCATTCCGTCTGCGGCCATAACCGCGCCAGCCCGTCATGCACCGAAAAATCGTCATAGAGGCTCATCACCGCCACCTTGCGGCGCGGGCAGATGCCGTGCTCTTCACCGATCTCGAACAGCCGTTTTGCCTTGTCGATCGCCTCGCCATTGCCGCGCAGGCTGCCCCAGCGCACCAGAAGCCAGGCCCATTCGAACTGGTGGCCGGGTTCCATGATCCGGCCTTTGTCGCTGTCATGCGGTGTCCAGTCATGGGTGAAGAATTCGCGCAAGCCGCCATTGCCGCCATCGATGAAGCGGTTAAGCGCAAGATCGGCGATCTCGTCGGCCAGCGCCGACCACGGGCCGTCCGGGTCCTGCACCTCCCAGGCCAGCATCGCCTCGAAGAGATGCATGTGCGGATTGGAGCAGAGCGGCGTGCGCGGCGGGTTCGCTTCCTCGAAGCCGGCGACTGGGTGTTTGTAGTCGCGTTCGAGGATGGCAAGGATATCGAGCGCCCGGCCGCGCATCCCGTCCCGGCGCTCGGGAAGGCTTGCGGCCGCCTGTGCGGCGGCGAAAAGCGCAAAGGCCTGATTGTAGAGATCGAAGGAGGGATCGATCAGCCGGCCCGTCTGGTCGGCAAGGTTGCCGTAAAGGCCGTTTTCAAGGCGATAGACCTTCTCGAACCAGGAAAGCCCGTGCAGGAGCGCGTCTTTCCACGGTCCCTGCCAGCCGTGCTGGCCGGCGGCGGCGAAACAATAGGCCTGGCGCGGCTGCACACGGGCGCGGCGGTCATCGGAAAAAACCGGTTTCGCATCCTGGCCGAGACGTTCGTAAAAGCCGCCATCCGGGCGGGCCGAACCCGCCTCCCACCACAGGGGCAGGGCGTCCTCATCCAGCCATTTGCGTAATCTTCCGATCTCTTCGGCAAGCGTCTGCGCGATGCTCGGAAATTGCAATGTCATACGTCAACTCTCTGTTCTACGTTTTGGTAGGGACGAATACGCTAAGGGATCCCAGAAGCAAACGCTTGAATTTATGTTTTGTGACGCTGTCAACCACAAACACTATCATTTGCTCTCTCATAAAGCCCGCGGCACGCGAGGAAGGGTACTCGCTCTACAGTGGCCCTCGCCGCACGTCCTTAAAGTCGGCGATGTGGTCAAACCCGGCATTGATGGCCTTGGCAGTGAACGTCAAATCGTGACAACATTTTGGCGTTCAAGAACAACGGAGACCATGGACGCAATGGCGGCAATCGAAAAACTGGCGGAAAGCTTCATCACAGCGAGCCGCGAGGGGGCGAAGATTTCTCTGGCGGCGGTGCAGGCGAAGGGCCATATTCCCGCTACGCTTGGAGAGGCTATGGCGGTCCAGCGGGCTTTTGCTGAGAGCTGGGCAGCACCGGTTGCCGGCTGGAAACTGGCGATCCGCGCGGATGGCGAGGCCGTCGGGGCGCCCATGTTCGATTGTGTGCGGGTCGATGAAGCCAATGCCGCTTCTTTTCCCCATGACGGCACCGAAGGCATCGAGGTCGAGATCTGCTTTACGCTTTCGGCGGATATTCCCGCGGCGGCGGCGGGACCGCTGACCAGGGAGGACCTGATAGGATTTATCGACAAGGTCCATCTTGGTGCTGAACTTCTCCGCTACAGGCTGGTGGAAAAAAATCAGGTGCCGTTTCCGCTTTTTCTCGCGGATCGCCTCGCCAACCACGGTTTCGTCATCGGCCCGGAAGTCGATAAGCACATCGTGGATGTCTTTGCCGGAAATGGCGAGAACCTGCCGCAGCTCATCGTTACCGAGGGGTCGGTATCGCTGTTCGATGCCGGGGTAAAACATCCGAATGGCGATCCGCTCGCGCCGCTGGTCGCCTTTGCCAATGCGGCGTTCAACACCGGCGAAATGCTCAAGGCGGGCAATGTCGTAACGACGGGCAGCCTTTGCGGCGCGATACCAAGCACACTTGCCGGCGAGACGCACATTGCGCTGAAATCGGCTGGCGCCTTCACGCTGTTCGGTCCGAGACCATAGGCGTCCGGTCAGCCGGACGTTCTTTTTTTCACCCTCCTGCCGTATTCATCCCCGCCGCGACTTCCGATGCCATCAAAAGATCATTTCACTCGCCCGTGCTCGCCGAGAAAATCGAGCAAGGCCCGGATGCGTGCGGGAAGCAGCCCGCGCTGGCCCACATAAACGGCATGAAACATCTCCGTCTCACCCGTATCGAGGTGATCGAGGACCGGTATGAGCCGGCCGGCGGCGATATCCTCCCGCACGGTGAAGGCGGCAAGGCGAACCAGCCCGACACCGGCAAGGGCAAGACGGCGAAGGCCTTCGCCGTCGCTGACCTGCACGCGCCCCGTCGCCGGAATGACGACGGTCTTTCCGGCGTCCCGCAACGGCCACCCGTCGACTGACCGCGCGTAACCGAATCCGAGCCGATTGTGATCTTCCAGATCGGCGATGGTTTGCGGCACGCCGCAACGCTCCAGATAAGCCGGGGCGGCGGCGATGATCATCCCTGTCTCACCGAGTTTCCGGGCAACGAGAGTTGAGCTTTTAAGCGGCCCAGCGCGCACCGCCACATCCATACGTTCCGCAAGGAGGTCAACCACCATATCCGTCTGGACGATATCGAGCGTGATGCCCGGATGAAGCGCCAGAAACCGTGGCAGGATGGGCGCGAGAATATGCGTTGCATAAGAAGCGCTGGTGTTGATCCGCACGCGGCCGACAGGCTGCTCGCCCTCACCCGCGGCGCGTTCGGCCTCTTCGAGATCGGCGAGGATGCGGGTGGCCCTTTCATAGAAGGCGCAGCCCTCCGGCGTTATCTGAAGCTGCCGGGTGGAACGGTTGAGCAGGCGCGCGCCCAGGCGGCTTTCCAGCCGTGCGATCAGCTTGCTCACAGCCGAAGGCGTCATGTTCGCCGCCGCGGCCGCGCGGGAAAAACCGCTGAGTTCGACGACCCGCACGAAGATTTCCATCTCCCCTGCCCGGTTGATCTCCAGTCGCGCCATGATGACTTCATCTCACAAGTGATAGTATTTTCGGCATTCTATTTCATTGAAGAGCGTGCGTCTATCTTCAGACGGCGATTGAAACGCATCGCAACCTTCATCTGCCAATCATGATGGGATGGACAGGGCGCGGCGCTGCCAGAGCCCCGCCCGTGACCATTTCGAAGCAACAAAGGAACGCCCCATGGAATATCGTCATCTTGGCCAATCCGGCCTGAAAGTGCCGGTCTTGAGTTTCGGCACCGGAACCTTCGGCGGCTCCGGCCCGCTCTTCAGCAACTGGGGCAATTCGGACGCCACGGAAGCCCGGCGCCTGGTCGATATTTGTCTGGAAGCCGGCGTCAACCTGTTCGATACCGCCGATGTCTATTCCAATGGCGCATCGGAGGAAGTGCTCGGCGAAGCCGTCAAGGGAAGGCGCGACAGCGTTCTGATCTCGACCAAAACCAGCCTGCCGATGGGTGACGGGCCGAACGAGGCCGGGTCATCCCGCTTCCGGCTTCTGCGCGCGGTGGATGACGCCCTGCACCGCCTAAAGACCGACTATATCGATATCCTTCAGCTCCATGCCTTCGATGCCTTCACACCGGTTGAGGAAGTGCTGTCGACGCTCGATACGCTCGTCCGCTCCGGCAAGGTGCGATATACCGGCGTCTCGAATTTTTCCGGCTGGCAGATCATGAAATCGCTTGCCGTCGCGGATCGATATGGCTGGCCGCGTTATGTGGTCAATCAGGTCTATTATTCCCTGATCGGCCGGGATTACGAGTGGGATCTGATGCCGCTCGGCGCGGATCAGGGTCTTGGCGCAATGGTCTGGAGCCCGCTTGGCTGGGGGCGGTTAACCGGAAAAATCCGCCGCGGCACACCGCTGCCCGAAGGTAGCCGCCTGCATGAGACCGCGAGCTTCGGCCCACCGGTTAATGATGAACATCTCTACCGCGTGATCGATGCGCTCGACGCTGTCGCGGAAGAAACCGGCAGGACGGTGCCGCAGGTCGCCCTCAACTGGCTGCTCCGACGCCCGACTGTTTCCACGGTCATCATCGGCGCGCGCAATGAGGAGCAGCTTCGCCAGAACCTCGATGCCGTGGGATGGGAACTGACGTCCGCACAGGTAGCGACGCTGGACGAGGCCAGCGAGACGACTGCTCCCTATCCGCATTTCCCGTATCAGCGACAGGAGGGCTTTGCCCGGCTTAATCCACCGGCCGTAGCACGCCGGACTATGCCGTTCTAACGCAGGGTCAGGCCGCCTGAATTACAGGCGGCCTGACAAATGCGGAGCTTCAGGCGGCTTTGTTGGCGGAGCCTGCATCCACCCGGCCCGAAAACCAGTTTGCCAGGATTGCACCGGAAATATTGTGCCAGACGCTGAAAATGGCGCTCGGAACCGCGGCGAGAGGCGAGAAATAGGCCGTCGCAAGCGCCGCACCGAGGCCCGAATTCTGCATCCCCACCTCAATTGCAATGGCCTTGCGCTTGGCAAGCGACAGGCCCGTTGCCTTTGCCGCGAGGTAACCGAGGAGATAGCCAAGCCCGTTATGCAGAACGACGACGGCAAAAATCATCAGCCCGGACTGGGCGATGGACGCCTTGGATCCTCCCACCACCGCAGAAACGATGAGGACGATGCCGATGACGCTCACCAGCGGCAAAGCCGGAACGGCCGTCTTGACGAGACCGGGCAGCAGCTTCTGCAGGGCGGCGCCGAGAGCGAGCGGAACCAGAACGACCTTGACGATGCTGAGGAACATGGCCCAGCCGTCAACCGGCAGGAACTGGCTCGCAAACAGCCAGACGAGGAATGGCGTTACCAGTGGCGCGGCAAGCGTGGTGACCGAGGTGCAGGCAACGGACAAGGCGACATCGCCCTTGGAGAGATAGGTCATGACATTGGAAGATGTGCCGCCAGGGCAGCAGCCGACCAGAATGACGCCCGCCGCGACTTCCGGCGGCATGGGAATGATGCGGGTGAGCAGCACCGCCAGAAGCGGCATGATGAGAAACTGGCCGAGCACGCCGATCGTCACATCGAACGGCCTTTTTACGACCTCCCTGAAGTCATCGACCGAAAGTGTGAGCCCCATCCCGAACATGATGATCGACAGAAGCGTGACGATCCACGGCGCAATCTGCTTGAACGTATCCGGAAAAAAGAAGCCGAGCACGGCGAACAGGATGACCCAGGCGGCAAAGGTCTTGCCTACAAAAGCCGAAACGGCTGCCAGTGTTTTCATGTCTATACTCCAAAATGAACACCTGACCCGTCTAGGCCGCGATGTCACTGTGTCAAGGTCACAACGAACGACGAGCGGCCGCTCGATGAACTATTTGGAAAAAGATTGAACGCCGATGGCGCGGCGACCGGGCTTTCGGCGATGTCAGATCGCAATCCATGGCTGCCGCTTTCCGGCGGATCGCGGGACAAATCGGGCAGCCGATTGCGGTTCCCTTACTCTTAAAAAAACCTCTTGACCTGAACCATGGTTGAGGTCCTAGAAGTACTGTCACCTTGTTTTCGCAAGGCTCTTTCCATGCTCTTGAGCGAACAGTTGACAAAGGACACCCCATGGCTTTCCAGCTTCCCGACCTCCCCTACGCCCATGATGCGCTCGCCCCCTCGGGCATGTCCGAGGAGACGCTGAAGTTCCATCACGATCTTCACCACAAGGCCTATGTCGATAACCTCAACAAGGCGATCGTCGGCACCGAATGGGAAAACAGGAGCCTCGAAGAGATCGTCCGGGGCACCTATGAGACGGGCGCGGTGGCGCAATCCGGCATATTCAACAATGCCTCCCAGCACTGGAACCACAATCTCTTCTGGGAAATCATGGGGCCGGAAAATCATGCGATCCCCAAGGTGCTGGAAGATGCGCTGACGCAGTCCTTCGGTTCGGTCGCGCTGTTCAAGCAGAATTTCGCCCTCTCCGGCGCCTCCCAGTTCGGTTCGGGCTGGGCGTGGCTAGTGGTGGATACCGACGGTTCGCTGAAGATCACCCGCACCGAAAACGGGGTCAATCCGCTGTGCTTCGGGCAGAAGGCGCTTCTTGGCTGCGATGTGTGGGAACACAGCTATTACATCGATTTCCGCAACAAGCGCCCCGCTTACCTCGAAAACTTCCTCGACAATCTGGTGAACTGGCAGGCGGTCGCCGCCCGCCTTTGATTTGAGCCCCACCGATCCGGCCGGTCCCGCTGCCCTGGGCGGCCGGCCGGATCAGGCGCAGCCGGACAGCCGCCGTCCGGCTGCAACTCCCTTTGAGCGTCTCAATGCCCTATGTCGTCACCGAAAACTGCATCGCCTGCAAATACATGGACTGCGTGGAAGTCTGTCCGGTCGAATGTTTTTATGAAGGCGAGAACATGCTCGTCATTCACCCCGATCAATGTATCGACTGCGGGATTTGCGAGGGCGAATGTCCCGCCGCCGCGATCCGGCCGGATACCGAAGCGGGGCTGCATGTCTGGCTCGACCTCAACCGTCACTATTCCGGCATCTGGCCGCGCGTGCATGAGAAAAAGTTACCGCCTGACAATGCCGACATCATGAATGGCGCTGCGGCAAAAATGTCCATTTTTTCGAAAAATCCGGGAGCGGGCGGTTAGCCCGGCACGCCATGTCTCATAATCTCAGGCTGATCGATGGCGGCGTGGTCAATCACGCGCATGTTCCGCTGAAAGCTTGCGCCTCTCCGATGATCTCCCCGCGTGAATTCAAGGATTCAATGGCCGGCCTAACCTTCACGGTTGCGGTGGCCGCGGCCTGCCACGCCGGAGAGCGGGTTGGGCGCACAATCACCTCCTTCATGCCGCTCAGCGCAGAACCGCCGCTTCTGATGATTTCCATCGACGCCAGCAGTCGCATGGTCGATCTCATCACAGCGAGCCGACGCTTCTCCGTTGCGGCACTGGCCAGAGGACAGGAGGAAATTGCCGATGTCTTTGCGGGCAAGGCAAATCACCCGGACCGGTTCAGCGTCGGAGCCTGGGATGCCTGGCCGTCAGGAAGCCCCAGACTTGCCGATGCGCTTCTGTCCATGGACTGCGAACTTGTCGGCTCCATCGATGCCGCAGACCATATCCTGTTCGTGGGCGCCATAACCGAAGCAATATCGGATAGGCTGCGCAAAGCCCTGCTCTGGAGCGAACGCGCCTATACCGGCACGGATCAACGTCATTCCCTCTAGATGGTCCGAAAAGGCTCCTGCCCTCGCTGTGACCGGCACGACTAGGGAAAATCCGCGCAGTCAGTGTCTGTCGCTGTTCGCACGGGCAAAGCTGCCCGGAGCGACACCCGTTCTCCTGCGGAAAGCGGTGCTGAATGCGCTGGCGGATTCATAACCGATCTCCTCCGCTATATCGTCGAGAGACTTCACCCCGCGCATCAGCGCGTCCCTGGCGAGCGCCATCCGCCATCGCGCCAGATATTCAATCGGCGCGCAGCCGAGCATTTCATGAAAACGCGCTGCGAAGGCCGAGCGCGACATGCCGGCGATACCGGCCAGTTCGGCCACGGTCCAGTTCGCGCGGATATTGGCGTGCATGGCGGACAATGCGCGGGCAAGCCCCGGCAAACGCATTCCCTTCACCAGTCCCGCCGGAATTGCCTCGTTGCCCGCATTCGGCCGACGCAGCACTTCAACCAGCAAAACCTCCAGCATGCGCCGGATGATCAGTTCCTTGCCCGCATCCTCGCGCGTGCATTCTTCCGCCAGCAATTCGATCAGACGCGCCAGCCGGGATGCTCCGCCCTCACCCGCCGGCACATGGATCAGCTCGGGCATCAACGAAAGCAGCAGCGCCGCATTGACCCGCTCGAACGTGAAACTTCCTCCCAGCGCAACGAAATCGGGTTCCCCTTGCTGTTCCCCATGCCGCACCGCCTGATCTTGTGGTTCGACCGGAATGCAGTCGACGTCAATATCGCTGCAGAGCGAGAAGGCGGGCGTGGAGGGCAAAAGCAGAAAATCGCCACGCGCCAGCCGCAGCGGTTCCCGGCCATCGATCATGACCCAAGCGGCACCGGCCAGGACGACTGCAAAACCCGGGGCGTCATAGGCGCGATAACGCACGCCCCATCGGCCTCGTCCGGAAATCGGCTTCGAAACGGCGGCGTTCGGCCGCAAAAGATCGATGATATCGCTAAGAGGATCCATTCTCCGGACGATCAATAATAAATTTTGGTGTTAAGAGCATATATCATCCAGAACACATCGTCTATCTCCGGTCATATCGAACAATGGAGATTATGATGACCAGAACGATCCTCATCACCGGCACCTCATCGGGCTATGGCAAGGCAACCGCCGAGCTCTTCCTTTCGCGCGGCTGGAATGTCGTTGCGACCATGCGGCATCCAGATCCCGACCGCTTCGTTGGCGACACGGACCGGTTGCGCGTCCTGCCGCTGGATGTGACGGACGAACAAAGCATCGCGGCGCTGATCGATGCGGCAGGTCCGCTCGACGTGCTGGTCAACAATGCCGGCATCGGCATGGTCGGCGCTTTTGAGGCAACGCCAATGTCGGCGATCCGCACGATCTTCGACACCAACAGCTTCGGTTTGATGGCAATGACGCAGGCGATAATCCCGCAGATGCGAAAGCGCCGATCCGGCACGATCATCAACGTCACATCCAGCGCGACGCTCGCCTCCTTCCCGCTCGCCGCCGCCTACACCGCCAGCAAGCAGGCTGTCCAAGGTTTCTCCGGCTCGCTCGCGCATGAGCTCGGTCATTTCAACATCCGGGTGAAACTGGTGGAACCGGGCTATGCCCCGACCACCCGCTTCACGACAAACGCCATCCTGCCGCTGGAGCAGCTGCTGCCGGACGATTACATGGACTTTGCAGGGCCAATCCTCGAAGGCTTCGCCAAACCGGCCATGACGACCAGCGAAGGCGATGTTGCCGAAGCGATCTGGAGCGCCGTCCATGACCTATCCGGCCAGCTTCGTTTTCCCGCAGGTCCTGACGCAATTGCGCTGTCTCGGGCGAACTGACGATCGATAGCGGCCTGACCGGACATTGCTCGGTTGCGGCGTTTCAGCCGGCGATATGCAGATGGCAGATGTTTCAGCACATCTGCCATCGACTTTACCCGGAGGTCACGCAGGTTCCGCCGGCACTCTTCCTGCGATCTCAAGCCACAACCCCTCCGTCACCGCCATTAATGCCGGCGTTCCTGCGGCAACCCACGGAATGCCGCTGCCGGGCCTGTTTCCGATGCGGACATCGAGACCCGCCTCCCGTGCGAGAACGGTGCCGCCGGCGATATCCCACATGGTGGTCAGCTTCTGCAGATGGCCGTCGAAGATGCCGCGTGCGGCAAAGGCGAGACCAATCGATGTCGAGCGGATGGATTCCACCACCCAGCCCGCATGCCTGAGCCCGACATTGAGGGCCGCCACCTCTTCCGCATCGGCGGCGGCGCTGTCGCCGAGCGACATGACCTGCACAGCCTCGAAGGGTACATGGCGGACAAGCGGCTTGCCGTTCAGCATCAGCCCGGTTCCATCCGCCGCCGCGTAGATATCACCAAAGACCGGCATGGCGACGACGCCGAGTTCCGGTCGGCCGCTCCGCACGAAGCCGAGCGAGATGCCCCAGAGCGGGGAGCCGCGCAGGAAATTGGCGGTGCCGTCGATGGGATCGATGATCCAGTAGGCGTCATCGGCCACACCGCCCATTTCTTCGCCCAGCACCATTTCACCGGGAAAGGCTTCCGCCAGACGGTCACGGACGAACCTTTCGACCGTGACATCGGCTTCTGAGACGAAATCCTGAAAACCCTTCGTCCGGGTGGCGATGGCGTCGCGCGCCTCGAAAAAGCGAAGGGCAAGGCCCATCGCTTCTTCGATAATTGCGACGGCGCGGTCGAGACGCTCGCTCATCGTTTCCACTCCCTGCCGGTTTCGCCAGTGCCCGCCTTCAGCCAGCCGGTGAAGGCTTCGACTTCATCGGTCTGGATCGCCCCGACACCGGCCTCGGCGAGGGCACCCCAGACGGCTTCGGGTCTTGAAAGCGCTCGCGTATCGTTGAAATCAAGGCAATGGGACACATCGAGCGTGTTGATCCACAGCCGGATATTCTGGCGCTCCATCTCGGCACGGCCCTCGGCCAGATCGGCAATATCGGTGAATTTCACCTCGATCATCGGCGCGTTCAGTGCCTCGATACGGCGCAGATCCTCGGCGAACTTGCCCTTCCGGACCGGGAACATCGGCATATGCGGGATCTTGCCGAACCAGTCGGCATCCAGCACTTCGAAATGGCCGGCTTCCGGATCGATATCGGTCTTCACCAGCACCTGATCCTCGACCCCAAGCCGCAGCACGGTTTCCATGACCTGCGGCAGATCGCGGGTGAATTTGGTGTCGATATTGACGGTGATCCTGCCGCGCGCCTCTTCCAGCAATTCTTCCAGCGTCGGCACGCACTCGTCGGTCACATCAGCCGCATCACCGCCCGCGCCAGACTTCAGCCTGGCTGCGCGAACCAGCTCGAACGGCAATTCGCTCACCGTCCCTTTGCCAGTCGTGGTGCGGTCGAGCGTTTCATCGTGAATGACGACCAGCCGGCCGTCGGCCGTCGCCTGCGTATCGATCTCAATCATCTCGACACCGGCCGCGACCGCGGCGCGGACGGAGGCGAGCGAGTTTTCGGCGGTGGCCGTCCAGAAGCCGCGATGGGCGACGGTCAGGATGGCCGCATTGTCGCGGGTGCAGAGCGCAAGCACATTGCAGGGAGTGGAAGTCTTTCGGGAGGTGGCAAGGGTCTGGTGCATGGTTTTCACTTTCGGACGTTGCAATTACCGGGTTTGAGCGCCCGGATCAGATTTTCCCCATGCCCGCCGCCATCAGGTCGTCGCGCAGGATGCGGCCGGCGATGATGAAGACGATGAGTGCGGGAAGAAGCAGGATGAAGGAGACGATGGAGGCGAGCGGCAGCTGCATCGAATAGGGATCGAGATACATGTAAAGCTTGATCGGCAGCGTCTCGACGACGGGCGCGCCCACGATGAAGGACTTATCGAACTCCTCAAAGCTGCCGATGAAGGACATCAACCCGCCGGCCAGAAGCCCAGGCACCGCCAGCGGCAATATGATATGGAGGACGATGCCGACTGTTCCTGCGCCGAGCGAACGGGCGGCATGGATGAGGTCGTCTGGAATGGTCTCCAGCGCCGCCGTCATCAGCCGGATCATCAGCGGCAGGGTGCCGACGATCTGCACGAGGATGACCCCCGTTACCGAATAGGCGAGGCCGAAAAGCAGGAACACCTGCCCGATACCGACGGCGACGACCAACCCTGGAATAATGATCGGCGCCAGAATGAAGATTTCCACCAGCCGCTTCAGCCGGAAGGGAAACCGCGCCATCGCCCAGGCGGTCGGAAGAGCTATGACTGCCGTCAGGAAAGTGACGACGATGGCGATGACGACGCTGTTGACGGCGGCGCGGATGAGGCTACCGTCGCTCAGAATGCTTGCCCAGCGCGCCGTGGTATAATCCTTCGGCACGACAAGCGGCGGCGACCAGCCGTCGGCAATGCTCCAGAGAAACATCAGCGCCAGCGGCACGGCGATGGCAAGCGTCAGCGCGCCATACAGCCCGATCGAGACAAAAATCCGGTCCTCGGGCGTGAAGGCGTGGCGGCGGGGAGTGATGGCGGGGTCGATGGTGATAACACTCATCATGCGTCTCCTCGGTTTTGCCCGGGGCCGATGCGGGATGTGAGGGAATAATAAAGAATAAGCACGGAGACCGCGAAGAGGCTCAGAACCATGCCCATGGCATAGACCTGATTAAACCGACCCTGATTGAATTCCTTGACCATCAGCACCGAAAGCGGCCGGGCCGTCGGCGGGCCGACGATATCCGGAATGGCGTAAGAGCCCATGGAACCGATGAAGGTGAGAAGAATGGCGGCCGTGATGCCTGGCATGGCGAGCGGTACTTCCACGAAGAAAAATGTCTTCAGCCGCGAAGCGCCAAGCGTGCGGGAAGCATAACGTATATCCTCGGGAATGGCTGCAAAGGCGCTGGTGATGATCAGCGTCATGAAGGGTATCTGTTTCCAGACGCTGGCGAGAATGACGCCGATGCCCCAGTCGTCGCGCACGAGCTTGGGCAGTTCGAGCCCCAGCGGCGCGACCAGCCGGTCGAGGAACCCGCCCCTTTCGAAAACCACGATCACCATCAGGCCGACGATGATGCCCGGCACCGCCATCGGCAGCTTGTAAAGGCCGCTGAACAGTTTTCGTCCGAGAAAGCTCTTGCGGATCAGAAGCGCCAGTGGCACCGAGGCCGCAAGCGAGACGATGACAGGCATGACACCGTAATAGATGGAGGTCGTGAGCCCCCGGATCATCGACGCGCGGGTGAAAATCCGCTCATAGAACATCAGCGTGAAGCTGCCGTCCTCCTGCCTGAAGCTGCCGATCAGCGCCGATAGCAGAGGCCCGCCGAAGAAGACCAGAAGATACCCAACACCCGGCAAGAGCAGGAACAGAAGCTGGGCGCGCCTGTCACGCAGAAGCCGGGCCATCATGCCGCCTCCCCCGCCATCCTGTCATCGAGAAGATGGACCGAACCGGGAAACTGCAGGGCCACCCTTTGCCCGGCGTCGATCAGGGTTTCCGCGCCGGACTGGCTGACCCTTATCTGGCGGCCGCCGATCTCGACCGTATAGAGCGCATTGGCGCCCATGAAGGAAACGGAGGAAACCGTGCCCTCACCGGCCTGATCGGCGCGGATGTGAATATTTTCCGGACGAACGGAAATCTGGACATTGCCGGCGGCAACCCGATCAAGCGTCACGGACTGGCCCCAGGGCAATTGCGCCTGCTGGCCCTCAGCGGAGACCGGCAGAAGATTGGTCTGGCCGAGAAAGCCGGCGGTAAAGGCGTGTTTCGGCGCACGATAAAGCTCGAGCGGCGTGCCGATCTCGACCACCCGGCCGGCATTCATGACGACGATCCGGTCCGACATCGCCATGGCTTCGGCCTGATCATGCGTCACATAAAGGCTGGTGGCGCCGATGCGGCGGTGAAGCTCGGTCAGCTCATGGCGCAGTGTGTCGCGGAGTTTGGCATCGAGATTGGAGAGCGGCTCGTCGAACAGAAGCAGGCTCGGCTGCATGACAATGGCCCGCGCCAGCGCCACACGCTGCTGCTGGCCGCCGGACAATTGCCGGGGCATGCGATCCACCAGACCGGTGAGATTGCAGATATCAAGCGCATGGGCGATGCGACGCGCCCGCTCGTCCTTCGCGACCTTCTTCATCTTCAGGCCGAAGCCGAGATTTTTGGCGACCGACATATGCGGGAAAAGCGCATAGGACTGGAACACCATGGCGATATCGCGCGCTTCCGGCGGCGCCTGATCGATGCGCTTGCCGCCGAGCCGGATTTCACCGCCCGAAGGCTGACTGATACCGGTGAGGATGCGCAAAAGCGTGGACTTGCCGCAACCCGAGGGCCCAAGAATGGTGACGAATTCGCCCCGCTCCACGGCGATCGACACGGGATGAAGCGCCCGGCTCGCCCCGTAGTCCTTGCAGATATTGCTGATCTCGAGTTCACTCATGGCGAGCCTCCCTCATATTTTTGACCAAGGGTATCCGAACCGAGCATGGCACTTGCGGCCGCACGATCCGGTCATCCTGATGGCGTTACTGGTTGAGGACTTTTTCATCGAGCGCTTCGGCAAGCGCCGTCGACATGTCCCAGAAAGCCGGCAGCGACAGGCGCGGATAGACGCTCTGGGGCAGCACATGCTCCTGCACAGCCTTCGGCATCAGATCGTTGGTGACATCGGCGCGTGGAGAACGGGAGGCCTTGTTTTCCAGCTTCCAGAGCTGGAATTCCTTACTCATCGCCATGTCGATCAGAAGCAGCGCCGAAGCGACATTCTTGGCGTTGGCCGGCACGAACATGGCGTCCCCAGAGCCAACCTGACCCTTTTCCAGAAGCGTGACGCGGAAACTGTCGGGCAATTGCTTGGTGCCGAGGAAGCTCATGACCTGATCTTCCCAGACCGTGCCCATGTAAAGCTGCTGATTGTTGATGAGGTTGAGCGTATCGGCATTGCCATTGGTCAGCTCAGCCACGGCCAGAAGACGGCGGTAATAGTCCCAGACAGGCGTAAGGCACTCGGACTCCATCGCCCAGTCTTCGGCCTGCTGCAGCGTCTGGTTATAGTCGGTCAGCTGCTTGCGGCAGTCGCCGGTGAGATAATTGAGAGCCACCGAATAGATAAAACCGCCGCCCGAGCCGCCCTTGGCCGGCAGGGTAACGCCAAGCCGCTTGGGGTTCTTTTCGGCCCAGATGAGAAGATCCTCGAAGCTTTTCGGCACATCCTCGGCCTTCACGAAGGCGGAATCGTAACCGATTGCGGTCTGGTTGAGATGCACCAGCGGGAAGCTGCCGCCATGCGCCTTGCCGAAGACGGTTTCGGCCAGTTCCGGATTGTAGTTGGCCATGTTCGGCAGGATTTTCGTCAGCGCAATATTGCCGACAACACCCTTGGCAGACAGCAGCGGATAGCTGCCGCCACCGGCGAAATAAGCGTCGACGGGCGAATCCTGCCCTGCCGCCTGCACCGCGATCAGCTGCTGGTTCGCCTGATCGCCCTTCACGTCGCTATAGGCGACCTTGATACCGTATTTGGCTTCGAAACGGGTGATCAGCTCCTTCCACGTATCGGCAAAACTGCCGGCGAAATTATACATCGTCACCGAGCCCTCGGCTTTGGCGGCGGGAACGACGATCTCGTAAAAATTGTCGCGTGTGACCTTCGACAGATCGAAGTCGAGGTTTTTCATATTGCTGTCAGCGGAAAGGCACGGCGCTGCCGTCGTCGCCAGCGCAAGCGTGGCGATCGCAAGAAATTTCATGCGCATTGAATGGTTCCTCCTGGGGACCCGTTGTAGACCGGCCCCTTATTAATACACTCTAAGTGTAATATTTGTGACAGTCCAGTGAAAAATGCTGTCGCAAACGGATGCCCCATGTTGCCGCCGCCCCGCACAGCCGTTATCCAAGGCCATGACAACAGATCAGACGCCGCGCCAGACCTTCGATCGCCAGCCGCTTGCCAGCGAGAATGAGCGTCTCATTCTGGATATCATCCGCCGCCACGGCCCCATCGCCCGCGCATCGATCACCGGTCACACCAACCTGACGCAGCAATCCGTGCACCGGCTGATCGAAGGTCTGCTGGAGCGCGGGCTTCTGCGAACCGGCGCGCCGCTCAAGGGCACGCGCGGCCAGCCGAGCCCCACCATCGAACTGGTGCCGGAAGCGGCCTATTCGCTTGGCATTTCCATCAACACCGACTCCGTGGTGATCTGTATCGCCGATCTTCGCTGCGACGTGGTCGTCGAAGAAAAACTGAAGATGCTTCCGGAGGACCGGGAGGAGACGCTTGTCGCTTTGTCTCTGGCCCTCGACAGGCTGCTCTCGGAACATCGCATCCCGCGGGAGCGCCTGCTTGGCCTCGGCTTTTCAATGTCCGGCTTCTTCGTGTCTGAGGACCGCGCCTTCAATGCGCCGGAGCCCCTGCGCGACTGGTCGCTGATGGACCTGAAGCCGATCCTCGAAGAGAGGTTCCGCCTGCCGGTCTGGCTGGAGAACAATGCCACCACCGGCGCGATCGGCGAAAGTCTTCGTGGTGTCGGCTCCTGGTGCCAGACCTTCGCTTATCTGTCCTTCAATTACGGTTTCGGCGGCGGGTTGATCCTCGGTGGCCAGCCGTTTCACGGCTTTCATGGCAATGCCGGCGAATTCAGCGGCATATACAGCCCGGATGAATCGCCCAAACGCCCGGCCCTGCAATATCTGATCGCCACGCTCCAGAAAAACGGCGTCGACATCCATTCCATCGAAGCGCTCTACCAGCAATTCGACCCCGCATGGCCGGGCGTCGAGGAGTGGCTCGCCGAGACGATGCCGCAGGTGGACAGGCTGGTGGCGAGCCTGATCGCGGTTCTCGATCCGCAGGCTATCGTCTTTGGCGGGCAATTGCCGCGTGCGCTTGGTCGGATGATGATCGAACGCACGCACATGCCCTCCCGGCGCGAACATCGTTATGGTGTCGGCCCGAAGGAGGCGAAGCTGGTTCTCGGCGAGGCTAAGGGCGATCCCTCGGCTCTCGGCGCGGCGCTGCTGCCGCTCAGGGTGCGTTATTTCCTGTAACTCAGCCCAGGCGGCCTGATGTAATCCCGCAACAATCATCACGGAAACGTGAGCCTGATTTCGCCCCCGGTTTTTTACTGGTTGGCAGCTTGCATCCGAAGGCGATAAATATGATTATAAATATCATGTTTATCGCGACATGACGCAGCATATCCGGCTGCTTCATGCGCCAGGCCAATACGCCACCGGGTCGATTGATGAGCAAAGCCCTGTTACAGGTTCTCGATGCCGAGGAGGAAAGCCGCCTGATGCGGTTTTTCCGCCGGCGCCTGCAGAACCGGGAAGACGCCGCCGACGCCATGCAGGAAACCCTGCTGCGGGCGCTGGAGGTTTCTCATGCGACGCTGATCGACAATCCACAGGCCTATCTCTTCCAGATCGCCCGGTCCGTCGCCCGCCTGACAGCCATTCGCCAGTCGCGTGAGCGGCCGTTATTCGCACCTTACGAAGACGGCTTTGCCGTTGCCTGCGAAGAGCCGGGGCAGGAGCGGATCGTCGCCGGGCGGCAGCACCTTATTTTAATGGCGCGGGCCATCGAGGCTCTGCCCAGGCGTTGCCAGCAGGTCTTCGTACTCAGCCGCCTGCATGGCCATTCCAATGGCGAGATCGCCGTTCGTCTCGGCATTTCCCGCAACATGGTGGAAAAACACATCATCAAGGCGCTGCTGCACTGCCGTCAGGTCCGCGCGCAAATAAAAATGTAGACCGGCATCAGGTGTTCGCATCCTTTTTCACTCTATAAGGGAAAAGGACCACATCTTAGCACGCAACAAACGGCAGATCAGGACATGAACAAGCGCCCGGACGGTCTGAAGGATAACGGCTTGACCGATGAGGCTCTGGCCGAAGAGGCCGCGCTGTGGGTGGCGCGCATGCAATCCAGAGACGCGACGGAAGCGGAGCGCGAGGCGTTTCATGTCTGGCTGCGGGCCGATGCCGCCCATGCCAGCGCCTATGAAGACATGCAGAGCCTCTGGGGCGAGCTTGGCGATATAGAGCTTGCGCCGGTTGAACAGCGAAAACGGCGCGGACCTCGCCGGGCAATGCTGGCGGGTGTTGCCGGTCTCTGCCTCATCGGGCTTGCAGCGCTTTTTGCGGAGAAAAGCGGATTGAAGGACCGCTGGCAGGCGGATTATTACACCGAAATCGGCGAAACACGCATGCTTTCGCTGGAAGACGGCAGCCGCATCAGCCTGAACACCGACACGGCGATTGCGGTTCATTATTCGCGAAAGGAACGGCGTATCACCCTTCTTCGCGGCGAAGCTTATTTCGATGTCGCCCAAAACCCGGAGCGGCCCTTCATCGTCGAGGATGGAGCGCTGACGGCAAAGGCGCTCGGCACCCATTATTCGGTGCGCACCGGCAATGGCTCGCTGCCGCAGGAGGTGCAGGTGGAGGAAGGCCGGGTGGAAGTGACCACAGGCGCCGAGATCGCCGTGCTGACACCCGGAGAGGCTGTGACCCTTGGCGGCGACGGCAGGCTGGTGCGCGCCCGCAAGGATGTCGCCAACAGCATGGCCTGGCGCGAAGGCAAGCTCGTCTTTTCCGGCCAGCCGTTGCGCGAGGTTCTCGATATTCTCTCGCAATATCGCCGGGGCCGCATCGTCATCCTCGATGAGGCGGCGGCGAGGCAGCACGTCTCCGGCATCTTCGACCTGAAGGACACGGATCAGGCGCTCACCATTCTCGAAGAAAGCCTTCCCGTTTCGGTATCGCGGCTTTCCGGAATGCTGGTTTTCGTCCGCTCGCGATAAAATAACTTTTTTCGCAAATCCGACGTCAGGAGTCGGCCCGCCTTTTCACTCTAGGCAATCAGGACCCGTTTCAGCGGGGGGCATGAGATCACGAGTGAGAGGGAATGACATGAATTTGGGCAAGCAGGCACGCGGCTGGTTCTGGCTGACGACGACGGCGATCATCGGGGGTATCGTCGCCGCAGGTCCGGGCGCCACGGCCGCCAGCGCGCAGACACCGCCCGCCGCAAGCGGCGCACCCGCCACCGTCACCGTCTCCATTCCCGCAGGGCCGCTGGAAAACGCCATCCTCAGCTTCGGCCGTCAGGCCAATCTGCGCATGGTCTACCCCTCCGCGATCACCAGGGGCCGCAGCACGGCCGGCGTCAAGGGCACACTCAGCGTATCGGCGGCCGTCAGCGGGCTTCTGGCCGGATCGGGACTGAACTATGCATTGGCCGGCGGCAATACCGTCCGCATTTTCGATCCCGCCAGCCAGACCGGCGAAAGCGGCGGTTCGGCTGCTGCCGGCAGCACCCTGCTTGCGCCGATCACCGTGCAGGGCACCGGCCTTGAAGGCGCCAGGGGCATCATCGAGAGCAATGGCTATGTCGGCAAATCCGGCCGCACCGCCACCAAGACCGATACGCCGGTTGCCGAAACCGCCCAGTCGATCACCACCGTCAGCCGCAAGCAGCTCGATGACCTGAAGCCGCAGAACCTCTCGGAAGCACTGAACTACACGCCCGGCGCGCGCATCGGCCAATATGGCGCGGAGCCGCGTTTCGACGCCTTCAAGGTGCGCGGCACCGATCTCAGCACCACCGGCATCTTCCGCGATGGCCTGCGGCAGGTCAGCAGCCAAAACGGCAGCGCCCGGCTCGAGCCCTATGGCGTGGAAGCGGTTTCCATCCTGCGCGGTCCCGCCGCCTCCATCTATGGTGCCAGCAGCTCCGGCGGCATTGTCGATATCATCTCGAAACGCCCGACCGAAGAAACGCTGCGCGAGGTGGAGCTGCAATATGGCTCCTTCGGCCGCGTGCAGGGCGCTTTCGATCTTTCCGGCGCCGTCGATGACGAGAAGACCATGCTTTACCGCCTGACCGGGGTGGCCCGCGACGGCCGCAACGAAATCAGCGCCATCAAGGACGACCGGCTGTTCATCGCGCCGGCCTTCACCTTCCAGCCGGATGCCGGCACCAGGCTGACGCTGCTCGGCGAATATATGGACAGCACCACCGGCGGCACCTGGGGATACATCAACAATTACGGCAGCGACGGCAAGTCGATCGGCGCGACGCCGGTTTATGGCGGCGATTCCCGTTTTAATGATTTCGAGCAGAAACAATGGCGTATCGGCTATGAGTTCGAGCATGAAATCAACGACAACGTCACCTTCTACAGCAAGGCGCGTTATTCGGCCCTTTCGGCCGACCAGCAATGGGTCTTCGCCAACTATCCCGGCATCACCATCGAGGACAATGAAGGCGTCTCCGCCGACAATTACCTGAAGACCGAATTCGACACCGGCCCGGCGAAACATACGCTGCTGACCGGTATCGACTTCAGCCACATGTCCTACACCTCGAAACAGGGCAGCGGGCCGGGCCTGTTCACCGACACCTATACCTATACGCCGGATGTATCGCTGATATTGACCCAGCGGATGAACACGCTCGGCATCTATGCGCAGGATCAGGTCGAAATCGACCGCTGGCGCCTGACGGCCGGCATTCGTCACGACTGGCTGGATACCGAATATCAGGCCCAGACCGTCGGAGACGCAACGGCTCCAACCTATGACGGCGATGAAACCAAGACGACCGGCCGCGCCAGCCTCGGTTATGTCTTTGACAGCGGCGTGATGCCCTATGTCAGCTACGGCACCTCCTTCGTCGCCAATCCGGGCGTCATCATCACCACGGGAACGGTAACGGGCCAGGCGCAGCCGACGGTCGGCAAGCAATATGAACTCGGCGTGAAATATGCCCTGCAGCAATATAACGCCCTGCTGAGCGCCGCCTTCTTCAATCTCGATCAGGACAATGCGACGGTCTATGAGACCTCGTCCGGCATCAACCTGCTGCGCCAGCTCGACCTGCGCTCGCGCGGCGTGGAACTCGAAGCCACGGCCTCGCTCGACAATGGCTGGAGCCTCATCGGCTCCTATTCCTATAACGACGTTGAAATTACCAAACTGACGTCGGAAACGGTGGGCAAGCAGCTCAATTCCTCGCCCTATCACACCTTCTCGCTGTGGGCCGATTACGAGTTCCAGAGCGGTGCGCTCGAAGGCATCGGCATCGGCGCGGGCGTTCGTTATGTCGGATCGAGCTTCGGCGACAACCAGCACACGCCCATTCTCGACAACGAGGCCCGCACCTTCGTCGACGCCTCGCTACGCTACGATCTCGGCAAGGCCCTGCCCTCGCTGGAAGGCGTGAAACTGCAGATCAACGCCACCAACTTTCTCGACGAGGTGAAACAGGTCTGCACCACAGGCTTCTGCTATTATGACGAAGGCCGCAAGGTCGTCGGCAGCATCCGGTATCGCTTCTGATGCTGCAGCAGAACCCTGCCACAACCAAGCCGTCGCCGGCCGCCGTCTTCGTGGCGGTCGGGGGGCTTTATGTCGGCCAGAGCGTGATTGGCGGGCTGACCTTTCTCGGCCTGCCGGCGGTGCTCAGAACCGCCGGGCTGCCGCTGGACCAGATCGGCCTGCTTTATCTCGTCGTTCTGCCCTGGGCGCTGAAATTCCTCTGGTCGCCGCATGTGGAGCGTTACCGGCTGCCGCCCGTCGGCAGGAACCGGTCGCGGGTGATCGTCGGCACGGGCATCGCCGCCTGCGCCTGCGGCCTCACTGTTCTTGCTTTCACCGGCCCGTCGCCGGTTTCCGTCGCAATCGCCATCCTGTCGGTGATCGCGCTGGTGACGGCGACAGTCGACATCGCCTGCGACGGCTATGCGGTCGAAACGCTGGCGGAAGAGCATCATGGCTGGGGCAATGCCGCACAGGTGGGCGGCTCCTATCTCGGCTCCGCCATCGGCGCCGGCCTGTTTCTGGTGCTGGTGGAGCGCGCCGGCTGGACGAGCGCCACGCTGGTCATGGCCGGGCTCGTCATCCTGCTCGCGCTCCCCTTCCTGTTCGGCCCGGCGGCAAGAACGGTCACGCAAACACGGGACCACCTGCCATCGATCAAAAACGCGCTCAAGCGACGGGAAGTCCGCACCGGCCTTCTGGTTGCGGCCGTTTATGTCGCGGCGCAGAAATGGGGTCTGGCAATGCTCGGCCCGTTTCTGGTCGATTACGGTTTCGATCTCGCCACCATCGGCGCACTGAATGGCGTGGGCAGCATGATCGTCGGTTTCGCCGGCGCGCTGCTCGGCGGCACGCTGGTACGCCTCTACGGGGCGTCACGAATCCTGCTCATCGCCATCTTCGTGCAGACGGCGCTGCTCAGCCTTTTCGCCTATTTCAGCGTTCATCGCGATATTTCGCAATGGGTCGTCATGGCGGTTGCGGTGGCTAGCTCGTCGGGCATCATGTCCATCGGCTTCGTCGCGCTTTACGCCTGCTTCATGGGTTGGTCCGACCCCCGGCAGGCCGGGGTCGATTTCACCCTGTTCCAGTGCATGGATGGCGTTGTCGGCATGATCGGCGGGTTGGGCGCAGGCGCGATCGCCGAAAAATTCGGCTATCAGGCCTCCTTCATCATTGCCTCCATCGTTTCGTTGCTCGCCGCACCGGTCATCTTCCTGCTGATGCGACGGCAGGACTCTTGAACCGAACCTCCGGGCGCGGCGGCTTAAACCGCGCCCGGCAGGCCTCTTGCATCGGCCTATTCGACCACCACCGACAGTGCCGAACCGGTATAGACCGGCCGCAGCTTCACATTGCCCGCATCTATCGTGGCGAATGCCCCGGTCAGGCCGTTGGCGGAAATCACGTCAAACCGCGTGCCGGCAGCCGGCGCGTCGCCATCGAAAACGAGCTTCAGCGTCGCGCCGTCCAGCACCGCATTGCCCTTGATCCGAAGCGCAGCCTTTTTCGGATCGACCGCCAGCGTGCCACCCGACTGCGCATAGTCGCCGCCGATGACAAGATCCGTCTCTCCGCCGAGCGAAAGCGTGCCGCCGCTGACCAGCACGCCGCCGGTTCCAAGCGCATCGGCGGACGACGCCACCAGCGTTCCCTCCCTGAGAATGGTGCCGCCGCCATAGCTGTTATGGCCGCCAAGCGTCAGCGCTCCGCTGCCGGATTTGACGAGACGCCCTGCCCCGGCAATATCGTTCGTCCATCTGTCCGCCGCATTGAACCCGCCGGCGGCAGCGTCCATCGTCACCTCGACATCGCCGTCAAATGCACCGTAACCGCTGGCGGCAGCGACCAGATTGATGCGGCCCCAGCCATTGCTGTCATCCAGCAGCGGATAACCGGCCTCGATGCCGGTGGAAAACAGCACGGTGCGGCGCTGGGCGGCATCGAGATAGGGCAAACGTGTCTCCAGCAGGACCTCCGCCCCCTTCGGCACCACCATCGGCGCGTCACCCGCGGCCCTGTCGCGGCTGAAGGAATAGGTCATGCGCCTGCGATAATCCGCCCCGTTCTTCGCCGTGTCGGCAAATTGGTCGACATCCGGCTTTGCGCCATGGGCGAAATCGATGAGCGACTGGCCCTGCGGCAGACGTTTAGCGAAATAGGCCTGCAAGGCCGCATGCGCGGCCTTCTTCACCTCGGCATTTTTGGGGTCCTGCAACATGGCGGCGGCCATGGCGGTTGCGGTGATGCGGCCGCCGATCACATCGAGCGGCGAATGCATGCCGGCGACGATGCGGCTCTCGCCGAGTTCGGAGGCAGCCGCCAGCAATTCGGAAAAGCGCTCCGGCACCGCATAGGCATAGGCAATGGCGGCAAGATAGGCGGCATTGGTGTGCCCGCTCGGGAAACCGCCATCCTTGCCGCGCCCGCGATTTTCCCGCGCATATTTCAGCGCCGGCACGATGACGCCCGGATCGCTCTCATGGCTTTCGAAGCTGCGGTCGCCAATCGTTTCCTTGCCGGTCTCGATCACCTCGCCTTTGTCGTTCATGCGCCAGGGTCGTGGTGTGGAATAGAAATATTTCGCCGGCGACGTCGTGCCCTCCGGGCCGCGGATCACCTTCATGAAGGCGACGAAATCCTTCAGTTCGCTATCGGCTGCACCTGCCTCGGTGCCCTTGTCGTCTTCCTTGCGGGTGATGACCTCGTTCGGATCGAAATCAGCGAGCGTATGATTGATCGTCGTCGTCGCGCCCGCCCCTTCGCGATACCAGGCGGCAAGCGGCCCCATGCCGTCGATGACGCTGTAGCCCTGCGAACGCCGGTCGTTCATATAGGCTTCGAAAGCGGCGGCGCGGGTGCGGTTCTCGCCGGTCACGGAAAGCACGTAACGCATGTTTTCCTGCCAGACGGCGGGATCGACGATCTTCACATGGCTGAAATCCGCCGGGCCATCGCCATTGGCCCCGCCATCCGCCCATTTTTCATCGCCAAGCGTCCAGATGCGGTTGAAACCGGAGAGGATTTCGATGATCGGATTGTCCCGGTCGTCATAGGCGCGAACCGCCTCGCCCTTCTCATTCTTGCCGGTCTGGTTGCGATAATTGTCGGCAAGCGGAAGCGGATATGATGCTGCCGGTTCCGGCACCGCGATGGCATAACCTTGACCTGCCGGCCGGGTGCTATCGAACGCCTGCGCGCCCGGAACCAGAACCACCAATGCGGCGGTGGCGAGCAGGCTCGAGCGTGCGGAAAAGAAAGACGACATCTTCAGTCTGGCCATGACGAATCCTATGATTTTCAGCGAGTGACACGTGACGAAAACAGGCAGCACCGCGTTCGGCGCACCCCATCGTCAGGTTTAAACGAAGCATATTTCAGTTTTTCGATGGGTCGACGGGAACGGATCTGCGGCAGCTTCCCTGGCGAGGATACGCGGTCTACAGAAGAAGAAGCGAAATATGCCTAGAGAAATGCTCCGGGCATATTTCTCGATGGCTTCTTCAATCCGCCAGAAGCAGATGGTCGCGCCGTTATTTCTTGACCGCGACGGCCTCGTTGATCTTGGCGACGTCATCTTCCAGCACCTTGTAGGTCTGGTCGAGCGTCAACTCGCCGACGATGAGCTGGCTCATGCGCTGGACGATCTGCTGATACATGGCGCTGCCGCCCTTGGCGCGTTCGAACTCACGGGCGGCCTGCGGCACGTTCTTCTTGTTGTCGAGGAACACCTTCATCGCCGCCTTGGCGTCTTCGCTCTTCAGCTTGTATTGCGGATCGACGATCTCCGCGCCGGTCAGGATGACGTAGTTCTCGGCGATTTCCCGCTGCACCTTTTCGGAGCCGAGAAATTCAATGAAGTGAGCCACATCCTCCGGATATTTGGTGCGCTTGAAGCCGACAATGGCAGTGCCGCCGGGCATGGCGTAGCATCCGGCATCGCCGCAGGGCGCATTGATCGCCGTCCATTCAAAACTGTCGCCGATCTTGTTCTGGAACGGATTGACCATCCAGTTGCCGGCAAGATACGTCACGACATTGCCGTTGACGAACTCGTCACCCATGTTCTTGTACTGCGAACCGCCAGCGGCGCCCCACATCTCCTTCGGAAAGCTGCCATTCTGCGTCCATGAAAAGAGATCGGTGATGTATTTCTTCGCCGCATCGTCCGGGAAGCTGAACTTGCCGTCTTTCACATAGGTCGAGCCGTAAGAGAAGGCGCCGCCGGAGAAGCGGTGGCCGGAACGGTCCATGGTGAAGGGGATCTGCACGCCAGTCGCCTTTGCGACGCGGGCGGACGCTTCTACGATCTCGCTTAACTTGGCAGTCGGGCCAGGCAAGGGCTCGCCTGCCTGCTCGAACAGCGTCTTGTTAATGAAGGGCAGGTTCAGCGTCTGCGACGCCATGTAACCGTTGATTGACTGCGGATCGTTGACATTCGGCAGGCGAAGCTGGTTAAGGCTGGAGCCATGCAGCTTCGCAAAGGCTTCGGCGTCCTTCATATAGGGCCGCATGTCGAGATAATAGGGCGCTAGCTGCCAATCGGTGATCTTGGCGATATCAGGACCTTCGCCCACCGCAAGCTGCACCGGCAGCTGCTTGGAAACCGCGTCATAACCCGAAGACACGAAATTGATCTTCACACCCGGATTGGCCGTCTCGAACTCCTTGCTGAGTTCCGACATGCGCTGCACGTAACCCTGGTCGTCATCCGTAAAAAGGAAAGTAATCGTGCGGGTCTCGGCCTCAGCCGTCGCAAGACCGGCGACAGAGGCCACTACGAGGGCGCTGACACCCGAAAACAATTTCATCAATGCTCATCCTCCCAATGAAAATATTTTCATAAATCGAACGAAAGCTCCTCTGCTTAATTCGATTTATAATGTTTTGCGGCTTGACAGAATAAACGTCAAGCTGTTTGTTTTGCATAAATCGCACAAATCGACGCGGAAAAGCGAAAATCGTTTTGTGAAAATAATTTCATAAAGATCGACGGGAGGCGATCCATTATGACAGATGGACCATTTGCGGCGAACGCGTCGCAGCCGACATATACCGTCGCAAACGGCGAAACGGTGACCGCCTGGATCGTCTCCGATCTGGTGGAGACGTCGTTTCCCGGCACCGCAGCCCCCGCCGAAGACCGCGTGAACTATCGCTTCATCAACGGTTTCGTGGATGTGGGCGACCTGCCCTGCCGCAAGGCCTTCCAGCAGACCATGATCGGCCGCGATATCGCACCCGATACCAGCTGGCCGGTATCGCACCTCAACCTGCCGGGCTCCAATCGCCGCGTCGAATTCACCGGTTTCTGGCACGTTCCCACCCATGTGCAGCGCTGGCTGAAGGGCACCTTCCGCAGCGAGATCGCAAGACAGGCGCATTTTCGGCTGCGCACCTGCGGCGGCGTCCGCATCTGGGTCGGCGGCGTCGAACAGGTCCGTTTCGAACCCTTCATCCGCAATGTCGAAAGCAGCCGTGACATCACGCTCGATCTTTCGGCCGGCGACAACGAGGTGCTGCTGCTCTGCGAGGATCTGGCGGAACGCGACATCATCTGGTTCTTCGAACTTGAGGTCGTTGACGCCGTACCGCTGACCGTCGTGCTGCCCGTGCCGCTCGACCGGGAGGAGACGAAGCGTCTCGCCGCGCTGGTGCGCGATGTTCGCCCGGCGCGGGACGTGTTTTCCGGTACGGCCCTCGAACTGGTCTTCGGGGCGGCGCCTGCGAACGACCTGCCCGTGCACATCGCCGTCAAAAGCCATGGGCATGAGCGCGCCACGCTTGCGGAAATGGATACCGTGCTGAAGGCCGGGCAATCCTCGCTGACGATCCCTGGAACGACAGGCATTTCGGACGGATATCACGGTGTAAAAATCACCATGGGTTCGGGAGCGGGAACGGTGACCCGCGTCATCGACGCCGCTTTCATGCATGACATCGCGCCGGAAGCATCCAGCGGCGATATCAACGAGCGAAAAAAGGCGGCTCTCTCCTTCAGCGCCCGTTTCGGTGCCTGGCGCATCGGCCGCGCGCTGGCGATGGTCGCCACCGGCAGCGATAACATCGAGACGATCGGCGGCATCGTCGATGCGACGCTGCATTCCATTGATCGGCGGGAAGACTGCTCCGATTTCGTCATGATCCCGCTGCTGTGGCTGGTGCGCGCCTATGGTGACCGCCTGCCGGCAGAGATGCGGGCGCGGATCGATGCCTCGATCCTCGGCTATCGCTACTGGGTGGACGAACCGGGCAATGACGTCATGTGGTTCTGGAGCGAGAACCATGTTCTCTGCTTCCACACCAGCCAGTTATTGGCTGGTGAATATCTGCCGGATGCCGTCTTCACCGCCTCCGGCCGCACCGGCAGAGAACAGGCGGCGCTGGCCGCCGACCGTCTGGAGCGCTGGTTCGACAGCGTCGAGGCGCATGGCCTCGCCGAATGGAATTCGGCCGCCTATTATCCCGTGGATTTCATCGGCCTTCTCGCCATCGAACATTGGGCGGGACCGGAGCTTGCCGCCCGCGCGCGCCACCAGATCGATCTCATCTTCGAAATGATCGCATTGCACACGCTCGGCGGCGTTCCCTCCGGTTCGCAAGGGAGGGCTTATGACAAGGAGCTACGCGCCGGGCCGCTGACGGAACTGGCGCCCTTTGCGCAGGTCGCCTTCGGTCAGGGCTGGCTGAACAATGGCGTTGCCTCGCTGCCGATGTTCTGCTGCGGCGATTACCTGCCACCGGCGCATCTCGCCGCCCTTTCCCAGCTAACAGGCGGCCGTATGGTCGAGGCACGTTATGCGCAGGGGCTGGAGCCCGGCAAGCTCGTGCTGTTCAAGAACGAGGCCGCCCAGCTTTCCACCGTTGTCGATCACAAGACTGGCCGCAAGGGCCATCAGCAGCATGTCATGGACATCAAGCTTGCCGGCCACCCGATGGCGCGGCTCTGGGTCAATCATCCGGGCGAAGACAATCCGTGGGGCACCCAGCGCCCCTCCTATTGGGCGGGAAGCGGCATCCTGCCGCGCGTGGCGCAACATCGCGATCTGGCAATGCTGATCTTCGATACGCAGGATCACCGCAACGACTGGACCCATGCCTATCTCGGCCGCGACGGGCTGGACGAGGTGATGGTGGAGGGCAACTGGCTCGTCACCCGCTCGGGCCGTGGCTTTGCCGCGCTTTATGCGACCAACGGGCTCGAGCCCATCTCCGCCGGCGCCACCGCCAGTCGCGAGATCAGATCGCCCGGCCGCCGCGCCGGCTGGGTCGGCATCATCGGCTGCGGGGATGTCGCGGAGTTTGCCCGTTTTCGGGAAAAAATCCTCGCCACGCAGATCAGCTTCGATGCCGAAAGCCGGCTGCTCTCAGTCACGCCACCGGGCGGAGCTGAGCTTACCCTGACCTGGGACGGCGCATTCACCATTGGCGGGCAGGCCATGGCCTTCGACCATGACCACCCGCAACCAAAAATCACCTTCGACAGCGCCGACCCAGCTTCGGGCAGCGCTGCAAAACCCTTCTACTCCTAAGCGGAATTGACAGATGAACCAGCCAAGCATGGAAAAAGACACTCTCAGGACGACGATCGACAATGTCGCCGCCGCCTTCAGCCGTCTCAAGGGCATTCAGGAAGGTCTGGTCAGCGGCAGTTCCGATGGCAAGATCCAGTTCGATGAATGGGACTGGGAAGTGGGTGTGGGCCTTTACGGCTTCCTGCGCCGGGCGCTCGCCGCCAACGACCGGAAGGCGCTTGACGACCTCGTGACATGGTATGGCTGGCAGATCGACCGTGGCCTGCCGCCGCGCCAGATCAACAGTTCCGCGCCAATGCTGCCGCTTGTCATCCTCACCGAACATGTCGACCGGCCGGATTTCCGGGCGCTGGTGGAAGACTGGGCCGACTGGCTGGTGCATCAATTGCCGAAAACCGAAGATGGCGGCTTCCAGCATGTCGTCAAGGAGCGGCTGAACGAGGGTGAGCTCTGGGACGACACGCTGTTCATGGCATGTCTGTTCCTCGCCCGCGCCGGCGTCGTCTGCAAACGCCAGGACTGGATAGACGAGGCGGTCTACCAGTTCATGATCCATACGCGTTATCTCTCGGACCCCGTCACCGGGCTCTGGTATCACGGCTGGACCTTCAACGGACGCCATAATTTCGCTGACGCCTTCTGGGCGCGCGGCAATTCCTGGATCACCGTCGCCATCCCCGAACTCTTCGAACTGGTGCCGACGCTTGGCGAAAAGGACAGGCGTTTCCTCGCCAATGTGCTGGCAAGCCAGGTACGGTCGCTCAGGCTATATCAGCGCGAGGACGGCATGTTCCACACGCTGCTCGATGACCCGACCTCCCCGGTGGAAACATCGGCGACGGCCGGCATCGCCTATGGCATTCTGCGCGGCATCGAGGCCGGCATTCTCGGCGAGGAAAATCGCCCGCATGCGGAACGCGCGCTGAAGGCGGTGCTTGGCAATATCGACGATGAAGGCGTCGTCCACGGCGTTTCCGACGGCACGCCGATGGGCCACGATCTCGACTTCTACCGCCGCATTCCCAATCTGCCCACGCCTTACGGGCAGGCGCTGACAATGCTGCTTCTGATCGACGTTTTTCTGAAAAGGCCAAAGGCATCGTGAGCATCATGAACATCAGTCAGGACATCGCAGTCGCGGCAGGTGGCCTCGATGCCACGGCAGCCATCCAGCAGGCTATCGACACAGTGTCAGCCGCAGGCGGCGGGCGCGTGTCTCTGTCGGCCGGGCGTCACGTCAGCGCCGGCCTCCATCTCAAAAGCGGCGTGGAACTGCACCTTGTCGAAGATGCGGTGCTTGCCCCCGTTTCCGATTACGACGCCTATGCCCTTACCCGGGTTTCGGTGATTGCCGAAGACTCCGATCGCGGCATGATCATCGCGAGCGGCGCAAGCAATATCGCCGTCACCGGTCCCGGCCGCATCGAGGCCGGCGGTGAAAACTTCATCGTCGGCGACGACAAGGCCATGGGCACCTATGTCCCGGCGAAAAAACGTCCGCGCGTGATGGTGCTGGAAAGCTGCCGCAACGTGCGCCTTGAAAACCTGTCCGTCAGTGGCTCGCCAATGTGGACGCTGCACATGGTCGATTGCGAAGACCTTCATTTCCGCAATCTGCGCATCGAAAACGACCGCCGCCTGCCGAATACCGACGGCATTGTGCTCGATGCCTGCCGGCGCGCCCTGATCGAGGATTGCTTCATCTCGACCGCCGATGACGGCATTTGCCTGAAGACCAGCGCCGGGCCGGACGGCAAGGCCGTTGGAGCCTGCGCCAATATCACCGTTCGCCGCTGCACCGTTTCCAGCATGAGCTGCGCGCTGAAGCTCGGCACGGAATCCTTCGGCGATTTCACCGATGTCGTGTTCGAGGATTGCAAAATCGTCCAGTCCAATCGAGGCGTCGGCCTGTTTTCCCGCGATGGCGGCGCGATGCGCAACATCCGCTTTTCAAGGATCGAGACCGAATGCCACGAAACGCCGGGCGGCTTTTGGGGTTCGGGCGAAGCGGTCACCGTCACCGTCGTCGACCGCCGCCCCGAGCGTCAGGCCGGCAGCGTCGACAATCTGGTCGTGGAAGACTTAAGCGGTTCGATGGAAGGCGCGATCAACCTCGTCGCCATATCGAAGGCCGGCATTCACAATGTCCGGCTGGAACGCATCACGCTGTCGCAGCAGCCCGGCAAGCTCGGCACCGGCCTGCAATACGATCTGCGCCCAACCAATGCGGATATTGCGCCAAGCCCCCATGCCGCCGGCCGCGCCAACGCCTGGACGCAGGATGCTGAGGGCAGGATCGTCGGAATGGAGGATTATCCCGGCGGAATGCCTGCGGTCTATCTTGCCGGCGTGGAAGGATTTGCGGCCCGCGATGTCGCCATCAAAAGAACGACGCCCTTGCCCGAGGGCTGGAACAGCCAAGAGATCGTCGCGACGACGAACTTGCCCGAAGGGAGCAGGTGATGGGAAGTCTGAAACTCGAAAACCTCAACAAGGCGTTCGGCGCCGTTCATGTGCTGCATGACATCGATCTTCAGATCGAGAACGGCGAATTTGTCGTCTTCGTCGGCCCCTCGGGCTGCGGAAAATCGACGCTGCTGCGCATCATCGCCGGTCTCGAGGACGTCACCTCCGGCACCATCGGCATTGGCGGGCGCGATGTCAGCGCGCTGTCCCCGGCCGAGCGCAAGATCGCCATGGTCTTCCAGTCCTACGCGCTTTATCCGCATATGAGCGTGCGCAAGAACCTTGCCTTCGGTCTGGAAAACCTCCGTTTCAAGCGGGCGGAAATCGAAAGCCGCATCAACGAGGCGGCGCGGATGCTGGCCATCGAGCCCTATCTCGACCGCAAGCCGAAACAGCTTTCCGGCGGTCAGCGCCAGCGCGTCGCCATCGGTCGCGCCATCGTGCGCGAACCGGATATCTTCCTGTTCGATGAGCCGCTTTCCAACCTCGATGCGGCGCTGCGCGTGCAGACGCGTGCCGAAATCACCCGCCTGCATCGCGATATCAAGACGACGATGATCTATGTCACTCACGATCAGGTGGAAGCCATGACCATGGCCGACAAGATCGTGGTGCTGCGCGCCGGGCGCATCGAGCAGGTGGGCAGCCCACTCGAGCTTTTCGACAATCCGCGCAATCTCTTCGTCGCCGGTTTCCTCGGCTCGCCGCGCATGAACATGCTGAAGGGCAACATCGCCAAGGGCAGCGACGGTAGCATCGCCATCGACGCCGGCTACGGTGTGTCACTGCCCTGCCTTGTCGATCCGGCAGCCGTCAGCCCCGGGCAGGCCGTTCTCGCGGGCATCCGCCCTTCGCATTTCACCATCGCGGATGCCGGCCTGCCCTTCGAGGTGCAGTATCACGAAAGCCTCGGCACCGAGACCTATCTCTACGGCAACCTTCAGGGCGAGAAAGAGCAGATCATCGTGCATCAGGCGGGCCATTTCGCCCCGGCTTCCGGCTCGGTGCTGAGGATCATGCCGGCGCGGGAAAAGGTGCATGTCTTCGATCCCGCCACCGAACTGGCGTTGCCGCGCCTGAACAGCGAAGGGAGGGTTTAGCATGGCCAATCCGACGCTTGCGAGACTGTCCGACCGTGCGCTCGATGCCGTGATGGCGATTGCCGAAGTGCCGCTCAACTTCATCGAGCGGCTGATCGGCAAAAGGCGCATGCCCTATATTTTCCTGATGCCGAACCTCGTTCTCTTCGGTATCTTCACCTTCCTGCCGATTGCCATTGCCGTCGGTTACGCCTTCACCGGCGGCACCGAACTTCTCATTACCGACCGCCCCTTCGTCGGGCTGGAAAATTTCGGCAAGCTGCTGGATTGCCAGAGCTACATGGACCCTGGAAGCTGCCGGGAATCGCTGTTCTGGACCGCGATCTGGAACACGCTGTGGTTCGTCGGCTTCAACGTCGTCGCCACGCTGCTGGTCGCGCTCATCACCGCCCTCATCCTTAACCGGGCGATTGCCGCGCGCGGTTTCTTCCGCGCCATGTTCTTTTATCCGGTCCTGCTGTCGCCCGTCGTCATCGGCCTCATCTGGAAATGGTTCCTCGACCGCAACGGCCTGCTCAACGCCTTTTTCCAGATGCTCGGCGTGCCGCCGGAAATCTTCCTGCTGGATGTCGGCTGGTCGCGTTTCTTCGTCGTGGTGGTCTCGGTCTGGTTCCACATGGGCTTTTATACGCTGATCCTGCTTGCCGGCCTTCAGGCCATCCCGAAGGACCTCTATGAAGCGGCCGCCATCGATGCCGCCTCGCCCCGGCGCACGCTTTTCCGCATCACCCTGCCGCTGCTCGGACCCAACCTGCTCGTCGTGCTCATCCTCCTGATGATCCGCTCGGTGCAAATATTTGACGAGGCATGGGTTCTGACCAATGGCGGCGGGCCGGGCACGGCCAATACATTCGTGGTGCAATATATCTACCAGATGGCCTTCGGCAGCGATCTGAGGCTGTTCGGCCTTGCGTCCGCCGCATCGGTTCTGATGGGCCTTGTGCTTCTCGCGCTGACGCTCGTGCAACTGCGCCTCGGCAAAAAGATGGAGTCCTGACCATGTCCAACGCCATCTCCTTCCTCACGCGCACCCGCCGCCCCGGCCGGATCGGCCTCACCGATATCCTGTCATGGGTCTGGCTCATCGGTGGCACGCTCGCCGTCCTCATCCCGGTCGTCTGGGCCGCCATGTCATCGCTGAAACCGGAGGCCGAAATCACCCGGTTTCCGCCGAGCCTTCTGCCGCGCGCCGCCGTGCAGGTGGACGTGCGGGGTTACGACAAACCTCTCAGCCTGTGGAAAGCCCCCATCGACGGCATGGAGCGGGAACTGGCCATGGTCCGCCGCATCGGGCTGAAAGCGCAGATGGTCGATCCCGCCAATCCAGGCCCGCCCGTCAGCGTCGACACGCGGGAAATAACGCCCGTCCAGAAGCTGACCATCGCGACGGAGAACTTCACCGATCCGCTCACCCGGTTCAGCTTTTTAACCTTCCTCAAGAACTCGGTCTTCGTCACCTTCGTCGCAACCGTCCTGACGCTGATCGTCAATGCCATGGCCGCCTTTGCGCTGTCGAAATACCGCTTCCGCGGCGAGAAGGCGATCTTCGTGCTGATCATCTCCACCCTGATGATCCCGCTCACCGTCGTCATGGTGCCGGCCTATCTGGTCATCGTCGGCGTCGGCCTCGTCGACAATCTCTGGGGTGTCATCATCCCGACGGTTGCGACGCCGACCGGCGTGTTCCTGCTGCGGCAATATATGCTGACCATTCCCGATGAGCTGATCGAGGCGGCCCGCGTCGATGCGGCAAGCGAATTCCGTATCTTCTGGCGCATCATCCTGCCGCTGACGGCGCCGGCGCTTGCGGTTCTAGCCATCTTCTCGGTGCTCTGGCGCTGGAACGACTTCCTCTGGCCGCTGATCGTTCTCAGCAGCCGTGAAAACTTCACACTGCAGGTGGGGCTGAACGCCTTCCAGGGCGAGTTCTCGGTGCAATGGCACTATATCCTCGCCATGACCTTCCTCAGCCTGGCGCCAGTCACCGTCGTGTTCCTGTTCCTGCAGCGTTACATCACGACAGGCATTGCCGGCACGGGGATGAAATAAAACGACAAATCATTTGGGGGGCGGCGCGATGCTGCCCCTCAGCACAAGGCGACAACCGAGTTCCAGCCGGTGCGCCGGGCGGGTGGGATCGGCCGCCACAAGCCGCTGCTCCAGCAGCGCGAGCGCCGCGCCGCCCAGCCTGTCGGCGGGCAACTGGATGGTGCTGAGCGGCGGCGCACTGAAGGCCGCCGGCATGATATCGTCAAACCCCAATACCGAAACATCGTCCGGCACCCGGATTCCGGCCTCGGTCAAGGCCTTCAGGCAACCGAGCGCCAGATTATCGGCGGCGCAGAAAATCGCCGTGGCGTTTCTGAGCGGTTTTTCCTCGGCCAGCAGTCGACGGGTGGCGGCCTCGCCCCATTCCGGCTCGTAGCTCTCCACCTCGATGACCATATCGGCGGGAACAGTGAGACCCGCCGCGAGATACGCGTCGCTATAGCCGTCATATCGGCGGCGGATCGTCGTGCGCCCTTTCCAGGTGATATGCAGAATATTGCGATGCCCGAGCGACAGCAGATGTTCGATGCCGAGCCGCGCGCCAAAACGGTTCTCGGCCGTCACCGTATCGACAATCATGGCCGGGTCCTCGCCATTGATCAGCACCACCGGCCGCGAAAGCGCAGACAGCGCCTCGACCAGTTGCGGCCTGTCATCGTTCAGGATCACGATACCGTCGACATTGTCGGCATCCGCCGCCGCCGCCACCGCAACCGGGTCGAGCCGGCTCGTTGTGCTGACATAGGGAACGATGCGAATGCCGCGCCGCTCGCATTCGCGCCTGAAGCCGTTCAGCATCGTCCAGCTGACCATGTTGAGATCGCTCTGCGGAGCTGCGTCATTGGTCATGGCCAGAAGCACGACGCGCAAAGTGGCGATCGTCGCCTTCTGTCGCCGGTTTTCGAGATAACCGAGCGTGCGTGCCGCCTCCAGCACCCGCTCGCGCACCTGCGTGGTCAAGGGTGCGGTGCCGTTGATGGCGTGCGAAGCCGTGCTCAGCGAAACATTCGCCTCCCGCGCCACGTCCTTAAGCGTCGTTTTCCTGTCTATTTTCATAAAGGGGAAATTCAACCACTCTACTTCGGACGGTGCGGGCAGAAAGCCTGCCTCACGCAGTCGATCTGAAGAATACCCGTGCCTGTTTGCTGCTCTCTCGTCGCTCGAAGACTACAGCATCATCCGTAAATGCGGAATTGATTTCTCTGGGTTTTTAATCCCCCGCAAGAAACGCCGCCCGCAGCGAACCGCGGGCGGCAAGGCGGTCAGAGCGCCTGGGAGATATGGTCGATGCTGCTCTTTACGGCAGCGGCGGGGTCTTTCAGCTCGTGCACTTCCGTCGCAAAGGGTTCGAAGCTGTAAGGTCCCCTGTAACCGGCCGCCTCGAGCGTCCTGATCTGGGCGATATTCTCCAGCCGGTCCTCGCCATCCACCAGAACGCGGTGGGCGTCGAGCATGTCGGCTACGGAGACGGCAGGATCGATCACGCCGGAAATGTGGACCAGCCCCGTCCGCTCCGGGAAGAACTCCGTCTCGCCTGCGAGATGGTGGTGGAAGGTGTCGTGCACCAGCCTGTAGACATCGCCGCCACCGGCCGCATCGATGGCCCTGATCGCTTCGGCCTTGGTGCGCAGCGAAGAGACCGGGAAACCGAGCGGCTCGACGAAGCCGATCAGGCCGCGTTCCTTAAGGATCGGCTTCATGGCCTTCAGCGCCGTGACGAGATCGTCAAAGGACACCGGCGTACCGTCGTTGAGCGGGCACATCACCAGCGCTTTCGCGCCGCTTGCCGCCGCATAATCGGCCATGGCGACGGCCCGCGCAGGCAGGTCGCCCGACCAGACGTTGAAGGGATAAAGCGCATTGATCGAGATAATCGTCACACCGGCCTTTTCGGCCGCCGCCTTTACCTCGGCCGGATCCACCGTGCCGACGATATCAGGCAGGTCGTTGCGGATTTCGACTTCGGTAAGGCCGAGCTCACGGGCCGTCGCAAAGAACGCCTCAAGGGAAAGCTTGGGCGCGGTGATGTGGTTGATGGCAAAACGCATGAAAGACCTCACTGATAAAGGGCGGGACGGGCGGGAAGCTTGATTTCAACTGCTGCCCCGTCCGTTTCCTGCGCGGCTACGCAGGCGTCGGAGGTGATGGCGGCCACGTAGCCGTCCCAGGAGTTAGGTCCCGATGCCGTGCCCTTCGCCGCCGCATGGATGAAGTCCTGCAATTCCACATCGTAGCTGGCGATGAAGCGGTCTTTCCAGTCGGTGAGGATATCGTTCTGCAGCTTGGCGCCGAGGCGGGTCTGCACCGACATCGGCTCCGGCAGGCTGGCAATGCCATCCTCGCCCACCACCTGGCACTGGATATCGTAGCCATAATGGCAATTGACGAAGATTTCGACGTCGATGATCGTGCCCTTCGCCGTCTCCAGAATGACGATCTGCGGGTCCTTCAGCCGCGCATGGCTTCTGGCCGCCGAACGGGGAAAGAGAACCCGCGCCGAAACATAGTCATCGTCAAGCAGCCAGCGCAGCACGTCGATCTCATGGATCATCGTGTCATGGATCGCCATCGGGGTGACATATTGCTCTGGAACCGCCGGGTTGCGGTGGGCGGCGTGCACCATGATCGGCGCGCCGATCCTGCTATCGACGGCCTGTTTCAGCGCCACGTAACCGGCGTCATATCGGCGCATGAAGCCCACCTGAACCAGCCGCCTGCCATGCGCCACCTCGGCGTCGACGATGCGTCTTGCGCCTTCCGCCGTTGTTGCGAGCGGCTTTTCGCAAAAGCACGGCTTGCCGGCGGCGATGGCCGCCAGCACATATTGCTCATGGGTTGCGCCCCAGGAGGTGACGAGCACGGCATCCACATCCGGCGATGCGATCAGCTCTTCACCGGTGGCGAAAACGACGGCATCCGGGGCGATGTCGTTTTTGACCGCCTCGGCGGAGGCGCGGTTGACGTCGCTCAGCGCAACGATCTTCGCGCCGCCCAGAACCTTGTTGATACGGCGGGCATGATCACGCCCGATTGCGCCGGTGCCGATGACACCAATTCTGACAGTCATTTGAAAAACCTCATTTCCAGTATTTGGCGACGTATCGCCGGGTTTCGCTGAGCATGAACCGCGCGCTTTCATCGACACGGTCTTCCCAGGCAAACACGCAGTTTGAGAGCACACCGTCGAATTTCATGTCGGCGAGCGTCGCAAAGAAGGTTTCCCAGTCGATCTCGCCCTGGCCGAAATCGGTGTGCTGGTGCACCCTGACCTTGGAACCGGGGGGATTGACGATGTAGCGCAGCTGCGACGACTTGTTGTGGTCATAGGTATCGGCAAGGCGCACATGCACCAGATGGCCCTCGGTCGCACGCAGGTTCGCCACCATGTCCGGCCCGTAGAAGAACGTGTGCGGCGCGATGAAGGAGGCCTTTACCGCCTTGGAATTGATGGTCTTGATAATGTCGATGGCAGGCGCGATCTCCTCGATCCAGTCTTCGGGATGGGCCTCCAGCGACAGCACCAGACCTTCCCGTTCAAGGATCGGCACGAGAATATCCATGGCGCGGAAGAACTGCGCTTCGCAGGTTTCCGGGCGATGCAAGCCGGAACGGTCGTTAAGGCTGCGATCCGGCGAGCCGCCGCGGCCGAATTCCGAAACGAACATCGGGCATTCCATTTCGACCGCAATCTCGATGGCGCGTTTCCAGTTGTCGATCGCCACCTCCCATTCGTCCGGATAGGGGCTTGCCCAGCGATACATGGGCTGCAGCGTCGCAAGGCCGACACCATGGTCCTTCAGCGCCTTTTTGAATTCGGCGACGCGTTCGGGATAGACCTTCGGCCGGGTCCACCAGGAGAGGAAATCCGGACGGGGTGAAAGTTCGACGTAATCATAACCGAGTTCGGCAACCTTGCGGCAGGTCTCGGCCAGCGAAAGGTGTCGGAACATGTGGGGGTCGAGCGTATGTTTCATGGCTGTTTCCAGTGTAGTAATAGATGGACCGGGTCGAAGCCCCCGCTTATTTGGCGTAGGCGGACATGTTTTCCGGGGTCACGAGTTCAAAGGGCACCCAAAGCGTCTTCTCGGTGCCTTGCCCGGCAGCGGCCTTCACCGCCGTCTGAACCGAGACCTCGCCCTGCTTGGTCGCATTCTGGTAGACGGTAATGTCGAGATCGCCGGCCTGCATGGCGGCAAGGCCGTCCGGCGTGGCGTCGATGCCGGCGATGACGACATCCTTCATGGAAACGCCCGCCGCCTTCAGCGCCTGCGCGGCGCCGATCGCCATTTCATCATTATTGGCGATGACGGCATCGAACTGGATGCCCGCCGTCAGCCAGGAGGAAACGAGGTCCTGCGCCTGCGTGCGGCTCCAGTTCGCCGTCTGCTTTTCGAGGATTTCGATCTTGCAGTCCGGCCGGGCAAACACCGTTTCCACATCCTTGGTGCGCACCAGCGCCGCATGGTTTTCCAAAGGTCCCATCAGGATCACGGCCTTGCCCTTGCCGCCCATCAGCTTGCAGGCGGCTTCCGCCTCCATCGTGCCGGAATCGAGTTCGTTGGAGCCGACGAAGGCCGTGCCATCAGGCAGGCCGGTTTCCAGTTCGGCGGGCGGATGATTGACATAGACGAGCGGGATTTTTGCGGCGGATGCAGCCTTGGTGATCGCCAAGGTGGCATCGCCATCCACGGCATTGACGATGATCGCATCGACACCGTTGGCGATGAAATTCTGCACCTGATTGAGCTGTTTCGAAGGATCGAGCTGGGCGTCCTCCACCAGAAGCTCGATGTTCTTGTCACGCCCGGCCTCAGCCCTGATGCCGTTCAGCAAAATCGTCAGGAACGGATTGTCGAACGATGTCATGGAGACCGCAACACGGGTCTCGGCAAGGGCAGGCGTTGCGAAAATGCAGAGCGCAGTCGCCATCAACAGGTTTTTCAAAGTCTTTCCTCCCGCGGAAAACCTCCGCTGGTTCAATCGCACTGATATCGCTGAAGCCGGAATATCCTCCCCCCGCCTCCAGCGTCTTCGGTCTGTCACGTCGTTGTCAGGCCCGAACGGTCTCAGTTCTTGGCCTGATAGTCCTTGAGGTTTGCGGGTGTGACCAATTCGAAGGGTACGAAAACCTTCTTGTCCACCGCATCCCCCTTTGCCAGTTTCAGCGCCGTATCAACCGCGCCCTTGCCCTGGCCGGCGGCATTCTGGAAAACGCTCACATCCAGCTCACCCGCCGCCATGGCGGCCAGCGCGTCCTGCGTGGCGTCGATGCCGGCGATGATGACGTCATCCATCGACCGGCCGGCCGCCTTCAGCGACTGTATCGCGCCGATGGCCATTTCGTCATTGTTGGAAATCACCGCATCGAACTGCACCCCGGCCGAAAGCCAGTTGGTCATCAGGTCCGAGCCTTGCGTGCGCGACCAGTTGGCGGATTGCTCCTCGACAAGCTTGATGAAGCTGCAATCGGGCGTCGCCACCACGTCCTTGATATCCTGCGTGCGCATACGGGCCGCCTGGTTGGAAAGCTCGCCCATCATCACCACCGCCTTCGCTTCCGCCTTGCCAGCGGCCTTCAGCAGGCGGCAGACTTCCTGGGTCTGCAGGGTGCCGGACTGTTTTTCATCGGAGGCAACGAAGGCCTGTTTTTCCGGCAGGCTGTCGAGGTTGACCGGCTGGCGGTTGACATAAACGAGCGGAATGCCGGCGGCAGCGGCAGCCTGCGAAAGCGCCACGGTCGCATCCGTATCCACCGGGTTGACGATGATGGCGTCGACGCCGGCGGCGACGAAGTTCTGCACCTGGCTCAACTGCTTGCCGACATCGTTCTGCGCATCCTCGATCTGCAGCGAAACGCCGCTCATGCCCTTGGAATAATCGATCATGCCGTTGCGCAGCACGGTCAGGAAATTATCGTCGAACAGGGCCATCGAAACGCCGATGGTTTCCGCCGAGGCGGTCGTCGCCAGCATGGTGGCGAGCGCTGCAATCGCGAAATGTCTTTTCATGTCGTTCTCCTCCAAAACCCTTGAAAAGAACCGGCTGCACGGTTCAGCGCCCATCGCGCCGCCACCGTTTGCCGGCAAAAAGTACTCGTCGCCGCGAAGACAAGTCCGCAGCCTGAAGCAATCCGAAACATCGTTATTATCGTGGATCAGCCTCCTGCCCGCTCCACACGCAGGCAAGATTTCCCAGTCCCGGCCCGGCGTCAACGGGTCAGCGGCAGCCGAAACCATCAAGGCTGATAGAAAGAGACGCCGAATTTATGATAGAATCTATCAAGCCATCAAAGGCTCTCAGGAACCCACAGATGGGCGGGCACAAACCGCTGCCCCGGCGTTTCCGCCATGCCATGTTCGATGCTGTGAACCATGGTGGCGATGAGGTCCGTGCATAACTCACGGAGCGGCGTCTGGAATATGCCGCTGATACGCTTTTCCAGCAGCGCCTGACGGGATTCGGGCGTCAGTTCATTCACAAGACAGACGATGGCTTCCTGCCGGTTTTCCTGCTGCAGGGCCTCGATGACGCCTTCCATGCCGCCACCGATGCAATAGATGCCGACCAGATCCTTGTGCTTGGCGATGGTGTCCATCACCAGCTCATAGGTCAGCCGCCGGTTTTCCAGCGTGATTAGCGCATCCATCACCTCGAATTCCGGCGCATATTCCCGCATATAGCTGCGAAAGCCGGTTTCGCGCAGCGAATGACCGTGAAAACGGTGGCCGCCAAGCAGCAAAAGCACCTTGCCCCTGCTGCGCGCCAGCCGCGAGATCATCCAGGCCGCCGTGCGCCCGACTTTCATGTTGTTGGCGCCGAGATAAGCTTCCCGCACGCCCTGCGCGAAATCCGAAAGCAGCGAAAATGTCGGAATACCCTTCGCCTTCAGGGCCTCGACGGCGGCGGTGACATCGTGATGGTCCGGCCCCGTGGCCGCCGCGGCCTGTACGCGGCCCTTCATGCCCGCCAGAAGGGCCGCAAGCTCGCTCGGCTCGCCCGACTGGGCAAATTCGATGCGCAGATTGAGATGGCGATCCCGGACGTTGCGCGCCGCAAGCTCCAGCTCGTCGGCAAAGGTTTGGTAGAAGGCATGCCGTTCCTTGCGTAGGATGATGCCGAGACTATAGGACGGCATATCGGCCAGCATGCGCTGGCGAATGATGTTGGTGGCGTGAAAACCGATCTTCTCCGCCGCCTCGAACACCCGCCGGGAGGTTTCCTCCCGCACCGGCAGGCGACCGTTCAGCACCCGGTCGACGGTGGCGACGCTGACGCCGGCGGCTGTCGCAACATCTGTGATGGTCGGACGTTTCATGCGGGCACCCCGTAGACGGAAAGATTCCTGTCATATCTCGCAAAACATGTCACGGATCATGATGGAATCCAACGCATGCCGGAGGATTTCGTCAGGGAAGGCCATGGAGGTGAATATCAGGCAGGCGCCGAATTTGCGAGATCGGCATTTAAAATGCCGTTGCCTCCCTCATCTCTATGCTTGTCACAGAGATCCAGCCAGCCCAAGTCCTTGGGCTGAAAAGACTCCTTGCGCCGCGCAGACGCGCGTGGACTGGATTCCTGTGACAAGCACAGGAATGAGGGAGGTACCAAGGCGAGAGAATCGCTAACCGAGTGCCGGACGAGCAGAAGTCGCTCAAGAAGAAATCGAGGCCGCGGCATTCGCACCGTTTTGGCGATGTCGAATGCCGCCAGACAATCAGACCCTTTCCAGCGCCACGGCGATACCCTGCCCGACGCCGATACACATAGTGGCGAGGGCAAGACGCTTGCCGGTCAGCGAAAGTTCGAGCGCCGCCGTGCCGGCAATGCGCGCGCCGGACATGCCGAGTGGATGGCCGAGCGCGATGGCGCCGCCATTGGCATTCACCCGCGCATCGTCATCCGCAATGCCGAGCTGCCTTAGCGTCGCAAGGCCCTGGCTGGCGAAAGCCTCGTTCAGCTCGATTACGTCGAGCTGCTCCTGCTTCAGCCCGAGCCGGGCCAGCAGCTTCGCGGAGGCCGGGGCCGGGCCGATGCCCATGACGCGCGGCGGCACGCCGGCAGCGGCACCGCCGAGAATGCGGGCAATCGGCGTCAGACCGTATTTCTTCGCGGCCTCCGCCGATGCGACGATGAGTGCGGCCGCGCCGTCATTGACGCCGGACGCATTGCCCGCCGTCACCGTCGCGCCATCGCGCCTGTTGACCGGCTTCAGCTTCGCCAGCGCTTCAAGGCTGGTCGCACGCGGGTGTTCATCCTTCGAGACCACCAGCGGATCGCCCTTGCGCTGCGGGATGGTCACGGACACGATTTCCCTGTCGAGGCGACCATTGGCCTGCGCGTCAGCCGCCTTCTGCTGGCTGCGAACGGCGAAGGCGTCCTGATCCTCACGGGAGACCTGATAGTCAATGGCGACGTTATCGCCGGTCTCCGGCATGGAATCGACGCCATATTGCGCCTTCATCAGCGGGTTGACGAAACGCCAGCCGATGGTGGTGTCATAGATTTCGGCATTGCGCGAAAAGGCGCTCTCCGCCTTAGGCAGAACGAAGGGCGCGCGGCTCATGCTTTCGACGCCGCCAGCGATCATCAATTCCGCCTCGCCCGATTTCACGGCGCGGGCGGCTGCGATGAGGGCATCCATGCCCGAACCGCACAGCCGGTTGATCGTCGTTCCGGTCACCGAAACCGGCAGGCCGGCGAGCAGCAGCGACATGCGTGCGACGTTGCGGTTATCTTCGCCCGCCTGGTTGGCGCAACCGAAGATCACATCCTCGACGGCTTCCCAGTCGACGGACGGGTTGCGCTCGACAAGCGCCTTCAGCGGCACCGCCCCGAGATCGTCGGCCCGCACCGAAGAAAGCGCGCCGCCGAAGCGGCCGATGGGCGTGCGGATATAGTCGCAGATGAATGCATCGGTCATCGGTTTTTCCTCAAAGTTCCGGGGCGACGAGATCGGCAACCTCGCCATCGACCGCCAGGGGCGCGCCGGTCATGGCCTGCAGTTCCTCAAATGTCATCGCCGGCAGTTTTTCACGCAGCACGAAACGGCCATCCACCACGTCGATGACAGCATGGCTGGTATAAATGCGGGTGATGCAGCCAACGCCGGTCAGCGGAAAAGCGCATTTTTCAACGAGCTTCGGTTCGCCGTTCTTCGTCACATGTTCGGTGATGACGAAGACCTGCTTTGCACCATGCACCAGATCCATGGCGCCGCCGACGGCCGGTACGCCCTTGGAGCCAACGCGCCAATTGGCGAGATCGCCATTCTGCGCCACCTGATAGGCCCCGAGGATCGCCACATCCAGATGCCCGCCGCGCACCATGGCGAAGCTGTCGGCATGGTGGAAGAAGGCCGCACCCGGCTTCAGCGTCACGGCCTTCTTGCCGGCATTGATGAGGTTCCAGTCCTCTTCGCCTTCCGGCGGCGCTTCGCCGAAATTCAGGATGCCGTTTTCGGTATGGAAGATCGCCTGACGGCCGGGCGGCTGATAACGCGCCACCATTTCCGGAAAGCCGATGCCGAGGTTGACGTAAGCGCCATCCTCGATGTCCTGCGCCGCGCGCCATGCGATCTGGGCGTTGGAAAGCTTGATGTCTTCGCGGGTGTCGATGGTCTGGGTCATGCGTAGGCTACTCCCGCACGAATGAGAACTTCTTCCTGTTGCGGATCGGGGATTTCCACGACGCCGTTCACGAAAATGCCGGGCGTGATGACATGCTCCGGATCGATCTTACCGGCTTCGACGATCTTCGAGACCTGCGCGATGGTGGTCTTTGCGGCCATGCACATCAGCGGGTTAAAATTGCGGCCCGCCTTGTTGTAGGTGAGGTTGCCATAGGTATCGCCAAGCTCGGCTTTCACGATGGCGAAATCCGCCTTCAGCCAGCGTTCCTGCACATAAGAGCGGCCGTCGAATTCCGCGATCACCTTGCCTTCGGCCAGTTCCGTGCCGAAGCCGGTGGGGGTGTAGAAGGCCGGAATGCCCGCGCCGCCAGCGCGGATGCGCTCGGCAAGCGTGCCCTGCGGCACCAGTTCCAGCTCGATTTCGCCGGCCAGATACCGGTCGGTGAAAGCGCGCGGATCGGAAGAGCGCGGGAAGGAGCAGATCATCTTCCTGACCATGCCGGCGTCGATCATCGCGGCGATGCCGATGCGGCCGTTGCCGGCATTGTTGTTGATGACCGTCAGGTTCTTCGGGCCTCTGTCGATCAGCGCATGGATCAGCTCGATGGGCGCACCGGAGCCGCCGAAACCACCGATCATGATCGTTGCACCGTCACCGATGCCGGAAAGCGCCTCTTCCGCGCTCTTGATTGTCTTGTCCATTAAAACCTCCATCCAGCCGGACGGATGGAACCCGCAAGGCTGCCTGAGCGTGAGGTAAATCCGAAACCGGCTCGACGGCAAGGATTTTGTGCGTTATATGATTTTTGTTCGTATATCGCACAAATGGAGCCTCGACATGGCCGTCAGCGAAAGAGACATGATGGGCGGTCTCGCCAAGGGATTGCGGGTGATCGAGGCCTTCAGCGCCGAGCGGCCGCGCCTGTCAATTTCCGATGCCGCCGAGATCGCCGGGCTGGACCGCGCCACGACGCGGCGCTGCCTGCTGACGCTTTCGGAACTCGGTTATGCCGCTTATGACGGCAAGTTCTTTACCGTGACGCCGAAGGTGCTGCGGCTTGGCACCGGCTGTCTTGCCACCATGCCGCTGCCGCGCATCGTGCAGCCATTGCTCGACCGACTTTCCGAAGAGATCGGCCAGAGCACCTCCGTTTCCATTCTGGATGAGACCGAGATCGTTTATGTCGCCCGCGCCGCGCAGCAGCGGGTCATGTCGATTGCGCTGATGCCGGGTTCGCGCCTGCCCGCCTATTGCACCTCCATGGGCCGGGTACTTCTTTCGGCGCAGACGGCCGAGCGGCAGCGCGACATTCTCGAAGCCTCGAGGCTGGTGGCGCGCACGGAAAAGACCATTATTGCCATGGACGCCCTGCTCGCCGAAATCGAGGCCACCGGCCATCGCGGTTATGCACTGATCGATCAGGAGGTCGAGACAGGCCTTCGCTCCATCGCGGTGCCGCTGAAAACCATGCGCGGCCAGACGGTTGCCGCCCTCAATGTCGGGCTCGCCGCCTCGGTCGCCTCGATGGAAGACCTCGTGGAGCGATACCTGCCCGCCCTCCTTGCCGTTCAGCGGGAACTGGCAAGAATGCTGGTCTGAAGCGGCGCCTCCCGCGCGCCGGAATCCCCCATTTTCCGTTGCTCCGCCAGCCGCCAGGCGCGCGGGGTCATGCCGGTCTCGCGCTTGAAGAACCGGTTGAAATAGGCCGGATCGGCAAAACCCAGCCCCTCCGCAATCATCTGCACGCTGGAAACGGTAAAGATCAGCTCCTGCTGGGCGATCTCGATCTGACGCTTAGCGATCAGCCGCTGCAGGCTGAGGCCGGAAACGGAGCGAACCAGACGGTTGAGATGGGTCTCGGAAAGACCGAGCTTCTTCGCATAAAACTCCGCCTTTTGCGGCTCGCGAATATGGCGTGCAATCAGTGACAGCAAAAGTTCGAAACGCTGTTCCGCCAGACCTTCGCCGGTTCCTTCCAGGAGCGGCCGCGCCGCCCGCGCCAGAAGCGCCGTCACGATGGCCAGTTGACCTTCGATAATGGCATCCCGGCCCGTTTCGCGTGTTTCATATTCGGCGGAAATCTGTTCGAACCCGTTGCGCAGGCGTTCGCCATCGGCAAAATCCCGCAGCGGCAAAAGGACAGGCCGCTGGAAATTCCGCAGCAGCAGCGCCTGCACCGAAGCCGGCAGGGCGCCCGGCAGCACGGTAACGATCACCCCGCCAATATCGCGTGAAAACCGGAAGCCGTGTTCGAACCCCGGCGGCACGACAATGGCGACCGGCGGCCGGATCGCCTCGACGCGGCCATCCAGCAGCGCATCGCCCTCACCGCCCCAAATGTACAAGATTTGCTGAAACGCAGCGTGACGGTGCAGGCCGATTTCAAAGCGGTGCAGGCTGCTTCTGGAAAAAAGCGTCTCGCAATGAAAGCGAAAATCAGTGCCTTGCACCGCTTCTTCGCCATACAAACCCTCACTCGCAGCAAGCCGCATGTTCCTTTGCTCCTCCGCACAATGGTCGGATTGTGCAATTTGCCGATCAGAAAGTCCATTGAGCTTGCCGCATCCCTTGGTCAATTTCTTGATAGGAGACAAGTTCGGGAGGAAACAATGCGCACCCAGGTCGTCATCATCGGCTCCGGCCCTTCAGGGCTTCTGCTTGGCCAGCTTCTCGCCAGAGAGGGCGTCGAGACCGTCATCATCGACCGGGTCAGCAAGGATTACATCCTCGGCCGTGTCCGCGCCGGCGTGCTGGAAGAAGGCACGGTGCAGCTCATGGAAAAGGTGGGCGCGGATAAGCGCCTGCACCGGGAAGGCCTGCCGCATGACGGATTTTCGCTGACCTTCGACGGCCGCGACCACCGTATCGATCTCTTCGACCTGACCGGCGGCAGCCATGTGATGGTCTATGGCCAGACCGAGGTGACCCATGACCTGATGGATGTCCGCGAAGCGGCAAACCTTGTGACCATCTACGACGCCGGCAATGTCGAACCGCATGATTTCGATGGCGCCAGCCCCTATGTCACCTATCAGAAAGACGGCGTAACCCACCGGATCGATTGCGATTTCATCGCCGGCTGCGACGGCTTCCACGGGGTGAGCCGCAAATCGGTGCCTCAAAGCGCGATCAAGGAATTCGAGAAGGTCTATCCTTTCGGCTGGCTCGGCATTCTGGCCGAGGTGCCCCCCGTCAACCATGAACTCATATATGCCAACCACCCGCGCGGTTTTGCGCTCTGTTCCATGCGCTCGCACACCCGCAGCCGCTATTACATTCAGTGTTCGCTGGATGACCGGCCGGAGGACTGGAGCGACGAGCGTTTCTGGGACGAAATCCGTCGTCGCCTGCCGGAAAACCATGCGGATGTGATGGTCACCGGCCCGTCATTTGAAAAATCCATTGCGCCGCTCCGATCCTTCGTCTGTGAACCGATGCGGTTCGGAAGGCTGTTTCTGGCCGGAGACGCCGCCCACATCGTGCCGCCGACGGGCGCGAAGGGTCTCAACCTCGCCGCCAGCGATGTCCATTATCTGAGCGAGGCGCTGATCGAATTTTATCGCGACCGTTCCGAGGCCGGCATCGACGGCTATTCGCAGAAAGCGCTTTCCCGCGTCTGGAAGGCCGTGCGCTTTTCATGGTGGATGACGACGGTGATGCACCGCTTTCCCGATACGGGAGATTTCGGCCAGCGCATTCAGGAAGCGGAACTGGACTACCTCGTTCAATCGCGCGCCGCTTCCACCGCGCTTGCGGAGAACTATGTGGGGCTTCCCTATTAGGGAGCCACGCCACTTGTATAGACGTCATCCTCGGGCCTGTCCCACTGCTGTCCGGTTTAAATTTGGTGGACATGGCGCACGGTGTTGATTCTACTCGTATTCGAGCGTTTGGCGACGATCTCGGACACGAAAGAGGAGCAACACCGTGCGCCATGTCCACCAAATTTAAACCGGACAGCAGTGGCGCAAGGCCGAGGATGACGTCGAGAGTGTGTTCACCCTTCAGCCCTACCATCCAGCAACTCGCCCGCCGCCTCGCGAATAGCCTGCATCAGCAGCGAAAGCGGCAGCGAGGGCTGCGTATCGGCCCTCACCGTCAGCCCCACCGGGCCGCTGGTATCGCCGGTCTCGACGGGCAGGATCGCGAGGATACCATCCGCCACATCCGCCGCCACCACGCCTTCCGAGATGATCCAGATCGCATCGCTGGTGCGCAGGAAGGCGCGGCCGAAGGCGTCGGACACGGTTTCGATGCGGATCGGCAGGGCCGGCACGCCGTTGGCGATCAAAAACTGCTCGACGACGGGGCCGATGACCGATTGGCGTGTCGGCATCAGCACCGGATATTCATGCAGGTGATCGAACACCGAAAGGCCGGGTGACAGCAGCGGGTGCCCGGCGCGCACCACGAAGCGGACCTTTTCCGAATAGAGATGCTCAAAGGAAAAGCCCGCCATTTTCTGCGGCGCGGCCAGACGGCCGACAACAAGATCGAGATCGCCGACCCGTAATTGTTCCAGCAGCACGGCGTTTTCGCCCGTCACAATCTTTACCGGGCTGCCGGTTTTCTCGGCCAGAAAACCGGCCATCGCCTTCGGCATGATGCGAACAGACACCGTGGGCAGAGCGCCGACCCGCACCGGCGGACCGGCGCGCGCCGCCTCCTGCGATACCGAATCGACCGCCTGCCTGAGCGCCGTCATCGTCGCGCCGGCATGGCGCAGGAACACCTCGCCATAACGGCTGATGCGGATGCCGCGCCCCTCCCGGTCGAACAGCGAGACGCCGAGAATATCTTCCAGCTCACGGATCGTCTTCGTCACCGCCGGCTGGCTGACATGCAGGATTTCCGCAGCGCGGATGACGCTTTTCTGCCGCGCCACCTCCACGAAAGTCTGCAGGTGGCGGAACTTGATACGTTGATCGACCATCGCTCATATAATCCACAGGTTATGATTTTCATCGATAATGTCATTTTACTTAACCGGAACCCGCTTGCAATATCCCCGGCAGGAGGAGCACATCATGCATTTTCTGCGCTGCGGCGAGACCGTGATCCATTACCGCGTCAGGGGATTGGACACAGGCAAGCCGGTCATCGCCTTCATCAATTCGCTCGGCACCGATTTCCGCATCTGGGATGCGGTGATCGAAGCGCTCGGGGATGATTATGCCTATGTGCTGCACGACAAGCGCGGCCACGGGCTTTCCGATGTCGGGCACGCCCCTTATTCGATAGACGATCATGCCGGCGATCTGATCGCGCTGCTCGATCATCTTGGCGTGAAGAGCGCGATCATCTGGGGCCTGTCGGTCGGCGGCCTGATCGCGCAGGGGCTTTATGCCCGCCGTCCCGATCTGGTGTGCGCGCTCATACTCAGCAACACCGCCCACAGGATCGGCACAGCCGAGATGTGGAATGCCCGCATCGACAAGATCGCCGCAGATGGCCTCGTCTCGCTGGTCGATCCCGTCATGGAGCGCTGGTTCACACCCGCCTTCCGCCAGCCTGACAATGCCGCCTATGCCGGCGCGCGCAACATGCTCTCGCAACAGCCGGAAGCCGGTTACAGCGGCACCTGCGCCGCCATCCGCGATGCGGATTTTACCGAAGAGGCCGGGCGCATCGCCGTGGCGACGCTTTGCGTGGCGGGCGATCAGGATGGCTCAACACCGCCGGAACTGGTGCAATCGCTGGCTGGCCTCATTCCCGCAAGCCGCTTCGTCACCATTGCCGGCTGCGGCCATATTCCCTGCCTTGAACAGCCGCTCACCTACGCGCAGGCGGCGTGCATTTTTCTCAAGACCTTGCCGGAGCATTGACCGATGGCGGACCATATCGACAAGAACGAACGTTTCGAACAGGGCATGAAAACCCGCCGCTCCGTGCTCGGCGACGCCCATGTCGACCGGGCGCAGACCATGACGTCCGGTTTCGACCAGCCTTTCCAGCAGCTCATCACCGAAGCCGCCTGGGGAACGGTGTGGTCCGGCAACCACTGGACGAAGCGCGAGCGCTCGATGGTGACCATCGCCCTGCTCGCCGCACTCGGGCAGGACGAAGAGCTGGCCATGCATGTGCGCGCCACCGCCAATACCGGCGCCACCGAGGCGGATATTCGCGAGGCGCTGCTGCATGTGGCGATCTATGCCGGCGTGCCCGCCGCCAACCACGCTTTCAAAATCGCCAAGCTTGCCCTGGCCAGCATGAAAGCCGATAGTTCCCCGGATAATTCTGGCAATTATAATTCTGGCGATGAGGAGGAGACGAAATGAGCAACCAGCCGCCGGAAACCGGACCGTTCTTCGCACGCAACCGCGACATCCATCCGCTCGCCTATGCGCCCGGCTACAAAACCTCGATCCTGCGTTCGCCGCAGCGCGCGCTGATTTCGCTGGAAGGCACCAAGAGTGAGATCACCGGCCCGGTCTTCGGCCATGGCATGCTGAACCCGCTGGATAACGACCTTATCCTCAATTATGCCCGCCCCGGCGAAATGCCGGTCGGGCCGCGCATTCTGGTGCACGGCCGGGTGCTGGACGAGCGCGGTCGCGGCGTGGATGGCGCGCTGGTGGAATTCTGGCAGGCCAATGCCGGCGGCCGTTACCGCCACAAGAAGGAAAGCTACCTCGCCGCCATCGATCCGAATTTCGGCGGCGTCGGCCGTACCATCACGGATGAGAACGGCTATTACTGGTTCAAGACCATCCAGCCCGGCGCTTATCCCTGGCCGAACGGCGTCAATGACTGGCGGCCGGCCCATATCCATTTCTCGGTCTTCGGCCATGGGTTCGCCCAGCGGCTCATCACCCAGATGTATTTCGAAGGCGACCCGCTGATCTGGAAATGTCCGATCGTCAAGACCATTCCGGATGAGGATGCGATCAGAAGACTGATCGCGCCGCTGGACATGAATGCGACGCTGCCGATGGACATGCTGGCCTACAAGTTCGATATCGTTCTGCGCGGCCGCCGCTCGACCCTTTTTGAAAACCGCATGGAGGGCAACTGACCATGGTTCAGCCGCTCAACTATCTCAAGGAAACCGCCTCGCAGACGGCGGGCCCCTACGTGCATATCGGCTGCACGCCGAATTTCGTCGGCATCGAGGGCGTGTTCGAGAAGGATCTCGGCTCCGGTCCGCTTTATAACGACAAGGCCCGCGGCGAACGCATCAGCGTGCGCGGCACGGTCTATGACGGGGCCGGAATGGCGCTGAAGGACGCGCTGATCGAAATCTGGCAGGCCGATACCGACGGTTATTACAACAGCCGCAGCGAAACGCGGGGCAAGGCCGATCCGAATTTCATCGGCTGGGGCCGCTCGCCCGGCGACATGGATACGGGCGAATTCGTCTTCGAAACCATAAAGCCGGGCAAAGTGCCGTTCCGCGATGGCCGGCCGATGGCGCCGCATATCACGTTCTGGATCGTCGCGCGCGGCATCAATATCGGCCTGCAGACCCGCATGTATTTCCCGGAAGAACAGGAGGCCAATGCCGCCGATCCGGTTCTTGCCCGCATCGAGCAGAAAAGCCGCATCGCCACGCTTGTCGCCAAAAAAGAGGAAGGCAACGTCTATCGTTTCGATATCCGCCTTCAGGGCGAAGGCGAAACCGTGTTTTTCGATATCTGACGCATATCGCGCAAAAGAAAGCGAGACGGAAGATGAGCCTTTCCCCCTTCGAGCATCCTTTTTTGTCAGGCCTCTTCGGCGACAGCGAGATCGTCGAGCTGTTTTCGGCAAGAGCGGATATCGACGCCATGGTCCGTTTCGAGACGGGGCTGGCGCAGGCGGAAGCGCAGGCTGGCATCATCCCCGAGGATGCGGCGGAAACGATCGTTTCGCGGCTTTCGGACTTTGCCGCCGATATGACCGCGCTTCGCCATGGCGTCGCGAAGGACGGCGTCGTGGTTCCCGAACTCATCCGGCAGATGCGCGCGGCGGTCGCCGGTCAGGCGGCGGAAAGGGTGCATTTCGGCGCCACCAGCCAGGATGTCATCGATACCAGCCTGATGCTGCGGCTGAAGGCTGCGGCGGAAATCATCTCCGCCCGGCTCGGCCGCCTGATCGATACGCTGGGAGACCTTGCCTCCCGCGACGGCCACAACCCGGTGACGGGCTATACTCGGATGCAGGCCGCCATCGGCATCACCGTCGCCGACCGGACGGCGAGCTGGACTGCGCCGCTGGAACGCCACCTGCTGCGGCTCGAAAGTTTCACGCAGAGCGGCTTCGCCCTGCAATTCGGTGGGGCGGCCGGCACGCTGGAAAAGCTTGGCGACAATGCCGCAGCGGTGCGTGCCGATCTCGCAAAACGGCTCGGCCTTGCCGACAGGCCGCAATGGCAAAGCCAGCGCGACAGCATCGCCGAATTCGCCAATCTGCTCTCGCTGATCACCGGCGCGCTCGGCAAGTTCGGGCAGGATATTGCGCTGATGGCCGAACTCGGTGCGGAAATCCGCCTCTCCGGCGGCGGCGGATCCTCGGCCATGCCGCACAAGCAGAACCCGGTCAATGCCGAAACGCTGGTGACGCTCGCACGCTTCAATGCGGTGCAGATATCCGCCCTGCACCAGTCGCTCGTGCACGAACAGGAACGGTCCGGCGCGGGCTGGATGCTGGAATGGCTGTCACTGCCGCAAATGGTGACGGCAACCGGCGCCTCGCTGCTGATCGCCGGTCGATTGGCCGAGCAGATAGACAGGCTGGGCACACGCGAAAACTAGTCGCAAGGCCGGTCGATTTCGTGTGCAAACTGGGTTTTCGGGCACTGCCGAACAGCAGCCGGAGACGATGCGACGACGCGCGGGAAGTGATTGCGCTTTTCCGCATTAGTCATTGATAAAAAAGACTTTATTCAGAAATCCTGAAAATGAAAAAACAGCATGAAAGCTGCTTTTTTAACCGGACATGCCGCTTGACAAAAAAATGAACTAACTGGTACAAACATTATGATTAACAGCCTGCCGCCGCCAAGGGTTTTGAAGCCTGCGGCGACAGTGAACGACAAATGGAGGGCTTTGGCGCCGCAAGGTTTCCAAAGCGATGCGGACAAGGCGAAACGCCTGTCCGGACCCGAACGGGTTGGGAGGAATAATGTCTTACAGTCTCGATTTTTCGGCGGTCATAGACCGCCTTCCCGAGCTGCTTTTAGCCTGTCTGGCGACGATCGGCCTTGCGATTGCCGGCATGTCGCTCGCCACCGTCATCGGCGTTCTGGGCGTCGTCGCCCGCCGCTCGCGGTTCAAGCTGCTGCGCGGCCTCGTCATCGGTTTTGTGGAAACTATCCGCAACACGCCGTTTCTGGTGCAGATATTCTTCATCTTCTTCGCCCTGCCGCAGATCGGCATCAAGCTCAACCCGACGGTAACGGCCATCATTGCGCTGGCTCTGAACGGCGGCGCCTATGCGATTGAAATCATTCGCGGCGGGGTCGATTCCATTCCCAAGGGCCAGGTGGAGGCGGGGCTTGCGCTCGGCCTTCACCGCGCGCAGATCTTCCGGCACATCATCCTGAAGCCGGCGCTGCGGGCGGTCTATCCCTCGCTTACCAGCCAGTTCATCATGCTGACGCTGACCACCTCGGTCTGCACCTCGATCGCCGCTTACGAGCTGACCTCGGTGGCGCAGAAGATCGAGGCGGATACCTTCCGGTCCTTCGAGGTCTATTTCTCGATCACGCTGCTTTATCTGGTCATTTCCTCGCTGATGATGGGCATTTTCTCGCTCATCTCCCGCGCATCCTTCAGCTATCCGGTCAAGTGAGGAAAAGACAATGGCATCCATCGGTCCCAACGAACTCTTCTTCCTGCTGCAAGGCCTGAAATGGACGCTTGCGCTGACCATCATCGGCTTTATCGGCGGCGGCGTCTTCGGCCTTTGCGTGGCGCTTGCCCGCGTCGCGGACAGCCCGGCAATCCAGCGCGCCAGCACCGGCTACATCGCCGTCTTTCAGGGCACGCCGCTCCTGATGCAGCTTTTCGTGGTCTATTACGGCGTGGCGCTTGCGGGCCTCAATGTCGATGCCTGGATTGCGGTCGCCATCGCTTTTACGCTGCATGCCAGCGCCTTCCTCGGCGAAATCTGGCGCGGCGGCATTCAGGCGGTGCCGAAAGGCCAGACGGAAGCCGCCAATGCGCTCGGCCTGCATTACATCTCGCGTATGAAGGACGTGGTTCTGCCGCAGGCCTTCAAGATTTCGCTGCCGGCCACCATCGGTTTCCTCGTGCAGCTCATCAAGGGCACCTCGCTTGCGGCCATTGTCGGCTTCGTCGAGCTGTCGCGCGCCGGCCAGATCGTTTCCAACCAGACGTTCCGCCCGCTCACCGTCTTCGCCCTCGTCGGCGTCATCTATTTCCTGATCTGCTGGCCGCTTTCCCTGTGGGGCGCCAGCGTTGAAAAGCGGCTGCAGACCGCAACCCGCTAAGTCCATGAAGATCTCATCAGCTTTGTAAGGAGGAGCAAAAGATGAAAACCACCAGCATGAAATTCTCTCGTCGCGCCGTGCTCGCGCTTGCCGCGGCAACGGTTGCCCTGCCCTTCGTCGCACCGGTCGATGCTTTCGCCGGCACGGTGGAAGAGGCCAAGGCCAAGGGCAAGGTCGTCATCGGCATTCAGGGTGACAACTCGCCGTGGGGCTTCGTCAATTCCAGCGGTGTGCAGGATGGCCTCGATGCGGATATCGGCAAGGCCTTTGCCGACTATCTCGGCGTCAAGGCGGAATTCGTGCCGCTTGCCGTGGCAAACCGCATTCCGGCCCTTCTGACCGGCAAGGTGGACCTGTTGTTCGCAACCATGGCAATGACGCCCGAACGTGCCAAGAGCATCCAGTATTCGAAGCCCTATGTCGGCAACGTCTTTTCCGTTTACGCCGCCAAGGACAAGAAAATCGCTGGCTTTGACGACCTGACTGGCGTCTCCGTCGGGGTTCCCAAGTCCAGCGCCATGGATACAGCCATCACGGCAGGAGCTGGGACGAAAGCAAACATTCTGCGCTTTGACGACGACGCCGCCAATATCCAGGCGATCATATCCGGGCAGGTGGACGCTGTCGGCGGCAATATGTTCTACGGTGACCGCCTGAACAAGGCGGCGGAAGGCAAATTCGAATCGAAATTCGATTTGACCACCATGTATAACGGCGCCGGCACCCGGCCCGGCGAAAAGGACTGGAACGAAACCGTCAATGCCTTCCTCGACAAGATCAAGTCTGACGGCCAGCTCGCCAAGATCTACGACAAGTGGATGAAGCGCGAAGTCCCGGCCTTCCCGGACAGCCTGCCCGACATTCCGTTCACCGTGAAGTAACGGCGGGTTCCGTCTGGATTTGGGAGGAGGAAACAGTGAAAATCTTGAAAACCCTGACGGGTTGGCGAGCAACCTTTGCGGCGGGACTGACGGCAGCTTTGCTGCCGGTTCTGACGCCGGTGGCGGCAGATGCGAGAACGCTTGACGAGGCAAAAGCCAGCGGCAAGGTCGTGATCGGTATCCAGGGCGACAATGCGCCCTGGGGTTTCATCAATTCCACCGGCGTTCAGGAGGGTTACGACGCCGATCTCGCAAGGGGATTTGCGGATTATCTGGGGCTGAAGGTGGAATTCGTGCCGCTTGCCGTCGCCAACCGCATCCCTTCGCTTCGCACCGGCAAGGTCGATGCCCTGTTCGCATCGATGGGAATGACGCCGGAGCGGGCGAAGAACGTGCAATATGCGCAGCCCTACGCGCATAATGTCATGTCGGTCTATGCTACCAAGGACAAGAAGATCGCCGGTTTCGACGATCTGACTGGAATGACCGTCGGCGCACCGAAATCCAGCCCTATGGATACGGCCTTGACCGCAGGGGCTGGCACCAAGGCGAATATCCTTCGCTTCGATGACGACGCCGCCACCATTCAGGCGATCCTGTCGGGCCAGATCGAGGCGATCGGCGGTAACCAGTTCTATGGCGACCGTCTCACGGCTGCCGGCGGCAAGGATTACGAGGTGAAGTTCGACCTCGTGACCCTTTACAACAGCGCCGCCACACGCCCCGGCGAAAAGGACTGGAACGAAGCGCTGAACGCCTATCTGGACAAGATCAAGGCCAATGGCGACCTCGAAAAAGTCTACGCCAAATGGATGAAGCGCCCGGTACCGCAGTTCCCGGCTTCGCTTCCCGACATTCCCTACACCGTCAACTAACACTGCTGCCAAGCATGAAGGAAAGTTCCATGCCGCAATCCGCCGCTCAGGCTCCGCTGATCGCCCTTGAAGGGGTGGGAAAGTGGTATGGAGCCTTCCACGCGCTTAAAAACGTCAACATGACGGTTCGCAAGGGCGAAAAAATCGTTCTTTGCGGGCCGTCCGGTTCGGGCAAATCCACGCTCATCCGCTGCATCAACCATCTGGAGGAAATCCAGGAGGGCAAGATCACGGTCGAGGGAACGACGCTGTCGGATTCCAGCCGCGCCATCGATGCGGTTCGCCGCGAAGTGGGCATGGTGTTCCAGAGCTTCAATCTCTTCCCGCACAAGACCATCATGGAAAACTGCACGCTCGCGCCCATGCGGGTGAAGGGCCTGTCGAAAGCCGATGCGGAGGCGACGGCGCGCAAATATCTGGAGCGCGTGCGCATTCTCAACCAGGCAGACAAGTACCCGGCCCAGCTTTCCGGCGGCCAGCAGCAGCGCGCGGCCATCGCCCGGGCGCTGTGCATGGAGCCGAAGGCCATGCTGTTCGATGAGCCGACCTCGGCGCTCGACCCGGAAATGGTGAAGGAAGTGCTCGACACCATGATCGGCCTTGCCCGCGACGGCATGACGATGATCTGCGTGACCCATGAAATGGGCTTCGCACGGCAGGTGGCCGACCGGGTGATCTTCATGTCGGAAGGCGAGATCATCGAAGAAGGCCCGCCGGAGGAATTCTTCCGCGATCCCAAGCACCAGCGCACGCGCACGTTCCTCGGCGAAATTCTCGCCCACCACTGAGGTTCGCGCGCTCTTAAGGCGGGCGGGGATAATCCCGCCTCTCCCACACCGTCCGATGAGCGACACGTGATTATGACAGAGAAAACATCTTTCAAGGTCGGCCTGATTGGTGCCGATATACAGCTTTCCAAATCGCCCGCGCTGCACATGCGCGAAGGGGCGGCTCACGGCCTCGATTATTCCTACGAGCTGGTGGATGTCACCGCCCGCAAGCTGCTGTCAAGCGCCCTTCCCGACCTGCTGGACGAGCTGGAAGCGCGCGGTTTTGCCGGCACCAACATTACCCATCCCTTCAAGCAGGCCGTCATTCCGCATCTGCACGAACTGTCGGACGATGCCCGTATGCTGGGCGCGGTCAACACCATCGTCTTTAAGGACGGACGCCGCATCGGCCACAATACCGACTGGTACGGCTTTTATGAAAGCTTCGTTCGCGGACTGCCGGATGCGAAGCGCGACCGGGCGCTTCTGGTCGGCGCGGGTGGCGCTGGCGTTGCGGTGGCCCATGCCGCATTGAAGCTCGATATCGCCCGTCTCGACATTCTCGACCGGGATTTCGCAAGAGCGGAGCAACTGGCCCGGGAACTCAATGCACGCTTCGGCGAGGGCCGCGCGCTTGCCGTCAAAGACCCCGCCGCCTCCCTGCCCTTTGCCGATGGCCTGATCCACGCCACGCCGATGGGCATGCCGGCCCATCCCGGCATGCCGGTTCCGGCCGATCTCATCGAACGGCGGCACTGGGTGGCCGATATCGTCTATATGCCGCTTGTCACCGAGCTATTGGCGACAGCGGCGAAAAAGGGCTGTCGCACCCTGCCCGGCGGCGGCATGACGGTGTTTCAGGCCGTCGGCGCATTCCGCCTCTTCTGTGGCCGCGAGCCGGATGCCGGGCGCATGACGGCGCATTTCACCGAGCTTTGCATGGCGGAGGGGGTCGCATGAGCCTTTTCACTGTTCTGAACGGTCCCAACCTCAACCTGCTCGGCCAGCGCCAGCCGGAAATCTATGGTTATGAAACGCTCGCCGATATCGAGGCCAATTGCCGTGGGATCGCCGAAACCGCGGGCCACGATCTGTTTTTTGCCCAGAGCAACCGGGAATATGAGCTGATCGACTGGATTCACGAAGCCCGCGGCAAGTCCGCGGGCATTGTCATCAATCCCGGCGCCTTTACCCACACCTCGGTCGCGATCCTCGATGCGCTCAATGCCTTCGAGGGGCCGGTGATCGAGGTGCATATTTCCAACATCCACAAACGCGAGGTTTTCCGGCACCATTCCTATGTCTCGACCCGCGCCGAAGGCGTGATCGCCGGCCTCGGCATCGAAGGTTATGACGTGGCGTTGCGCCACCTCATCAATCGCCTTTCCCGATCCTCGTAATATGCTCGGGCATCAATACATAGCGCAGCAACATCTCCGCCACATGCGCAGACAGCGCTTCCTGGCCGGCCTCGCTAAAAAGCGTGTCGCCAAAATTGAACGAAAACGTCTCGATGTTCGAGACATTATAAAAAGACAAAGCACTGATCTGCCAATGCAGTTCAAGAGCGTCCAGCCCGGGCCGAAACACGCCGGCATCCTGCCCGCGTTTCAATATTCGGCGCATGATTTCAATGGCCGGTCGGTTGACGTTGCGGATCGCTTCGGAAACCCTGATGTGCCTGCCGTGATGAATGTTTTCCGTCATCACCATCCGGACGAAAGCGGGGTTGCGGCGGTGGTGCTCGAAGGTAAACCGACAGAGCTTCTCAAGTGCGGCGATCGGTTCGAGATCATCCAGCTCAAGACTGCCTTCGCCGCCGCGCACCTGCGCATAGGCTTCCTCCAGCACGCGTTTGTAAAGGCCTTCCTTGTCGCCGAAATAATAATAGATCATGCGCTTGGACGTGCGCGTGCGCGCCGCAATCTCATCGATGCGGGCGCCCGAAAGGCCATTCTGCGAAAATTCCTCCATCGCGACCGAAAGAATATCCCGGCGCACCCCTTCCGGATCGCGCTTCGCCTGCCGGGTATCGCGGGTGCCTTTGGAGGTCGTGCTTTTGCTCATGCTTCATTCCCTGGACGGGGCTGGCTTCTGGCTGCGTCCCCTTTATTAACCAATCAGTACATAAGGCTGAAAAGGAAGGCAATATGGCGAGCTATGACACAACAAGACACGGCATGCCAATGCGCACATCCATTGCAACCGTATCGATCAGCGGCGAATTCCCCGAAAAGCTGGCGGCCATCGCCAAAGCGGGCTTTTCCGGCGTTGAGATTTTCGAAAACGATTTCCTGACCTACGACGCCTCGCCGCGCGAGGTGAAGGCCTTGGCCGCCGATCACGGGCTGGATATCACCCTTTTCCAGCCGTTCCGCGATTTCGAGGGCATGCCGGAGCCGCACCGGAGCCGCGCTTTTGAAAGGGCCGAGCGCAAATTCGACATCATGGGCGAACTCGGCACCGATCTGATGCTGATCTGCTCGAATGTCTCGCCGGTCTCGCTCGGCGGCATCGACCGCGCCGCCGCCGATTTCCATCAGCTCGGCGAGCTTGCGGCAAAACATGGCGTGCGTGTCGGTTACGAGGCGCTGGCCTGGGGCCGCCATATCAGCGATCACCGCGATGCCTGGGAGGTGGTGCGCCGTGCCGACCACGCCAATGTCGGCATCATCCTCGACAGTTTCCACACGCTGTCGCGCAAGATCGACCCCAATTCGATCCGCTCCATTCCCGGCGACAAGATTTTCATCGTGCAGCTTGCCGATGCGCCGCTGATCGACATGGACCTGCTTTACTGGAGCCGCCACTTCCGCAACATGCCGGGCGAAGGCGATCTGCCGGTGGTGGATTTCATGCGCGCCGTGGCGGCAACCGGTTATAGCGGCCCGCTGTCGCTCGAAATCTTCAACGACCAGTTCCGGGGCGGCTCGGCACGGCTGCTAGCCGAAGACGGCCACCGCTCGCTCATCAACCTGATGGACCAGGTGCGCCGTCTCGAACCCGACATCCGCATCGATGTGCCCGCCATGCCGGAACGGGTGGAGACGGAAGGCGTGGAATTCGTCGAATTCACCACAGCACCGGAAGAAAAACCCAATCTGGAAGCCCTTCTCACCACGCTCGGCTTTGAAAACACCGCCCGGCACCGCAACCGCGATGTAGATCTTTATACGCAGGGCGATATTCGCATCGTTATCAATACCAGCGATGGCGGCGACAGTTTCGCGGGAGCCTCCTATTCCATCCACGGCACCAATGCCTATGCCTTCGGGCTGAAGGTGAACGATGCCGCAGCAGCGCTGGCGCGGGCCGAAGCGCTCGGCGCGCCCACCTTCGCCGAACCGCGCAAGTCAGGCGAAGTCGCCGTTCCCGCCATTCAGGGCGTGGGCAACGGCGTCATCTATTTCCTCGACGGTTCACCAGAGCTTTCCTCCATCTGGGACAATGAATTCGTGCCCACGGAAGGCCGAACGCCGCAAGGCGATGCCGGCCTCAGGCGGATCGATCATCTTGCGCAAACAACGCATTACGATGAAATGCTGACCTGGCTTTTATTCTACACCTCGCTATTTGCGACGCGGCGCACGCCGATGGTCGACGTGGTCGATCCGGGCGGGCTGGTGCGCAGCCAAGCGATTGAAAGCGTGCCCTCGCCGCATTTCCGTCTGACCATGAACGGTGCGGACAATCGCAAGACTTTCGCCGGCAAATTTCTGGCCGAGGGCTTCGGCACCAGCATCCAGCACATCGCGTTTGCCACCGACGATATTTTCGCCACAGCAAAAGCCCTGCAGGCGCGCGGTTTCCACGCCCTGCCGATCTCGCGCAATTATTACGACGATCTGGAAGCCCGTTTCGGGCTGGAGCCGGAGTTTTCCGATGCGCTCAGGGCCGCGAGCATTCTTTATGACCGCGACGACAATGGCGAATATTTCCAGATCTACAGCCGCACCTTCGGCGAGGGTTTCTTCTTTGAAATCATCGAAAGGCGCGGAGCCTATGGCGGTTATGGCGCGATGAACGCCCCCTTCCGCATCGCCGCACAAAGACGGCTTGCGCCGCCGGTCGGCATGCCGAAGGAATAAATCCCGGCGCCGAAATACGATCGGGCAAATCCGATCAGGCCGCAGCCGGCAGGAATGCCGCTGCGGCCTGTTTTCATTCACGCCAGTGTCGTTATCTCGTAATCGCGTGGAATGGCGGAGGTCGCCGTGAACCACTCGGACGCCCGTGTCCGCTGCTGATGGAAATCGAAGGCGGCACGGTCGGCAAAAAGCTCCTCCACCTGCCAGATCAGGGGATCGCCTGTCTCGAACACCTCGAAGGAAAGACAGCCGGGTTCCGCTCTGGTCAGACGCAGATGTTCGGGAAGGTAGCGCCGCACCAGCTCGACATCATCCCTGGACAAGCAGCGTAAAAAGCCCCTCAGCCTGACTGCGCCTGCCTTGTTGTTCATGCCCGGCATTCATCGTTCTTCTCAAAGGTTTTTAGCGACAATAATCGTGGAATACACGCATCATTGCGAAGCATTCTTCAGGAATGCGAGCTCAAAATCGGTGCAGCTGCGTATTTGTAGAGCAGTACACAAAAATTGTTCAACACTCTGGACATGATTGTTCGGTTTTGTTAGCTTTTTCGCAAAACAAGGGTGGGGAATTAGAGCTACATGCGCATCGTCGAATCTGCGGCCGACGCAAATCATCCGGCCGGTACCGATGAGGTTGCCTGCGGCGCTTCGGTGACATCGAATGTGCCGTGTCCGCGGGCGACGGCCAATGCGCATTTTGCCGACAAAGCGGCCTGAAGACATGCAGTTCTTCGCGACATTCCCGTCCTTGCCCATGGCGTCGCCCAGCACGCGCATGGCCGAGACATTTTCCCCTTCCTCATTTTCACATGGCCGCGCCAGCTTTGCCGCGCAGGCCACGCCGGAGACGCTGACATGACTGCCGCACCCGCAAATGCCCTCCTCTCGGTCGAAGGCCTGAGCGTCGAGTTCGGCAATAGCCGCGTCGTGGACGATATCTCCTTCAGCGTCGAGCCCGGCCGCACGGTCGCGGTCGTCGGCGAATCCGGATCGGGAAAATCGGTCACCTCGCTTTCCACCATGCGCCTTGCCGACATGATGGGCGCGACCTACCCCACCGGCAAAATCCTGTTTGAAGGCAAGGACTTGCTGAAGGCGTCACAGAAAGAGATGCGCGCGATCCGCGGCAAGGAGATCGCCATGATCTTCCAAGAGCCGATGACCTCGCTCAACCCCGTTTTCACCATCGGCGACCAGATCTGCGAAGTACTCGTGCTGCATGAAAAGATGGGCAAGCCGGCAGCGCTGGCGGAAGCACAGACGCTGCTCGAAATGGTGCGCCTGCCCGATGCCGCCGAGCTTCTGAAGCGATACCCGCACCAGCTTTCCGGCGGCATGCGCCAGCGCGTGATGATCGCCATGGCGCTCGCCTGCCGGCCGAAGCTTTTGATCGCCGACGAGCCGACGACGGCGCTTGACGTGACCATTCAGGCGCAGATCCTCAACATCATGCGCGACCTGCAAAAGAAGCTCGGCATGGGCATGGTCTTCATCACCCACGATATGGGCGTGGTGGCGGAAATGGCCGATGACGTCGTCGTTATGTGGAAGGGCAAGAAGGTCGAGGAAGGTCCTGTAAAAGATATCTTCGCCAACCCGCAGCACCCTTACACGCGCGCCCTGCTTTCCGCTGTTCCGCGCCTTGGCAGCATGGAAGGCGAAGAGTTTCCCAAGCGCCTGCCGCTCACCGTGTTGCAGGACGGCCAGCCGGTCGTGGTCGGTGAGGAACGCGTGCAAAACACCGCAAAATACGACGCGAAGCCGCTTTTGTCGGTCAAGGACCTGTTTGTCCGCTTCGATATCCGCAAGAACCTGTTCGGCAAGGCGACGCACCGCCTCAGCGCCGTGCAGAAGGTGAGTTTCGATATTCATGCCGGCGAAACGCTGGCGCTGGTGGGCGAATCCGGTTCCGGCAAATCCACCATCGGCCGCACCATCCAGCAATTGCAGACGGCCATCTCGGGCGAGATTGCCTTCAATGGTCGCAGCTATTCTGAGATGTCGGCGGCGGAGCGTTTCCGCATGCGCCAGGAAGTGCAATATATCTTCCAGGACCCCTTCGCCTCGCTCGATCCGCGCAAGACGGTCGGTTTTTCGATTGCCGAGCCGATCAACACCCACGGTTTGATCAATGATCAGAAAGCCGTAAAGCGGCGGGTGGATGAATTGCTGGAGCGTGTGGGCCTCAGCTCCGAACATGCCGCGCGGTATCCGCACGAGTTCTCCGGCGGCCAGCGCCAGCGTGTCTGCATTGCCCGCGCGCTTGCCTCCGATCCGAAGCTTATCATTGCCGACGAGGCTCTGTCGGCGCTCGATGTTTCCATTCAGGCGCAGATCATCAATCTGTTCATGGATTTGCAGGCCGAGCGTGGCCTCGCCTATCTCTTCATCAGCCATGACATGGCAGTCGTGGAAAAGATGAGCCACCGCGTCGCCGTACTTTATCTCGGCCAGATCATGGAAATGGGCAGCCGCCGGCAGGTCTTCGAAACGCCGACGCATGATTACACCCGCCGCCTGCTATCAGCCGTGCCGGTCGCCGATCCGACCATCGAGCGCCGCATCGCCATGATCGAGGGCGAAATTCCCAATCCCGTGCGCCGTGTCGGCGATGAGCCGGCCATTCTCGCCCATGAGGAAATCAATCCGGGCCACTTCATCGCGAAGAGCGCCTGAATAACAACCAGAACCACAACCATCTGAAGAGGAACAGGTAGATGACAATGATCAAGAAGGGGATGACGACAACGTTCGTCGCGCTTGCCATGGCCGCAACGGCCTTGACCGCCGCACCGGCTCTTGCCGCCGGCAAGATGACCATTTCCAGCCCGCAGGATCCGGGCAGCTGGGATCCAATCGACACCTTCCTCGTGCAATGGGCGGCCGTCGCCACCAACATCTTCGATGGCCTCACCTATCGCGGCCCGGACCTGAAGGTTGTGCCCGGCCTTGCCGAATCCTGGGAAGAGCTGGATGAGGGCAAGCGCATCCGTTTCAAGCTGCGCCAGAACGTCAAGTTCCACAATGGCGAACCCTTCAACGCCGCCGCCGTCAAGTTCACCTTCGAGCGCCTTCTCGGCGAACAGGGTGCCAAGGGCCCGCAGCGCTCCAACTATGTCGCCATCGAAAGCGTCGAGGTCATCGATGATTACACCGTCGACATGAAGCTGAAGGCGCCGGATCCGGTGCTGCTGACCAAGCTTGCCGGTTATGGCGGCATGATCGTTCCGCCGAAATATATTCAGGAAAAGGGCGAGGACAATTTCAACCTCAACCCTGTCGGCACCGGCGCGTTCAAATTCGTTTCCTACGCGCCGAAGACCAACATCAAGCTCGAAGCCAACCCGGATTACTGGGGCGGTGCGCCAAAGCTTTCCGAGCTTGAATATCGCTTCATCGCCGAGCCGGCGACCGCCGTTGCCGAATTGCAGGCTGGCCGCGTCGATCTCGTCATTCCGCCCACCATCCCGATCGGCATGATTCCGGTTATCCAAGGCGATTCCAAGCTTGAGATCGTCAGCGTGCCCGGCCCGACCGTCGATGCGCTGCGCTTCAACACCCGTGACGGCATCACCGCCGATCCGAAGGTGCGCAAGGCGATCATCATGGCCGTCGACCGCGGCACGATCGTCAAGTCGATCCTCGCCGGTCAGGCATCTGAAATCGCCAGCTTCCAGAGTGCGCTGTCCTTCGGCTACGACGCCGATCTGAAACCGCTGCCTTACGATCCGGCAGGCGCAAAGAAGCTTCTCGCGGAAGCCGGCGTCAAGCCGGGTGCGGCGTTGCAGATCGATATCCGCGGCAATGACGCGACGATGAACGAGGTGGCGCAGGTTATTTCCAGCTACCTCTCCATGGTCGGCATCACCGCCACCATCAAGCCCTATGAAACCAACGTGCTGCTGAACGACATCATCCCCCAAGGCAAGACCGGCGCGATGTTCCAGCAGAAATGGGGCGGCTGGACCTTCGATTACGACAACACCGCCTATTCCATGTATCACTCGGGTGAAAAGTGGAACCCTTACGACAAGGACGAAAAGCTGGACAAGCTGCTGGAATCCCAGCGTCCGCTGACCGACCGTGCCGAGCGCGAAAAAATCCTCAAGGAAATCGGCAGCTATACCGCCGAACGCGCGCTGGAAATCCCGCTTTACAACACCAATGCCATTTACGGCATCAACAAGCGGGTCAAGGGTTTCGTGGCACCGCCGGATAACCGCCTGAAGCTGACCGACGTCACCGTCGAATAAGCTGGTTAATCCTCTCATAAGTCGCCTTGCCCGCCACGCGCGGGCAAGGCAGAACTTCTCTTCAAGGTAAAAAACGTGGCCGGTTTCCTCATCAAGCGATTGCTGCAGGCGATTTTTGTCGTCATAGCCATCACCCTTCTCGTTTCTTTCGCCATTCGCCTCACCGGCGATCCGGCTGTCACCATGTTCCAGGGCGGCGGCAGCATGACGGAAGACGATCTGGCGCGCATCCGTGCGGCGCTCGGCACCGACCGGCCGTTCTTCGTGCAATATTTCAGCTTCCTGAAGGGCCTCGTGACGCTGGATTTCGGCCGCAGCTTCACCGGCAGCACGCCGGTTTCGCGCCTCATCGCCGATGCCCTGCCCGCCACGCTGCTTCTCGCCTTCATCTCCATGGCGGTGTCGATTGCGCTTTCCATTCCGCTCGGCATCAAGGCGGCGACCTCGCGCGGCAAGACGGCCGATCAGGTGATCCGCATCTTCTCGCTCATCGGCCTGTCCTTCCCGAATTTCTGGCTGGCCACCATGCTGGTGCTGTTGTTCTCCATCACGCTCGGCTGGCTGCCGCCAAGCGGCATGGGTGGTTTTGCCAGCTACATCATGCCCGCCGTGACGATGGGCGTCATCCTCACCGCCACCAATGTGCGCCTTGTGCGCACCGCCATGCTCGATACGCTGCGCTCGCAATATGTCATGGTGGCGCGCGCCAAGGGCCTCAGCGAAAGCAAGGTTCTCTACAAACACGCGCTGCGCAATTGCGCCATTCCGCTCATCACCTATTTCGGCCTGCAATTTGGCGGGCTGCTGGGCGGCATCGTCGTCATCGAGCGCGTCTTCAACTGGCCGGGCCTCGGCACGCTGGCTTTCGACGCGGTCGGCGCGCGCGACTATCCCGTGCTGCAAGCCGTCATCACCGTGCTGTCGCTGATGATCGTCGGCATCAACCTTCTGGTCGATATCGCCTATGGCCTTGTCGATCCGCGCATCCGCACGGAGTAAGTGACGATGGCTGCCAAAACCTCGCGTTTCGCGCGCTTCACCAATCTCGAATTCGTCCTCGGCGCGTTCCTCACGACAGTCATCTGCCTTGCCGTCGTCTTTTCCGACGTGCTGTTTCCGGGCGGTGCGGACAAGATCGACCTGATGGCCCGCCTTGCCAAGCCCTTCGCCAATGCCGCCCATCCGCTCGGAACCGATCCGCTCGGCCGTGACGTGCTCGCCCGTGTCGTCGCCGGCGGCAAGATTTCGCTGCTTGTCGGCTTCACCTCGGTTATCGGCGCCGTCATCTTCGGTGTCGCGGTCGGTCTGGTCGCCGGTTATTATCGCGGCTTCTGGGATATGCTGGTCATGCGCTTTGCCGATATCCAGCTCGCCATGCCCTTCATTCTGCTCGCCATCACCTTCATCGCCATTGTCGGCGGCAGTCTCACCAACACCATCATCCTCCTGATCGTCTCGCAATGGGTGCAATATGCCCGTCTCGTTCGCGGCTCGGTGCTGACGCTCAGGGAGCGGGAATTCATCCTTTCCGCCCGCGCCATCGGCGTGAAGGACTGGCGCATCATTCTCCAGCATCTGCTGCCGAATCTCATCGGCCCGGTCATCGTGCTGATGACGCTCAATGTCGCCAACAATATCCTGCTGGAAAGCAGCCTCACCTTCCTCGGCCTCGGCGTCGATCCGACCATTCCGAGCTGGGGCGGCATGCTGGCGGATGGACGGACCTATTTGCAGACGGCATGGTGGGTCAGCGTCTTCCCGGGTCTCGCTATCCTTCTGACGGTGCTTGGCCTCAACCTTCTCGGCGACTGGCTGCGCGACAGCCTCGACCCCACCGGCAGAACCTCGAGGTAACAGCGATGAGCCAGATTTTCGACCAGACTTTCGAACGCACGCTGGATGCGCTTCTCGCCAATGCCGAGCCCGGCCAGTCCTTCGAGGCATGGAGCTTCGATGATGCCAAAAGCCGCCGCGAAGCCGAAAACCGGCTGAAGAAAAAGGGCGTAAGCGCCCGCATCCGCAGCGCCTACAAGCCGCTTCTCTTCACCTTTATGGAAGAGATCAATCTGGATGGCGTCGACACCATAGAGGTGCGTTACCCCGTACACGCAAACGCGCCCGCCAATCGTTTCCGGCTGGAAGCCTATCCGCTGGCGGCTCTGGTGGGCGATGCGAAGATCGACTTCGTCGCCCGAAAAGACGACGCCTTCCATTATGATGTTACCCTGAGCCGCAACGGCAAGAAGGAAACCCTGAAGATTCTGGCGCCAAACCGGGTGCACACCGATATCGTCGGCGACACCAATGTTTCGCCCACCGGCTGGTTCCGGCTTGCCGGCGATGCTGTGGGTGAGCGGCTGGAGACGGATTACGAACGGCTTTTCGAAGCGGCGATCCATGCCGTCGCCAACCATGGCTGGGGCGATGAAGAGCCCTATTTCGAGGAACTGAACATCCGCGTCGCGCATCCGGCCGAAGATTTGCCACTTGCCCTCGGCGATGAGGTCGTCAGCCTGCGCGAAGCCCTGCATGAGGATTTCTATTTCTCGCTCCTGGAGTTCTTCCAGAAGAAGTCCGGCCGGCCGCTGGGTGACCGGGGCCTGAAGCCCGGCCAGATCGTGCCGGAAATTGTCAAAAGCGAAGGCGAAGTCTCCGTCCGCATCGAGGCCCGCACGCTCACCACAGCCTTTCTCGATGGCCGTGAACAGCAGATCGATACGGCCAGCGAACCGGTTGCGGCAGGCCAGCTCGCGAAACTGCTTGAAGAGATCGGCGGCGAAGCCTTCGAGGCCCATTCCCGTTCCGGCCGTATTCTTGCCGCCCGTTATGTCGCCGGCAGCGATTCCGCGGTGATGATCAGCGGCGGTCAGCACCCCAACGAGACCACAGGCATTGTCGGCGCCATCCGCGCCGCCCGCAAACTCGCAGAGCGCAAGGGCGCACATTTCACCATTTCGCCGCTGGAAAATCCGGATGGTTACGCCCTGCATCAACGGCTGAGAGCCGACAATCCGCGCCACATGCATCACGCGGCGCGTTACACGGCGCTCGGCGACGATCTCGAATATCGCACGCGGGAGAATTCGGGCGTCCATCTCAACGAGAAGGCAATCCGTTTCAGGGCGCAGGAGATGAGCGGCGCCAGCCTGCATGTGAACCTGCATGGTTATCCATCCCACGAATGGACCCGGCCGCTTTCCGGTTATGTCCCGCGCAATTTCGCCATGTGGACGCTGCCGAAAGGGTTCTTCCTCATCATTCGCCACCATGCGGACTGGGAAAGGCAGGCCGAAGCCCTGCTCGACCGGGTGACCCGCCATCTCGGCGCCATTCCCGGCCTGCTCGACTACAACAACCGACAGATCGCTCTTTATGAAATCCACGCCGGCGAAACCGGTTTCCGCATCATCAACGGCTTCCCGTGCCTGTCCTCCGTCGACGACCGCCACACCGTGCCGATGACGCTGATCACCGAATATCCTGATGAGACGATCTACGGCAACGACTTCATCACCGGCCACACCGCACAGATGGAAACGGTTCTCTCCGCCTATGATGCCTGGCAGGAGATTCTCGTCGGGGAAGTGGCCTGATATTGCGGGCCGCCCTCGATGGGCGGCCTATTTTCCCGCCGTGCTGGCGAGTTTTTGGTCCCGCTGCTTCTGCAAAAGCCTCTTGCCCTTGCTCAGAATATGCAAATTAGCGGCATCAAGCTTGTTGTACCCGGCCTGAATAATATCAAGATCGGCGACGTGACCGATTGCTGCCAGCTCATGCATCACGTCACCAATAGCGACATCGACACTCGGCTTTTGCAGGTTGACGACATCCTCCACCGCAGCGTGCATGCCTTGCGCGTCTCCGCCCATGACGTGATACAGCGCCAGCGCCTTGCGAAGAAATGCTTCGCGGCGCTCGATCTTATTGTTGAGTATACTTTCGCCAACGCGATCCCGCATCAACTCAACAACTCTATTTTGATATTCGCCCATCAGACACCAAATAAAGTTCACAATATGCTTCGCGAGGCTACAAACAATCCCCTTAGAACTGGTTAAGGCACGAGGCTTGCGCGGGTATGACCGTTATTTTCGAAACATGTCGCAAAAGCTGGTTTTCATGACGAAGCATTTCGATACCACGTGCCGCGAAAACACCGTTCGCGATGGCTGCGGCGGCGCTATATAGTGAGAATCACGGGATGATCACTATTGTGCGATCTCGCATGAGACAAAACCGGCGAGACGGGCATTGATAACCGTCAGGTTATTTATCACCCCCCTTATTTCATTTTACTTTGGCCACCGCACTCATCAATCTGGCAGTCTGGATCGGTGGATGGGAGCCACGGATCAATTGGGAGGAAATCATGAAATTACGGATCACCGCCGCCATCGCGGCCATCTGCTTCAGTACTGCCGCTTATGCCGAGACCATCAAGGTGGGCGTGGTCGGTCCGTTCTCCGGCCCCTTCGCGCTGCAGGGCAAGAACTTCAAGGCCGGCATCGATGCCTGGTTCGCCCTTCACGGCAACAAGGTCGGCGACGATACGGTAGAAGTCGTCTATCGCGATGTGCCGCAGGCCGATCCGGCGCAGTCCAAGGCGCTGGCGCAGGAACTGGTGGTGAAGGAAGGCGTGCAATATCTCGCCGGCTTCTATTTCACCCCCGACGCCATGGCCGTCACGCCTTTGCTGAAGCAGGGCAACGTGCCGATGGTCATCATGAATGCCGCCACTTCGGCCATCGTGACGAAAAGCCCCTATGTGGTACGCACCTCGTTCACCACCTGGCAGACCTCCACCCCCATCGCCAAGGTGGCCTTTGATGGCGGCGTGAAGAAGGTCATTTCGCTGGTCAGCGATTACGGCCCCGGCGTCGATGCCGAGAACGCCTTCAAGGCGGCCTTCACCGCCGCCGGCGGCGAGGTTGTCGAAAGCATCCGCATGCCGCTTTCCACCAATGATTTCAGCCCGATCATGCAGCGCGTGAAGGATTCCGGCGCGCAGGGCGTTTTCGCCTTCCTGCCGTCGGGCCCGACCACGCTCGGTTTCGTCAAAGCCTTCAACGATAACGGCCTGAAATCCGCAGGCGTCAAGCTCTTCGCGCCGGGCGATCTGACGCAGGAATCCGACCTGCCGGCGCTTGGCGAAGCCGCACTCGGCATGCAGACGACCTTCCATTACGCCGTCTCGCATGATTCGCCTGAGAACAAGACCTTCGTGGAAGCCGCCGCCAAGGCCATCGGCAATCCGAAGGAGCTCTCCTTCCCTTCCGTCGGCGCCTTTGACGGCATGTATGTCATCAGCAAGATGATCGAGGCCACCGGCGGCAAACAGGATGCGGAAAAGGCGGTGGACGCGGTGAAGGGTCTTTCCTGGACAAGCCCGCGCGGCCCTGTCAGCATCGATCCGGAAAGCCGCCACATCACGCAGAACATCTATCTGCGCGAAGTGGCCAAGGGCGATGACGGCAATTATTACAACAAGGAAGTCCAGACCTTCGAAAAACAGGGCGATCCGGGCCTCGCCGCCGCGAAGTAACGGCAGCTTTTAAAAGACGTTGTCGGGCCGCCAATAGCGGCCCGTCTCCGGCCCGGATGGGCATTGCAGCACCGGGAGGAATTTTTCAGCATGCAGACGGTCTTCAGCATCCTTGTCGATGCGCTTGCCTATGGCATGGTCCTGTTCATCATCTCCATCGGCCTTTCGGTGACGATGGGGCTGATGCGGGTGGTCAATCTGGCGCATGGCGCCTTCGCCATGATCGGGGGTTATCTCGCCTCCTATGCCGCCCATGGCCTCGGCCTCGGTTACGCGGTGGCGATCCTCGTCGCCATCGTCGGCACCATCGTCATTGCCATTCCGCTTGAGCGTTTTCTCTATCGTCGCATCTATGGCGCGCCGGAACTGACGCAGGTGCTGATGACCATCGGCATCACGTTTTGCATCATCGGCATCGCCAACTTCGTCTTCGGCCCGACGCTGAAGACCATTCCGCTGCCGCAGCAGCTGGCCGGCCCCACCGATCTCGGCTTCCGCACCATCGCCACGCATCGCATCTTCGCCATTGCCTGCGGTCTGGCCGTTGCGGGTGCATTGTGGTTCACCTTCGAAAAGACCGCCTTCGGCATCAAGCTGCGCGCTGCTGTCGATAACGCCGCCATGGCGGCCGCGCTTGGCGTTCGCACCGAGGTTATCTATGCCGTCAGCTTCGCCATCGCCGTCGGCCTTGCCGCCATGGGCGGCGTCATCGGCGCGGAACTGCTGCCGGTCGAACCCTATTATGCGCTGCGTTATATGGTGACCTTCCTCGTAGTGGTCTCGGTCGGCGGCGCGGGCTCCATTCCCGGCGCGCTGATCGCCTGCCTGCTGCTCGGCGCTATCGATACGACCGGGCGCTACCTCGCCCCCGAATATGGCGAATTCTTCTTTTACCTAGCGGTCATCGTGATCATCACGCTGTTCCCGCGCGGCCTTCTCGGAAGGGCGAAATGAGATGGCGGTGCTCATGAACGACGTGACTGAAACGGCAGAAATCCCGACGGCGCGCTCGCCGCTGCGCACGCTTGCGGGGCCGCTCCTCATCATTATCGCCGCTGTTGCCGGTTATTACCTGTTTCCGGATAATCTGGCGCTTCTGACCCGCATCACCGCCATTGCACTGCTGGTGCTGTCGATCGATCTCGTTACCGGCTATTGCGGCGTCGCAACGCTTGGCCATGCCGCGCTCTTCGGCGCGGGCGCCTATGCCGCCGGTATTGCCGCGGCCCATTTCGAGATTACCGATCCGCTGCTGATGACCGTGATCGGCGCAGGCGCGGGCGGCGTTGCCGGGCTGGTCTCCGGCACGGTTCTCTTGCGCGCCCACGGCCTGCCGCAGCTCGTTCTTTCCATCGCCGTCATCCACCTGTTCCATGAGGCGGCCAACAAGGCATCGGGCTGGACGGGCGGCAGCGACGGTCTTGCCGGCGTTTCCCCGGACGCGTTGTTCGGCACCTTCGAATTCGATCTTTTCGGCCGCACCGCCTATATTTATGGCGTCTGTCTGCTGCTCGTCGTCTTCCTCGCCCTCAGGGTCGTGGTCAATTCGCCCTTTGGCATGTTGTGCCGCGGCGTCAAACAGGACAGCATCCGCATTCAGGCCATGGGCGGCGCCGTCAACGGCACGATTTTGAAGATGTTTGTCATATCGGGCGTCGTCGCCGGCATCGGCGGTTCGCTCAACGCCATCTCCACCCAGGTCGTCGGCCTCGACAGCCTCAGCTTCACGCTTTCGGCCGAAGCGCTGGTCATGCTGGTGCTCGGCGGCGCGGGTTCGCTTTACGGCGCGTTGATCGGCACCGTCACCTTCATGTGGTTCGAAGATGTCGTTTCGGCCGCCAATCCGTTCCACTGGCTCACCATTGTCGGCCTGCTGCTGATTGCCGTCGTGCTTTTTGCGCCGCGCGGGCTTTATGGCGCGGGTGAACAGATCATCGCGCGCATCCGTGGAGGTCGCAAATGAGCGCCATTTTCGAAGTCTCCGGCCTCAAGAAGAATTTCGGCGGCCTCGTCGTCACCAACAATGTCTCGCTGTCGCTTTCGCCGGGAGACCGCACGGTGCTGATCGGCCCCAATGGCGCCGGCAAGACCACCTTCGTCAATCTCGTCACCGGCAATATCAAGCCCTCGGCCGGCACGGTGCGCATCGCCGGCGAGGATGTGACCGGCCTCAGCGCCAGCCAGCGGGTGAAGCGCGGCCTTGTGCGCTCGTTTCAGGTCACACGGCTGTTTCAGGATATGACGCCAGAGGAGCATGTGGCGCTTGCCATTCTCCAGCGCGAAGGCAAAACGGGCCGGATTTTCGGCCGTTACCGCGCCATGCCTGCGGTGATGAGCGAAGCCCGCGACATTCTCGGCACGCTTGGCCTTCTGGCCCTTGCCGAAACAAAGGTGCGCGAAATCGCCTACGGCCAGCAGCGGCTGATCGAGATCGCGCTTGCCATGGCGCTTCGCCCGAAAATCCTTTTGCTGGACGAACCGGCCGCCGGCGTGCCTTCCACGGAAACCGCGCGCATCGAACAGGCGCTCGACCGGCTGCCGGCCGATCTAGCGATCCTGATGATCGAGCACGACATGGATCTGGTCTTCCGTTTCGCCAAACGCGTCGTCGTTCTGGCAGCCGGCGCCGTCATCTTCGACGGTTCACCGGAAGACGTCACCAGCAATGCGGAAGTCCGCCAAGCCTATCTGGGAAGTTACGCCGATGCCCGCAGCGCCGCTTGAAATCGTCAACCTCACCGCCGGTTATGGCCCTACCCGCGTCATCGAGGGCCTGTCGCTTTCCGTGCCGTCGGGCTCGCGTTTCGCGGTTCTCGGCCGCAACGGCGTCGGCAAGACCAGCCTCTTCGCCACGCTGGCCGGCCAGACGAAACGCTTTGCCGGCGATATCCGCATCGGCGGGCAGGACATCGCCGCCCTGCCGAGTGCCGCCCGCGCCAAAGCCGGCCTCGGCTACGTGCCGCAGACCCGCGATGTTTTTCCCACCCTCACCGTCGAGGAAAACCTGTTCGTCGGCCTCAAGACCCGGCCGAAATCGGCCATCGAGGAAGCCTACACGCTGTTTCCGCGCCTCAAGGAACGCCGCCGCAATCTCGGCTCGCAACTTTCGGGCGGCGAACAGCAGATGCTTTCCACCGCCCGCACGATTCTCGGCCAACCGCGGGTGCTGCTTCTCGACGAACCGCTCGAAGGCCTTGCCCCCGTCATCTGCGAGGAGCTGATGGCCGCCTTCTCCAAACTCGCCCAATCCGGCGAAATGACCATTCTCCTCGTCGAACAGCGCATCCAGATGGCCATCGACTTCGCCGACCACGCCATCATCATGGAACGCGGCCGCATCGTCTGGGAAGGGCCGTCGAGCGATCTTGCGGAAAACCCGGATATTATCGATACGCATCTTGGGGTCGGCGGGCTGCATTGAGCCAACGCATCGCCGTTGCGCGTTCATATATATAATCTCGTCATACCGGCTTTGAGCCGGTATCCAGCCACCCCAAGTCCTTGGGGTGAAAACTCTTCGCGCCGCGCAGACGCGCGCCGGCTGGATTCCGGCTCAAGGCCGGAATGACGGAGGGTGACCGATCACACAAAGCCCCCGCCGTCTCATTTGCCCTTCCTCAAAAAACCCAATGGAATAAAAATTCCACTGCAGTTAAAGTGCACACGATTTCAGTCTGCACAAAGGAACGACAATGACGGCAATCGAGGCGCCAGAATCCGTAAAGGCTTTTGAGGAGCGGCTGCTCCAGGTCGCGGAGGGTTTGCCGAAACGATTGCGGCAATGCGCCGATTATGTCGCCTCCAATCAGGATCGCATCGCCGTTTCCACCGTCGCTGAAATGGCGGAAGGGGCTGGCGTACAGCCCTCGGCCTTCATGCGTTTTTGCCAGATCATGGGCTTTTCCGGCTTTTCGGAAATGCAGCGGCTGTTCCGTGATTCCTATGTCGGCGGCTGGCCGGATTATGCGACGCGACTCGACCATCTGCGGGAGAAGGGCGATGAAAGCGCATCCGGCCTGCTTGCCGAATTCGTGGAGGCCGGCCGTTCCTCACTGGAAATGCTGCTGAAATCGGTCGATACCCGCCAGCTTGACGAGGCGGTTTCGGCGCTGGCGAAGGCGCGCACCGTGCATATCATCGGTCTGCGGCGCTCTTTTCCCATTGCCAGCTATCTCGCTTACGCCTTCGAGAAGATGAAGGTGCCGGCGGTTCTGCACAGTGCGGTCGGCGGGCTCGGCAATATCAGCGCCATTTCCCGTGACGACGCGCTGATCGCTATCACCTTTTCTCCCTATTCCGCCGAAACGCTGGAGCTGGCGGAAAACGCCCGCGCCAACGGTATTCCGGTCGTGGCGCTCTCCGATTCCGCCGTCAATCCGCTGCGGAAATCCGGCGCGACGCTGCTGACCGTCACCGAGATCGATTTCGGCGCATTTCGCTCGCTTTCCGCCACGCTCTGTCTGGCCATTACGCTGGCCGTGGCTGTGGGAACTCGCAAAACAGCCTGAATATTTTTATTGAAAACGGAAAAAATAGAATTTATGATCCAAATCCATGAAACGGGCATTCCATAATCGTCCGTCTCGTGACGAACGAAAATGAGCGGAGGAGGCTCATCGGAGCGGGATGGCGAAAGATGCGGGCGATCGTCGCCTGAATGCCGCTCCAGACATGTGAGGCAGACCGTACCGAGGTGCGGTGCTAAGGAGGAACCTTTTGAAAAAACTTGATCTCATCACGATCGGGCGCTCGTCTGTCGATCTGTACGGTTCGCAGGTCGGCGGCCGTCTGGAGGACATGGCCTCCTTTGCCAAATATATCGGCGGCTCTCCCACCAATATCGCAGCCGGCGCTGCCCGCCTCGGGCTCAACAGCGCCGTCATCACCCGTGTCGGCGATGAGCATATGGGTCGCTTCATCCGCGAACAGCTGGTGCGCGAAGGCGTTGACGTACGTGGCGTAAAGACAGATCCGGAGCGGCTGACCGCGCTGGTGCTGCTCGGCATTCGCGACCAGAACCAGTTCCCGCTGATCTTCTATCGTGAAAACTGCGCCGACATGGCGCTCAGCGAAGACGACATCGATCCCGCCTTCATCGCCGAAGCCGGCTGCATCTGCGCCACCGGCACGCATCTGTCGCATCCGAAGACGGAAGCGGCCGTGCTGAAGGCGCTGAAACTCGCCCGCGAAAATGGCGCGAAGACCGCGCTCGATATCGATTACCGCCCCAATCTCTGGGGTGTGGCCGGCCATGGCGATGGCGAGAGCCGTTTCGTCGAATCGCAGAAGGTCACCGCCAAGCTGCAATCCACCCTGCATCTCTTCGACCTGATCGTCGGCACGGAAGAGGAATTCCACATTGCCGGCGGTTCCACCGATACGCTGACCGCGCTGAACGCCGTGCGCAAGGTCTCAAATGCGACGCTGGTGTGCAAGCGCGGACCGATGGGCGCTTCGGTTTTCGCTGGCGATATTCCTGCCAGCCTCGACGATGGCGAGACGGGTGAAGGTTTCCCGATCGAGGTCTTCAACGTTCTGGGTGCCGGCGATGGCTTCATGGCCGGGCTGTTCCGTGGCTGGCTGCGCGGCGAAGACTGGCCGACGACGCTGAAATACGCCAATGCCTGCGGCGCCTTCGCCGTCTCCCGCCATGGCTGCACGCCTGCCTATCCAAGCTGGGAGGAGCTGCAATATTTCTTCAAGGCCGGCATTCGTAACAAGGCGCTGCGCAAGGACGAGGCGTTGGAACAGGTGCACTGGTCGACCAACCGCAAGGGCGACTGGGACACGATGCGCGTCTTCGCCTTCGACCACCGCATGCAGCTGGAAGCCATCGCCGACGAGCTTGGCGTCAAGCACGAGCAGATCGGCGCTTTCAAGAAACTCTGCCTTCAGGCCGCACAGCATGTTGCCGGTGACAGGCCGGGTTACGGCATTCTCTGCGACGGCCGCCTTGGACGTGACGCCCTGTTTGCCGCCAGCGGCTCGGGCCTCTGGATCGGTCGCCCGGTGGAATGGCCGGGTTCGCGCCCGCTGACGCTGGAACCCGATCTCGGCAAGGATTTCGGCGGTCTTTCCGAATGGCCGCTTGAAAATGTCGTCAAGGTTCTGTGTTTCTATCATCCCGACGATACGGATGAGATGCGCGCCGCGCAGGAAGAGACGGTCATGCGTCTGTTCCAGGCGACACGCCGCAACCGGCTGGAAATGCTGCTGGAGGTCATTCCCTCCAAGGTCGGCCCGACCGACGATTTGACCGCCGCCCGCATCATCGAGCGCTTTTACGAGATCGGGGTCTATCCCGACTGGTGGAAGCTGGAGCCGATGAAGACCCGTGCTGCGTGGAAAAACGCCTGCGACGCCGTGCATCGCAACGATCCTTACGTGCGGGGCATCGTCGTTCTCGGTCTCGACGCGCCGCAAAGCGAACTGGAAGAGAGCTTCCGCCTTGCCGCCGGTTTCGATCTGGTCAAAGGTTTCGCCGTTGGCCGCACGATTTTCGCGGATGCCGCCCGCAGCTGGCTCGGTGGCAAGATGACCGATGAGGAAGCGGTCAGGGATATGGCGCAGCGCTATGCCAGCCTGTGCCGCATTTGGGATGAGGCGCGCGCCAAAAAGGGAGAGGCAGCGTGAATACAATCAGATTGACGGCTGCGCAGGCCATGGTTCGTTACCTGGCAGCGCAGATGAATGAACATGGCGAAACCTATATCGCCGGCATGTGGGCCATTTTCGGCCATGGCAATGTCGCCGGCATCGGCGAGGCGCTTTATGGTATCCGCGACGAACTGCCGACCTATCGCGGCCAGAACGAGCAATCCATGGCCCATGCGGCCATCGCATATTCCAAGCAGCTGCGTCGCCGCCGCGCCATGGCGGTCACCTCCTCCATCGGCCCCGGTGCGGCAAACATGGTGACGGCCGCCGCCCTTGCCCATGTCAACCGCCTGCCGGTGCTGTTGATCCCCGGCGACGTCTTCGCCAATCGTGGGCCTGATCCGGTCTTGCAGCAGCTCGAAGATTTCGGCGATGGCACGATGACGGTGAATGACTGCTTCCGCCCCGTCAGCCGTTATTTTGACCGTATCATGCGGCCGGAACAGTTGCTGACAGCGCTTCCCCGCGCCATGCGCACCATGACAGACCCGGCCGATTGCGGCCCCGTCACGCTCGCCTTCTGCCAGGATGTGCAGGCGGAGGCCTATGATTACCCTGTCAGCTTCTTCGAAAAGCGTGTCTGGCGCCAGCGCCGCCCCGAGCCGGATGTGGTGGAATTCGATGAAGCCGTCGCTGCGCTCAAGGCGGCGAAGAACCCGATCATCGTTGCCGGCGGCGGCGTGCATTTTGCCGGCGCAACCGAAACCCTGAAGCGCTTTGCCGAAACCCATTCCATTCCCGTCGTCGAAACGCAGGCCGGTAAATCGGCCCTCGCCTGGGACCATGATCTGAATTTCGGCCCCGTCGGCGTCACCGGCGCGGAAAGCGCCAATATCATCAGCGAAAAGGCCGATCTGGTCTTCGGCGTCGGCACCCGTTTTCAGGATTTCACCACCGGCTCCTGGGCGCTGTTCAAGAACCCGAACCGCAAAATCCTGGCGCTTAACGTTCAGCCCTATGACAGCGCCAAGCACGATGCGATCAGCCTGACGGCGGATGCGAAGATCGGACTTGAAAAGCTCTCCGCAGCACTCGGCAGCCACCGTTTTGCCGCGCCGGACGCCGGTCTCAAGGCTGCATGGTTTAAAAAGGCCGATGCCGATACGGCAGCGCCGGGCGAAGAAAATTCCAACAGCCTGCCCACCGACATGCAGGTCATCGGCGCGGTGCAGCGCCAGTCGCGTGACAATACTGTCGTCATGTGCGCGGCCGGCACCATGCCGGGCGAGCTTCACCAGCTGTGGAAATCCAGGCTGCCGCTCTCCTATCACATGGAATACGGCTTCTCCTGCATGGGTTATGAAGTGGCCGGCGGCCTCGGCATCAAGATGGCGGAACCGGACCGCGACGTGATCGTCATGGTCGGCGATGGCTCCTATATGATGATGAATTCCGAGCTTGCGACATCGGTTGCCATGGGCGTGAAGATCACGCTCGTCATTACTGACAATCGCGGTTACGGCTGCATCAACCGCCTTCAGATGGAAACCGGCGGCGCGGAGTTCAACAACCTCTACGCCCACACCAACGTCAACCCGATCGCCATCGATTTCGTGGCCCATGCGGGCTCGATGGGGGCGGATGCGCGCAAGGTTTCCACCATTACCGAGCTGGAAGAGGCGCTTGCGGCAGCCCGTGCCTCCAGCCGCACCACCGTCATCGTCATCGATACCGACCCTTACCCGACGCCGCAGGCCGGCGGTCACTGGTGGGATGTCGCGGTGCCTGAAGTTTCCGACCGCGCCGAAATCGGCCCGGCCCGCGTCCGTTATGAAAACCATGTCAAGGAAAGACAGTAAGATGATCCGTTACGGAACCAACCCGATTGCCTGGTCCAACGACGACGACCGCACGCTGGGCGCGCATATCAGCCTCGAACAATGCCTCGATGAAACCGCCAAGATCGGTTTCGACGGCATCGAAAAGGGTCACAAATTCCCGACTGAGCCGGAAGGCCTGAAGGGCGTGCTTTCGCCGCGCGGCCTCTCCTTCGTCTCCGGCTGGCATTCGCTGAACCTTCTGACCGATGACATCGAATCCGAAAAGAAGGCGATGCAGCCGGCGCTTGACCTGCTGAAAGCCATGGGCTCGAAGGTCATCATCGTCTGCGAGACCTCCAACGCCATCCATGGCGATGACAACAAGGCGCTGGTCGACCGTCCGCGCCTTGCGGCCGAGGACTGGGCGAAATTCGGCGCGGGCGTCGAGGCGCTGGCCGCCTTTGCCGCAGAACAGGGTATCACCCTCGTTTATCACCACCACATGGGAACGGTGGTCGAGAGCGAAGAGGAAATCGACCTCCTGATGAAGCATACCGGCCCGAAGACGCATCTGCTGCTCGATACCGGCCATTGCCTGTTCGGCGGCGGCGATCCCGTGCGCGTCGCGCAGAAATACATGGGTCGTGTCGGCCATATCCATGCCAAGAACGTGCGCCCTGCCATTGCCGATCAGGTTCGGGGTGAGCGGCTCTCCTTCCTCGAAGGCGTGCGCCGCGGCGTGTTCACCGTTCCCGGCGACAGCGAAGGCGGCGTGAACTTCCCGCCGGTGCTGAAGGTGGCGGCCGAGCATGGTTACAGCGGCTGGCTGGTGATCGAGGCCGAACAGGACCCTGACGTGCGCAACCCGTTCGAATATCAGAGCCTCGGGCTGAAATCGCTGAAGGCTTTTGCGCGCGAGGCAGGGCTGGACAAGGCTCAGGCTGCTTGAGCTGAGCGGGGGGCATTCGTCCATACGTCCTGGAATCGTATGTTCCGGTGCATCCCCTCCTCCCTCATTCCTGTGCTTGTCACAGGAATCCAGCCGACGCGCGTCGGCGCGGCGGAAAGACTCCTCTCAGCCCAAGGACTTGGGCTGGCTGGATCCTTGTGACAAGCACAGGGATGAGGGAAACGCGGGAATAGCCGCCCGATAAATTGAACGACTGACCAAAAAGGAACACCACCATGACCTCACTTCTGCGCAAGCCGGTCGCGACCAGCGGCAAGGTGCACGACATCACGCCCCAAAGCGCGGATTGGGGTTATGTCGGTTTCGGCCTCTACCGCCTGAAGCCGGGCGAAACGGCAGCGGAAAGCACCGGCGATACCGAAGTCATCCTCGTGCTGGTGGAAGGCAAGGCGACGATTTCCGCAGGCGGTAAGGACTTCGGTGAACTCGGCGACCGCATGAATGTGTTCGAACGCAAACCGCCGCATTGCGTCTACGTGCCCGCAGGCTCCGAATGGTCGCTGACCGCCACGACCGACTGCACCGTCGGTATCTGCACCGCGCCCGGCGAAAAAGGCAGCCGCGAGGCGCAGCAGATCGGTCCCAATGGCGTGCAGCTCACCGAGCGTGGCAAGGGCGCCAATACGCGTTACATTTTCCCCATCGCCATGGAAGAGCGCGATGTGGCGGACAGCCTGCTGGTAACGGAAGTCTTCACGCCGTCGGGCAACTGGTCCTCCTATCCGCCGCACCGGCACGATGAGGACAATTACCCCGATATGACCTATCTGGAGGAGACCTATTATCATCGCCTCAACCCGGCGCAGGGTTTCGGTTTCCAGCGCGTCTTTACCGAAGACGGTTCGCTGGATGAGACCATGGCGGTGTCAGACGGCGATGTCGTGCTGGTCCCCAAGGGCCACCACCCCTGCGGCGCGCCCTATGGCTATGAGATGTATTATCTGAACGTGATGGCGGGGCCGATGCGCAAATGGCGCTTCAAGAACCACCCGGATCATGACTGGATTTTCAAGCGGGATAATCCGTAATTCACTCACCTGTCCTCATTCCTGTGCTTGTCACAGGAATCCAGCTAGCGCGCGTCTGCGCGACGGGGAGAGTCTTCCCAGCCCAAGGACTTGGGCTGGCTGGATCTCTGTGACAAGCACAGGGATGAGGGCGGAGGGGTTTCGTTTCGCCTGTCACATTTAACGCTCAATACATTGATTTCATTATAAAACTCTCGGGAGGAGAATAGCATGGCCGCTCTTGGCGTGGGCCTTATCGGCACCGGTTACATGGGCAAATGCCACGCGCTGGCGTGGAACAACGTCACCAGCGTCTTCGGCGATGTGGAACGCCCCCGCCTCGTGACGCTCGCGGAAGTCAATCCCGAGCTTGCCGCAAAGAAAGCCGCCGAGTTCGGCTTTGCCCGCTCGACGGGCAACTGGCGCGACCTGCTTTCCGACCCCGAGATCGACGTGATCTCGGTCACCACGCCCAACGCCTTCCACCCGGAAATGGCGATTGCCGCCCTTGAGGCCGGCAAACATGTCTGGTGCGAAAAGCCGATGGCGCCCGCCTTTACTGACGCGGTGAAGATGCGCGATGCCGCCCGCCGGTCCGGCAAGGCGGCAGCGATGGGCTACAATTACATCCAGAACCCCGTCATCCGCCACATCCGCCGCCTGATTGACGAAGGCGCGATTGGCAACGTCTATCACGTCCGCGCCGAAATGGACGAGGACTTCATGGCCGACGCCACCCAGCCCTTCTACTGGAAGAGCGAGGCCTCCTCAGGTTACGGCGCGCTGGATGATTTTGCCGTGCACCCTCTGTCACTGCTCTTCGCCCTGTTCGGCCATGCCGAAAGCGCCATCACCGACATGGTGAAACCTTACGAAACCCGCCCGCTTGCCGGCGGCGGCAACCGCGCCGTCGAGACGCACGATCTTGCCAGCGTGCTGTTGAAGCTAGAAGGCGGCATTTCCGCCGTGCTCATCGCCAACCGCTCCGCCTGGGGCCGCAAGGGCCGCATCGCCATCCAGATTTATGGCTCCACCGGCTCGATCCTGTTCGATCAGGAGCGGATGAACGAATTCCAGCTCTACACCACGGATGGACGCCCGGAAGAGCAGGGTTTCAGAACCATCCTCACGGCACCGCATCACAAGCCCTATGACCGCTTCATCCCCGCCCCCGGCCACGGCCTCGGTTTCAACGATCTGAAGGTGATCGAATGCCGGGAACTGATCGCGGCAATCGAGGGGAAAAAGGCCCATATCATCGATTTCGAGGAAGGCCTGAAGATCGAGCGCAGCATCCACGCCATGGCCCGGTCGTTTGCCGAAGGGCGTTGGGTGGGAAGCTCGGAGATTGCGGAATAGGGACGCGTATGAGGTAAGCGCAAAGCTTCACCTCTTTCGTCATGCTCGGGCAGGTTCTGACCGAGACCAACATTTGTTGACTATGGAGATTTGAAGCGAGCCCCCGCAACCAATTCCTGCATAACTCACTCATCATTCAGGTCTAAAAACCAGTCAGGGTTCAGGCGGACCAAACATCCCCTGTGCCTCCTGCGCTCATTGCAGAAAGGAAATAGGTGGCCGGTTTTTACTCCGCCCGCGGATGGATTATTCTGCCGCTACCGTGGCCGACTTTTGCACCGGCGCTCTCAAATTGGAGTGTGAGAATTAGACTGCTTCGCTCACCTCAGGCGGTGATCTGTAGGTAGAGTAAAGGACCAAGCAGTTCCGCGTTTGCGGTGGAATAAGCAGAGAAACGTTTTTAGAACTGCCTTTGGGCCCCCTTCTCGCGAGCCGGATACAGTATCGATCTCCGGCGTCAAATTAAGGGGGGAGCCCCAACGCTCATTGTAAATATCTTTGAACAGATGGCTGATGGGAATCATTTCGGGTACCTTTCAGCAGGTTTCTGACAGAGCCGTCGCGGAATTGAATCGATTCAATTTCGATTCATCTCGGCGAAATGTCAAGCAGATTTGAATCGATACAAAAAGTGCTCTATGCATGCTATTGCGCCAGGCAACGACAGGACGCTGCAAGCTTGAAAAACAAACAAGTGAAATTGGCTGATATCGCGAAGGCGGCCGGCGTGTCGCAAGGTACGGCCTCAAACGTTTTCAGCCGCCCAGGGGTGGTGCGCGATGAAGTGCGGGAACATGTGCTCAGGGTAGCCAAGGAACTGGGATATAGAGGACCAGACCTAAAGGGCCGGCTCCTTCGGGCGGGGCGCGTCAATGCGATTGGCGTGGCGTCAGTAGAACCGTTGTCATACTTTTTTGAAGATCAATGGGCACGTTCCCTGATGACCGCAATCAGCGAGGTTTGCGATGTCACCGGAACTGGAATCGCACTGGTTTCGGCGCAGAACCAGGAAAAGCTCGCCTGGAATATCAACAGCGCGCTCGTGGATGGCTTTATTCTGCTATGCGTGGAAGGGGGCGAAAGGCTTGTCGAATTGACACGCCAGCGGCGATTGCCTTTCATAGCTTTAGCGCTAGGCCATCAGGACGCTACAATCCCGCAGATTGGCATCGACAATAAAGCCGGGGCAGTGTTGGCGGCGAGGCATATAGGTGAACTAGGGCATAGACGTGTAGCGGTGCTCGCTGTCGCCAACTCCAGCCTTTCTCATGGAGCTCTATCGCCGGAGCATTTGGACGAGGTCTTGGGTGTCAGTATGCGAGACCGGATGATTGGCTATTGGCAAGGGTTGGAGGTATTTGGTGTTAGGCGCGACGATGTTTCGATATATGGAACGCTGAATGACCGGCCGACCGTCGAGACTGCCTTGACGACGCTATTCTCACAGCCGAGGCCGCCGACTGCCATTCTCGCAATGTCCGACCGGATAGCGATGTTCGCGATACAATGGCTAAGCAAACACGATATCTCCGTACCAAGCGACGTATCGGTTGTCGGCTTTGATGGTGTGCCAGAAGGGGCAATTTTGCAACCTGGGTTGACAACCATCGCGCAACCACTCCAGGAACTTGCGCAAAAGGCGGTGAACTCGATACTGGAAAGCGCCACCATCCCTCAACGCGTAGCGCTTGAGGTCAACTTGATAGTTCGTGGCAGCACATCCCGGCCTTGTAAAGGGCCAGTCTTGGGTCTCCCTGCATCTTCGCGCAAATGAGCGGACCAGCAGTTAGATCGACACAGCGATATCCATTGGGCAGGTCTTGCAGTTTGCAACATCGCAGAGCCTGCAAGTTCGGCTTCGATCCGTTGTATTCTTTGCCGCCAGTGCCAGAAGCTTTTCGCTGATCTTGCCCAGCATTTCCCGTTCTTCGTCAGACAGGCGGCAAAGAAGTTTGGCTAGGCAATGATGACGGGCTTCGAGCATGTCTCTGTAAACCTGTTCGCCAACTTGGGTCAGAACGAGTTCTACAGCGCGCCCATCCTTGGTAGACTTCTCCCGCAACATCAGGCTGTCGGCAACCAGCCTATCCACCAGTCGTACGGTGGCGGCATGTGACAAGCCGAGATCGTTGCTAAGCTGACGGATTGTCCATCTCGGCGAACGCCCGATCAGGGCAATCGCCGCAGCCGGATCATCGCGGGGCGCGAGAACCTCGGTATTTTCCGCAATATTATCGGCTATCTTCAGCGCTAGCGCACCGACGATATTCTGAAGTCGTTTTGAGTGCATGGAGCCATTTTATTTGTGTTGCGCATATAAATCAACTGAAGTATATATGCGTTACGCATATACATGGCTTTGGAGGAGGGCCGCCGAACAACGATAGGAGCCACATGAATGGCTAGGCCGCCTCTGAACGCTTTTTGTGAGAAAACAAAACCTTACGCATCAAACATTATTTTCGAAGACAATTTCGACCGACACGACTTGGATGCCAAGAAATGGCTTCCTTATTATCTCCCGCACTGGAGTGGGTTGGGCGCTGCGGCGCGGTTTAATATCGCCGACAGCATTTTGCGCCTTACGATCGCAAACGATCAGCAGCCATGGTGCCCCGAATTTGATGGGCAGATCCGGGTATCCGGCCTTCAGACGGGGCATTTCGCAGGTCCACTCGACAGTTCGCAAGGCCAGCACCGCTTTAATGATAATCTGAGGGTCCGTCACACTCTTCCGGAGATGCGCCTCTTCGTTCCGCAATATTGCCGACTCGAAATGAAGGCGTGTGCCAAGCTCAATCCGTGGAATCTCGCGGCTCTTTGGCTCATCGGTTTCGAGGATGCTCCCGAGAAATCGGGGGAGATCACTGTGTTCGAGGCCTTTGGCGATAAAGCCGGTATATCCGCTTCGTCCATCAATCGGGGAATCAAGAAGATACAGGATCCCACGCTTGTTGATGAAATCGATGGCCGCGCATTGCCGATCAATATCGAGGATTGGCACGTCTATGCTATGGACTGGACACCGTCGGGCGTCGATTTCTACGTCGATGGCGAAAGAGTGACGACAACCACCCAATCGCCGGCCTATCCGATGCAGATCATGCTTAATTTCTATGATCTCTCTGGGCTCGGAGCGCGCGAAGCCGCCAAGGAGGCTTGGTTCGACATCGACTATATCAGGGCCTATGGGAGCGCGTCATGAGCCACGATCTGCCGAATTACGATCTCTCAGGCTCTCTCGCACTGGTGACGGGCGCGTCTCGTGGCATCGGTCGGGCGGCGGCACTTGCTCTAGCCCATGCTGGCGCTGATCTCCTTCTCGGAGTACGGCCTTCCTCCGATGTTGCAGAATTGGCAAGCAGCATCCGGGATATGGGCCGCCGAGTAGAGATCCTGCACATGGACGCAGGTGTGATTGATCGCTGCCTTTCCGCGATTGACAAGACCATTGAGCAGGTTGGCCCGATCGACATACTCGTAAACAACGTGGGTGGCGGAATAGCTGATGCGGCTCTTGATGTGACGCCGACAGATTTCGACCAGGTTATGAACCTCAACGTGAAGTCGGCGTTTTTTATTTCCCAGGCAATTGCCCGTAACCTCATTGAGGTGAACCGTGGCGGAAACATCATCAATGTCAGCTCCCAGGCGAGCCTTGTCGCACTGCCAGGGGAGACGGTCTATTGCCTTGCCAAGGCAGCGGTTTCGCACATGACGCGATGTCTGGCGGTCGAATGGGGTGAATATGGCATCCGCGTAAATGCCGTTTGCCCGACCTTTATCGAAACTCCTGGTACAGCAAAGGCGCTTTCCAAGCCGGCTTTCAAACAGGATACGATAGACCGTATCGCCGCTCTCCATCGGTTGGGCCAGCCGAGAGAGGTTGCCGGCGCAATCGTCTTCCTTGCCTCACCAGCTGCCTCTCTGATTACCGGCCACAACCTCGTGATCGATGGAGGGTGGACAATCCGCTGAGCTGAACGTCGATCCACGGAATCACCGAATTCCGATTTCCCGTCATTCCTGAAACGTCGTTGGACATAGCTTGCGCGCCAAGCAATGGAGGTAACATGTTGCATTTTATTTCGGCAAAGAGGATCTTCAAACGCCCTTCCTCGGCAGGGGTAAGTAAGTTTATCAGAGAAATATTCTGGGAAAAGGACATTGTCCCGGGGAAGGAGCATCGGGCGGCATACTTTTTGCTGATCGCGGCCTTTGGCGCGTTCCTCCTGGAGATGGCTTTCCATCACAAAGGGATCGAGGCTTTCTCGATCCTCAAGGCCAAAGCCGTTACTGTCTTCTACGGAACCGAACCGGTCATAATGGAGGCAATCTCTTCTCGTCAAATTGCCGATCTATTGTTAATTGCGGCCTTAGTACGAATCATTTTCGGCATTATTGTCGGCGCGCTCGATCTGTTGCTGCATCAGCGTATCAAGGGTGAGCCTTTCGACTGGCCTGGTATGATTACCGTCTCTTTGGTGAACAGCATCTACCTGCTGACGGCCATCTTCACCTTCGCGAACCCGTTCTTCGAAAAATTGGTGGACTATTACGTGCAACTCGTGCGCCATGTGCCCACGCTCGTGAAGCTCGACGGTTGGTTGGCCTTGCTGACCGCCTGCCTCATGGCCGATTTTTGCTACTATTGGTCACATCGTCTAAGTCATAAGGTGCGTTTGTTCTGGTGCCTCGGCCACGTCAGCCATCACCGTACCCAAAATCTCACGCAACTTACCCAGTCCGTCGATCCGCAGTCTGCAATCCTTGACGTCGCCGGAGGGCGTGCTTTCGTCTTATTGTTCATGCCGGTCATTACCCAGCTTTTGTCTTTCGATGTGACACAAAGCGGCTGGGGCCTGATCGTCATCTTGCTCTTCGATGCATGGACGAACCCCTCTCATTCGATCACCCTCTATCAGGCAGAGATCAAACTCCCTCTCCTGCGGTGGCTTCGAAGCATCTTCGTCACCCCCGCCGTTCACTACACGCATCATTCCCGAGAAAAGGGCCACAACAAGGACTTCGGCTGTAATTTCGGCGCCCGCTTCACACTTTGGGATCGGGTGTTCGGCACCTATGTAGAACCGCCTCAGCATATTCCGAAGACCGGCCTTTATGGGGAGCAGGACTATATCCGCAATCCAGTCCGCTACGTCGCCCACCCCTTTCACCGTATGTATCTCGAGCTGAAGCTAAACTCCATCGTCCACTGGCCGAAAATCCTTTTCGGCAAAACCACTTATCATCCGCCGATCCGCGTAGATTCGAAATACTGACTAGCGCTCACTGTTCCTTCTCTTTTTGCGAACCGCAAGGAGACATGCAATGGACGAAAAGCAGAATTCGCGTGCCATGCTGCCGCTGATGTTGGCCTTCTTCGTTGCTGGGGCACTCGGTACTTTTGCCCCAGCCGCTTTACCAGACCTGCAACGGCAATTTGCCATAAATGCCGCAGAGGGTAGCCTACTCTACGTGGCCTGGGGTTCCGGTATCGTCGGCGGCTCGCTAGTCGCCGCCCGAGCTATAACCCAATACCGACCTGCGCTGATTCTCGCATGTGCAGCCATCATCGGCGCAGTTGCAACCCATGTTGGTGTTGGTGCGCAGAGCTACACCGTCTTTCTGCTCTCCTATGGGCTCCTCGGCGTGACTTCCGGCACGATCATTACAACTGGGCATGGTTTTGTCGGGCGAAGCAGTAATGCACGAAGTTCGTCCAATATCAGCGCACTCGACTTTGCCTTGAGCCTTGGCACTATCTCTGCGCCCATGCTGCTTGGATATTTTGCTTCCGGTTCGTAAGCGGCAAGGAGACCCCATCTGGCGCGGCTGATGCTGAGTAGGGTATTGGGGGCATACGAGTTCTCTGAATGTGAGGATCTATGTCTAGACCTGC
>NZ_JBNWCP010000018.1:0-89957 GCF_053522345.1 Agrobacterium sp. 22-226-1
ACAGGAACTTGACCTCTACACCAGACCCGAAACATATCTAAAAGGCGGGTCAAATCTCGGTGGAAATACCGGGTCAGTTCTCAGTGGAAATCAACACCCTGACGTCCTGATTGAAAAAGCTCTCCTTCTTCAACTGCCCGTTCGGGTCCGCGCTTTGTGCAAGCAACCCCGCGCTCATCGAAGGACCGACCAGCTCGGATCCACTATTGGTCCGGGCAAGTCCGGGTGGTTCGACGCCGGTCGTTCCGGTGGTGCCTGGCGTGTCGGAAAGGTCCACTTTGAGCGGTGAATCCAGGGCAGACGCCCGCGCCTGGACGCGTGCCATCCGCTGTCGTTGAACTTCGCGAAGATACTGCTCCTCCTGATCTCTTTGCAAACGAGCACGCCATTCTTCTTCAGGCTCAAACCCGGGGGACCGCTCGTCACGTGCTGCCCTGCGCTCTATGAATGGCTCGCGCTTTTGCTCAGTCCGGGGAACGACCGGCACCGGCTGAAAAATCTCCTGCTTTTCCGGCTCGCCGATAATCCCGTTAGCCACGCCCTTTTTTAGCTGGTCACCGAAGTTTGTCGCGGGCGCGCCCGATACGCGGCCTGGTTCGCTGTCCCGGCTGAACGAAAAGCCGCGAAAGGAAAGGCCGATGATAACAACACCAAGGAACAGGGCGACTATTACGACCGAGATCAGAATCGGCAAGCGATTGAGCCGACGCATCTCCTGTTGACTACCCGGACTTGCCGGAGCTTCAAGCCGTAGCGACTGGACCACTTGTTTCACCTCAGTTTCGCTGCATGACGGATAGCGGGCTCGACGCAGTTGCGAGAGATCCGGTGACGCTGTAGGCGCGACCTAGTGCGACGGATGGTGTTGCCAGATATGCCAGAATTTGGCCGTCGACATGTCGCAGCGAATAGGAAATCTCGATTGGCTTCTGATCCTTTGCCGCCACGCTGTTGGCAATGATTGTGTAGCCCCAGCCCTTGAACGCCGCCTCAAGGGCTGCCGCGTAGTCCGAGTTATCCTTCTCGAACCTGATTGATCTTCCCGCAGCCGCACCGATCTGTTCCGTCAGTCGGCTGGTCATGTCACCCGCGATTGCCGAGGTGGCATGCGCCCCGACATTGGACGCAGAAGCCGGATCAGGAGCATTTTCCCTGCTTTGGCAACTGCACAATATTGCAAGGATCGAAAGCACACTATGAACCCGTCGCATTCTACGCTCCCCTCCGGATAGTGACTTTCTGCTGGCGCCAGCCAACGCCGGAAATGAGGGTCGCTTTATCGACTGCATAATCCACGATCATCATGTCATTCTTCATCCGGTAATTGACGATCCGGTTCTGCCCGCCGCTCACGACGAACAGAACCGGTGCGTCCTGTCCGGCAATCGATCTCGGGAACTGAATGTAGGTCTTCAGTCCATCGGAATAGACACGTTTTGGCTTCCAGGGGGCGCTTCCCGTTATTGAGTAGGAGAAGTTCAGCTTGTCGGCGGTCACTCCGGGCACGCCTCCCGCCTCAAGCCTTGCGTTGACGTCGGCAAGCGTCGTTGATTTATCCTCAGGATACTCAAAACCGACACGAGCCATGTACTGGCTTGGGTGCGATTTCAGCTGGATATGATAGGTTCGCCGTGACGTCGTCACGACCATCGAGGAAACAAGGCCTGGCTCGGAAGGCTTGACGATAAGATGAATTGCCTGTCCGCCAGTGGCGCCGGACGTTGCCGGTTCGATCTTCCACCGGACCGTGTCGCCGACAAGGACGTCTCTCACGATCTCGCCGCCCTGGAGCTCGATGTCACAGACCTGAAGCGGCGAACACACCACCGAGGGCTGCGTCGCACCAAACAGAAATATCACCTTGCCATCCGGTCCGGTGGTGACCGGTCCAGTCGCGCCCCTCCATTTTTGCGAGATATCGGTTCCCCTCACCTCTTTTGCAGTCAGGCTTTGCGCAATCGCAGTGTCCATCAATCCAACTAAAGTCGCGCAGCCGGCGGCCGCGATCACTCGGTGTTTGAGCATCTCGTGTTTCCCTGCTTTCAAAGCTGTGCAGTCCAGTCGAAATCCTGGACATAAAGACCGATCGGGTTGAGGCGGATCGTGGCCTCGTCCTGAGGAACAGTCAGCGTGACCGTCGCAATGCCACGAAACCGGCGGGTAGCGGTTTCCTTGCCCTTGCGATCTCGCTCGTACTCTGTCCAGTCGATTTGATAGGTCTGGTTGGACAAAGCCACAATGTTGTTGACTTCGATCGCAACTGTTGACGCCTTTGCGCGCTCGAAAGGCGAGTTTGCACGGAACCAGGCATTGACCTTCTGCGTCGAGGGATCGGAAGTGCGCAAGAGGGCATAGGTGCGGTCGATATATTGCTTTTGCACGACCGCGTCAGGTGTGATCGATTTCAGGCTGATGATGAAGTTGCCGAGCGTTGCCCGGACCACACGGGCATCCGCATACTCGATCTGCTGCGGGAAACCTGCTGTCAAGGAACCGCCGAGCTTGTCCACCTCGACGATATAGGGAACAAGTTTGACTTGGGTGCTCTGGTAGAGGGCGTAGGCAAAGCCAATGACCGCCATCATCAGGCTGATAATCCCGACCGCTCGCCATGCCCTGGCGGCTTGAACGTAGGAGCCATATCGTTCAGTCCACTCCAGCCGGGCGGCAAGATAGGGGCTTTCGACGGGGGTTTTCATGGCCATTCGTGGTTTCCCTCTCACTTCAAAGCTTTACTTGCGTTTGGCAGGCGGAGGTCCGTTGGTCCGGCTTCCCTCCAGTTTCGCGTTGGCAAGTCCGAGGAGGGTGCCGGCGTAAGCGCCTGGCGAACCGATCGCCTTTTCCCTGGCGGCGGACCCGGTCGCTTTCGTGCCTGATCCGATTGCCATCCCGATACCGCGCATCGCCGCACTGGTCCTCGATGCACCGGCAGCGTGCGCCGATTGTGCAGCAGTTGCGCCCGCCCGGGCAGTATTCGCCGCGAGCATGGCAGCGCCTGCCGCAAACGACGTCGTCTGACCGCCATGGCGGATTGTTTCCATGCCAGTCGTTACCGATGCACCCTGGACCACACCCTGAATGATGTTCGGCACATAAATTGCGATGATGAAGACAACGACTGCTATTCCTGCAATCGCGAGAGCAGTCTGAAACTGATCTCCGACATCGGTGCGGTTTGAGAGCCCGATCAGAACTTCCGAGCCGATACGGGATATCATCACCAGAGCCATTAACTTCATGCCGACCGAGAACGCATAGATCAGGTAACGGACGGCAAAGTCCTTGGTGAAGGAAGAACCGCCAAGCCCCAACATGATCATTCCTGCCAGCAGGCCGAGATACATCTCGACCATGACGGATACAAAGATTGCCGCGACAAGGGAGAACGCGATAACCGTGACGATCATCGCGAAAGCCGCCGATATCGCCAGCGCGTTGTCCTCGAATACACCGAACTGGATTTTCTCTGACATTTTCGTTGCAACGGTGAGGCCGGCATTGAAGACCTCAGCCGGCGAGGCGGTTCCGCCGCCGGCACCGAGCTGGAACAGGCTGTCGACGATTGCCTTGGCAAAGGTCGGGCCTTGAGTCAGAACAAAGGCAAAAAAGCCTACGAACATTATCCGCCGGACGAGCTCCGAGAACCAGCTGTCGAGCGACGCCGCCTGCAGTGCGAGCCAGATAGCGGCAATTGCGATCTCGATCGTCGCAAGGATCCAGAACAGGGACCTGGCCGCATTCATGACGGTGGTTTCCCATCCCCTGGCGGCCGTGGCTATCTCGGCTTGCAGGGCAGAAAGGATCGAACCTTCTTGCGCGAAAGCTGGCTCAAGCGATGCCGCTATAATGCCGACGGTCATCGCCGGAAGCCTTAGCCTATGGAGACTGCTGGTCATCGGCTCACCACTCGATCTTCATTTTCTCTCCGCCTGTTGTCGGAGGAGCTGTCGATCTGAAAAATTCCTCCCGCCGCTTTTGCGCCAGATCCTTGTCGGTTTGCTCCGACTGAAGCCAGGTCCCCATCATCGTCATTTGTTGCGAAACAAGGCCGCGGAGTTTTTGTATCTGTGCGACTTGTTGGGCGGCTATCTGGTGGCCGACCTGAAGCGCTTTCATCTGTCCGTCTGCCGTTTCCGACATGCCGCGCAGGGAATTCATCGTATTTTCTTCGCTGTCGAACTGGTCGGCCGTCAGGCTCGCGGCTTTCAGCGTGGCAGCGATCGTGTCGCGGTTGGTATCCGACCAGCTCTGATAGCGAGACGAAAAGCCTGGCGCGTCCGGGAGGTTCACCTTGAGATTGGCGTAGCTTTCAAACCGCTGCTGGAGAATGTCGTCGGCATTGCCCATCGAAAAGGAAATGCTCTCACCCTGATCGATGATGTCCCGCAACGTTCGGAGCTCATTTTCCACTTGCCCCCAAATATGATCGGGAAGCCGGGCGGTGTTCTGGATCATGTTTTCGTAGATCCGGAGCTGGTTCTGGATTTGCTCCGCCAGTTGGCTGATTTGCGTGATCTGGTTGTTGACCTGAGTTCCTGAGCTCTTCAGAAGCTCAATGAGTTGTGCGTTGTTTGCAAGCTGTGTCCACTCCGTCGCCGCTCCCGTTGCTGAGCCGGCCTGGGCCGTGAAAGCTGCTCCAAATGGCAGGCTGCCAACCATGAGGCTGCCGGCAAGTCTGGCCCATGCCGGAAATCTATATCGCATTCTCGATCCCCCTTGTTTCGAGCCATTTGATTGGCCAGCCTTCGCCATGGTCTCTCCGAAGCGCACGAATGCGCTTCAGGTCCTCTTTCCCGGACACGCCGACGAAGCTCAGTGCTATTGGCCCGAGTGACATCTCGAACAACCGCCGGCCGACGGGTGTCGCAACGTAATATTCGCGCTTCGGGATAGCGCTCGATACGATCTCGATCTGGCGGTCATTGAAGCCGATCCGCTCGTAAAATTCCCGGACGCCCGGTTCGAGGGCTGCGCCGTTCGGCAGGCAGATTTTCGTCAGGCAGGATTCCTTGAGCACGTCGATGATGCCGGATCGCTCCGCGTCTGAAATGGACTGGGTCGCCAGCACTACGGCGCAGTTGGCTTTGCGAAGGACCTTAAGCCACTCACGGATCTTGGCTCTGAACACCGGATGTCCCAGCATCAGCCAGGCCTCATCGAGAATGATCAGGCTCGGCGAGCCGTCCAGGCGCTTTTCGATCCGGCGAAACAGATAAGTTAGAACGGGCACGAGGGTGCGCTCGCCAAGTGTCATCAGATGCTCGATCTCGAAGCACTGAAAACCTCCAAGCATCAGGCCATCCTCTTCAGCGTCGAGCAACTGGCCCATGGGCCCGTCGACCGTGTAGTGATGAAGAGCGTCCTTGATTTCGCGCATCTGGACCCCGCTGACGAAGTCCGATAGCGATCGGCCCGGCGCGGTTGCCATCAACATCACCTGCCGCGAGATTGCATTCCGGTGATCGGGTGTGATTGTTACACCCTGCAATGCAGTCAGCATTTCGAGCCACTCGGCCGCCCAGGCGCGATCTGCGTCGGACGAGAGATCAAAGAGCGGGCAGAACGACAGGGTCTTGTCCTCGTCACTCTCTTCCCCACCGATCTCATAGTGATCGCCGTCCGCAGCCAGCGTCAGCGGCAGGAGTGAATTGCCCTTGTCGAACGCAAAGATCTGAGCGTTCTCATAGCGTCGGAACTGGGCGGCGATCAGGGCAAGAAGCGTCGATTTGCCTGAGCCAGTCGGCCCGAAAATCAGCGTATGCCCGACATCATCAACGTGAAGGTTCAGGCGAAAGGGTGTAGAGCCGGTGGCGACCTGCATCAGCGGCGGAGAATTTTCCGGGTAAAACGGGCACGGGGCGGCCGGATTGCCAGACCAGACCGAATTGAGAGGAATGAGGTCCGCCAGATTGTTGGTATTGATCAGCGGTTCGCGAACATTGGCGTACCAGTTGCCAGGAAGGCTCCCCAGAAATGCGTCCGTAGCGTTCAAGCTCTCGATTCTCGCGCCAAAACCCTCTGCCTGGATAAGCCTCCGGACTGCCTCCGCCTTTTTACTCAGAGCCTCACGATTCTCATCAAAGAGGATGATGACAGGCGTGTAGTAGCCATAGGAGACCAGTTGCGACGACGCCTGCGCTATCGCATCTTCGGTTTCGACCACCATCGTCATGGCGTCCTGGTCAACGGAACGACTCTGCGTCTGGAACAACTGGTCGAAGAATGGCCGCACCTTTTGCTGCCACTTCTTGCGCGTGCGCTCCAGCTTCTGCCGTGCCTCTTCAGCGTCCATAAAAATAAAGCGGGATGACCACCTGTAACTCAAGGGCATCTGGTCGAGGCTGTTCAAAATGCCAGGCCAGCTCTCCGCCGGCAGGCCATCGATGGCAATAACGCCCAGAAACCTGTTTTCGACTTTAGGTGTCAGTCCATGTTCAAGTTCGGCAGTGGCAATCCAGTCAAGATACATGGGCACGGACGGAAGCCGTACCGGATGATTTTCGCCCGTGATGCAGAACCTTACAAATTGCAGAAGATCGTCGTAACGGGTAGCCTTTTCTCCGTCGTGTCCAGCGACCTCGCGCGTCTTCATGCGCGCTATCGAGATGATGCTGGACAGGTATTGTTCGATCTCCCTGGTCATATTGCGGAAGAACAGGAGCACGGTCTCTGCGTAGGGCGTCTTGCGGCTTTCCGTATCGGAATAAATGTATTTGCTGAGCGCGGATTTCCTGCCTTCGGGCGGACGGTACGTCAGGACGAGAGCATGCTTGCTCTCAAAATGGCCCTGTTCGCGAGCGAAATGCGCACGCCGCTCTTCGTCAATAGCCCGGGTAACCGGATCGCGAAAGTGGCAACGATCCGGTGACGGGTAGCTGGACGTCGGAACGCGCATTGCCTCGACGTGAATCATCCAGCCGCTGCCAATCCTCGACAGAATTGCGTTGATCTGCCGGGACAGTTCGTTTCGTTCGGTGTTGGTCGCGCTGTCGGAATCTGGACCGGCGAAATACCAGCCGGCCATCAGGCTGCCATCCTTCAAGAGAAGAATACCGTTGTCGACCAGTCCGGCATAGGGGACGAGATCGGCAAAGGACGGACCGGTTTTTCTGAAACGGCGTAGTGCTACCACGATCGTACCACCTCAATATTTACGCCAGGGCGAAGAGGTCGGCCTGTAATGGGGCTTGTAGAAAATGTGGCGCAGATAAATCTGGCGCATAAGCGGATCGGCCTTGGCCATCATGCGAAGGATGCCGACCACGCCGATCCAGATGACGGCGCCCAGGATCGCCGAGTAGATCGTGAGAACAACAAATATCAGAACGATGGATGCAAGACCGGTGATGAGGACCAGTTCCCGGTCAGCCCCCATGAGAAGATTGGGGCGTGATAGGGCCCTGTGAATTCGGTTGCGGCCAAGCGGTGGATGGTTGTCAGCCATTGGCTCCCTCCTCCCCGCTCCGGAAGTTGAAGGTCGTCTCCCGCAGTTCTCCGATCGATGCGCCGGTCGCGCCGAAAAGACCGACGATCGTCGTTGCGCCAAGAAGGATCCCGGCGACGAGCACGACATACACAAGTCTCCGCGCAAAATCGTTCAGCTCGCCGCCAAATATCAACATGCCACCGGCTATGGCGACCGCTGCAAGGGCTATGTAACCTGCGACCGGGCCGGTGATCGACTGCTGGATCTGCTCGAGCGGCCCTTCCCACGGCAGGCTTCCACCCGAACTGGCGATTGCGGGCCCGACCTGCGTGAGGACGACGGGAGATGTGAAAAGAGCCAGTTTACGCAACATTGTGCACCTCCTCTTCTTCGGTTTGCTGATGGGAGCGGATTTCGTATTGTCCATTGGCGTAACCCTCCACGGTGATGAGGTCGCGAACGCATCGACCGCGCGCTGTCCTTTCAATCGACACGACGAGGTCAACGGCGTCACCAATCACCTCATGCATTGGCTGATGGCTGACTTCCGCGGTCAGTTGCTCGAGGCGCCTGAGAGCAGAGGTCGCGGTATTTGCATGCAAGGTTGCGATCCCGCCCGCATGGCCTGTGTTCCATGCCTTGAGTAATGCCAGGGCCGCTCCGTCGCGCACCTCCCCGACAATGATGCGATCCGGCCGCAGTCGCATGGTGCTTTTCAACAGGCGGGTCATATCCACTGCTTCACTGGTGTGGAGGGCGACGACGTTCTTGCCGTCGCACCTGATTTCCTCCGTGTCCTCAAGGATAACGAGGCGATCATCCGGCGCGCTGTCGACGATCTCCCCGATGACAGCGCTTGCGAGCGTTGTCTTTCCTGACCCTGTTCCGCCGGAGATCACGATGTTCTTGCGTGAGGTGACAGCACCGCGAATTTTTTCGAGCTGTGCTTCTGTCATGATGCCGTCGCGCAGGTATTCGTCGAGCGCTATGAGACGCGAAGTCCGCCGTCGGATCGAAAAGGCTGGATTTGCGACGATCGGTGGAAGCAGGCCTTCAAATCGATGACCGCCGATGGGCAACTCGCCCGAGATGACTGGCTGGTTCATGCCGACTTCCGAGCGAAGAGCGTGCGCGACGGTCCCGATCAACATTTCAGCTGCCGATGCCGACATCTCCCCGGCCGCCGTAATGCCCCGACCGATATACTCGATGAACAGTCTGCCGTCGGGATTGAGCATCACTTCGACCACCGTGCTGTCATCAAGGGCCGAGCAAAGCTGGTCGCCGAGCGCCTCCTTAAGCTTTCTGACAAGCCTGGCATGGGACGAGGGATGAGTCACAAGCCGCTCCTTTGGATGTGTTGGGACGGAATTCCATCATTGAGCAGTAATTTGCCGGCTGAAGTTTTTCGAAGATCCACGAGGAGACCGGGAGAATCCCCGCGACAGCTGCTGTGGTGCCGATTTTCTTGACGGGACCTATGCGTTGCAGTGGCCACCCGACACGGGAGAGGATGCGTTCGAAGCGCAAATCGGTCACGGTTACAATCTCGGTATAGCCGGCGAGCAAGGACCATTCGAGGATCCCCGCAAACATGGCGAGCGTCGTCTCGTGAGCCCTGTTTGATCGCCCGGCCACTTCGTGAGAGGTGTCTACGCAGAAGCGCGAACTTTCGATCATGGCGTTGTGGGAGTGGAGATTTCCGTCGGGAAGGAGTGATGAGAAGACATCGCCAACCATCGTTGGTCCAACCGCCGGAAGAAGTCGCGCGCAGCCGAGCACGTGATCGTCCTCGGAGACCGCGAGAATGTATGTCGGTCCCAGATCGTCAAAAGCATCGCGTTCGCAGCCACCGTCAACGCGCACGTCCCATCCCAGGCGTCCTGAAAATACCCTCGCGCGAAGCTTGTGATGCTCTTCCAGCAGTTTTTTCTCGACCTCGTTGCGAGGTGCGGCGATAGCCATGATGTGCATGAAGTTCCCCGTTTTTCTGTTGGGGGGAAATCAGCACATTCGAGAATCGGGCGGGAGTTGGTGAATCCTACAAATCCCGATTCCGCGGCATCGGAGCCTTTGCACGCTGGAAAGGAGCTTTCCGATCGCCCTCGAAAAGGCCGCGTCTGAGTAGTTGACCCTAGAACGAAAAGGGATCAAATCAGCCCTCGCAAAGAGATAACTCATTCTAAATGTAACATATTGTTCCAGTTTCAGTGTCGTGAACGTGAAAGGCAGATAATTGTCAGTTAAGGGTCTATTAACCCTTAGTCTCTGGACGTGAAGCGAGAATCGTGTTGTATCTTTGGCGGGCTTTGGGCGGCAAACCGAACCTTGTCCGCCAAGGGGGCGAGATGGCGATAGCAAAAAAGATTGAAGCAACAATTGCTCGGAAGGAAGATGCAGGCGGCAAGATAGCCCGCCATGCAAGCCTTTTGTCGCAGCAATTGCAGGAACTGCGCACACGCATGTATCCGCCGAAGTCGGAGAAAAGCCTGCGCCCCTTCCTGACCAATGAAGTTTCAAAGCTGACGTCCATACCTGATTCCACCCTGAAACTCCTGTCGAGTGAAGGGCGTGGCCCGATTCCCGGACGTCTGGAAAACAATCATCGGGTCTACACCCTGGCCCAGATCAACGAGTTGCGGGAACTCTTCGCTAGCCAGAAGCCGGCAGACGCCTTGAGATTCCTGCCGAGGCGCCGCGAGGGAGAACACCTTCAGGTCGTGGCCATTGCCAACTTCAAGGGTGGCAGTGCCAAGACCACGACCTGTGTTCACCTTGCACACTATCTCGCCTTGCAGGGCTATCGTGTCCTCGCACTTGATCTTGATCCGCAGGCGTCACTTTCTGCTCTCTTCGGTGCGCAACCCGAGTTTGATGTCGGTGCCAATGAGACCATCTATGCGGCGCTGCGTTACGAAGATGCAGAGCGTCGATCGATCCGCGACATTATTCGCAAGACCTATTTCGACGGCATTGACCTGATCCCGGGCAACCTCGAGGTCATGGAATATGAGCACGAGACGCCCAGGGTTCTGGCGCAGAAATCCGGTTCCGGTGCAATTTTCTTCGAGCGACTGAAGCTTGCGCTGGCCGAGGTCGATCAGGATTATGACGTGGTTATCCTCGATACGCCGCCGTCCCTCGGATTCCTGACGCTCAGCGCAATCTACGCTGCCACAAGCATGATCATCACCGTCCATCCGGCGATGCTTGACGTGGCTTCCATGAGCCAGTTCCTGTTGATGATGGGAGACCTGATAAGCGTGCTGAATGAAAACGGCGCGCAACTCGATCAGGATTTCATTCGCTATCTCGTTACCCGTCATGATCCCAACGATGCGCCCCAGTCTCAGGTTGTCGCCATGATGCGCCATCTGTTTGGTACCGATGTGCTTCTTCCAACCCTGATCGAAAGCACGGCTGTCGAGGCAGCGGGACTTGCAAAGCGCTCCATCTACGAACTCGAGATGGGTCAGATCGGCCGTGACACACACAAGCGAGCCCGCGAGGCGGTCGACGCCGTCAATGAAGCCATTGTGAAACTGATCAACACCAGTTGGGGGCGCATATGACCAGCAAGTCATCGCGTAAATCCATCGTAGCAAATTTTGGGTTGCTCTCTGCGGAACTGGAAAACCGGCTGTCGACGGAGAACCCTGCCGTCGCTCCCCAACCTGCTCCATCCGCTCGTGTCGGTGCGGGCGTGATTGGTGCGGCGCACCGGGCGATCGACGACATTAAATCGGAACGCGATCGCCTGAAGGCGCTGGTCGAAGCCGGCGGAGGTGCGATCCGCGAACTCGATCCATCCAAAATCGACCCCTCACCCTTTCCCGACCGTCTTCCTGATGATGATGCCTCTGATTTCGAGACATTTAGGAATTCGATCCGCTCCGAAGGCCAAAAGGTTCCCATCCAGGTCCGAAAATCACCGTCCTCGCCTGACCGCTATCAGGTGATCTACGGCCATCGCCGGCTCCAGGCCGCCCGGGACCTCGGAATTCCGGTTAAGGCGATCGAGGTCGAGATTTCCGACGTCGAACTCGTCATCGCACAGGGTATTGAAAACGCCGACCGCCAGGATCTGACCTGGATTGAGCGCGCCCTGTTTGCCCGCCGTATGGACGATGCCAATGTGAAGCCTCGCGATATCAAGGCTGCCCTGTCTATCGATGATCCTGAACTGGCACGCATGCGGTTCGTTTACCGCGCCGTTCCGACCGAAATCATCGAAGCAATCGGGCGGGCGGGGAAGGTCGGGCGTCCGAGATGGGCCGACTTTGCAAAGACTTTTTCCGAAAGGCCGGATCTGCATGATGCAGTGAGCAAGGCCTTATCCGTCAGCGCCGGGAAGCATCTGGGATCAGACCAGAAGTTTCTGGCAGCATTTAATGCTCTGAAACCGAAACCTCCCTTGAAAGAGACCGGCAAAGCCATTGCTGGCCCCGCAGGCGAGCAACTGGGCAGGCTTGTGCGTACGGGCAACGAGGTCCGTATTTCAGCGCACACGCCGGCCGCGGCGGAATTCCTGAGCTTTATTGAATCGGAGTTGCCGGCTATGGCCGAGCGCTTCAGTCGTGAGAAGTTGAAGAGCTGACCGAAGTCGTAAGCGGATTTCGACACGAATTAAGAAAGGAAAGCGCGCAAAAGAAAAAGGCCCCCGAAACGTCGCCGTCATGGAAGCCCTTCTCGTTGTGTGAGAGCTTGAGAATCGCATTTCCGTGAATCCTAGTCAAGAGTCTTTGGCGCCGTTTTGGTGAGCGTTCTTCTTTTGCCTTTTTGAGAGGCAAAGACATGGAAGGTGGACAAGTGACGACGCCCTTTGGGCGGCGACAGGTTACCCTTGCGCTTGTGAGACGGCAGATCGCCACGAGCAGGATCGAGGAAGGTAAATCGGCAAACAAGTGGAAGGTTTTCCGCGACGCATCGGAAGCCCGGGAGGTGCTTGGTCTGCAGGATCGCAGCCTCGCGGTTCTCGACGCGCTTTTGAGCTTCTATCCGGAGAATGAACTGCGCCAGGACGCGCGGCTCATCGTCTTTCCCTCGAACATTCAGCTGTCAATTCGTGCCCATGGTATTGCGGGCGCTACTTTGCGTCGGCATCTGGCGCTCCTCGTTGAGGCCGGCTTGATCATCCGCAAGGATAGCGCCAACGGCAAGCGCTACGCCAGAAAAGATGACGATGGCTCAATCGAACACGCCTTCGGATTCGACATTTCGCCGCTTCTTGTGCGAGCTGAGGAGCTTGCATGCCTCGCCCAGCAGGTTGCTGCCGATCGAATTGCCTTTAGACAGGCAAAGGAAAACCTGACGATCTGCCGGCGTGATATCCGCAAGCTTATCACGGCAGCTGTCGAAGAAGGGGCTGCAGGCGATTGGGACGAAATCGAGGAACGCTATCTTGCTCTCGTGAGAGAAATCCCGCGCAATCCCGGGCTGGCTGAACTTGGCGACCTCGGCGGAAGGATGAGCCATTTGCGCGAGGATATTGTCAAGCTCCTGAATTCTGAAGACTTTTCGTCAAAAATGAACAGCAATGATGCCCATATTGAGCGGCACATACAGAGTTCAAATACCAATCCTCCCAATGAACTTGAACCAAGCTCTCGAAACGAGCTGGAAGCGAAGCCGGGTAAAAGTGAGCGGGCCGTGCATGTGCCGATAAAGGCTTTCCCGATTGGACTCGTCTTGCGCGCTTGCCCGGAATTTTCGAACTATGGCCCTGAAGGAGAGATCAGAAACTGGCGGGAGCTTATGACGGCTGCCGTGGTGGTTCGATCAATGCTGGGTGTCAGCCCGTCGGCATATCAGGAGGCCTGTGAGGTGATGGGTCCGGAAAATGCGGCGGTGACCATCGCCTGCATTCTAGAGCGCGGCGGTCACATCAACTCACCGGGCGGATATCTGCGGGATTTGACAAGCAAGGCGAAGCGCGGTGAATTTTCACTTGGTCCGGTCCTTATGGCTCTGTTGCGTGCCGGCGGCCACAACGTCAAAGCCGCTGGGTGATATTGGGCTCGCATAGGTGGAGCGGGAACAAGAATTGTTGCCCCAGGCAACCCGAGACCGAACGGACCATGAATTTAATGCAGAGCACAGGATATCGCGCCGGTACTTTCAGCCGGGGCGATACTCACGGTGAGCTGAAGTCCGAATCGCAGGTGAGGATTGACGCGTTGGGGTCGCCGCGGAGGGTGCCGACGGGTCAGTGCCAGGCCCGCCGCCGCGAGGAGTGCATCGTCGGCCAACACTGTGAAGCGATCGCGAAAACTCTTGAACGTCAGTGAGAATGAAAATACTTCTTCGTGGGTGACCCGGATATTCGCTAGGCCGAGGGGCTCAATTCACCTGCAAGTCCGGGAACCATGCGATATAGAAGGGTTCGGCTCAGGTCAGGTGCAGAGTGTCGAGCCTGACCCAGGTCGCCTTTTATACAGGTATCAAGAAGAGAACCTATATATGGATTCGAACCGGATATACTTCGAAGGTAATCCCTGGCCAGAGGGACATCCAATCGTGAAGTTTTTGTGGTCGGCAAAGGAAATCGACGGAGATGTGTGGTTCGACATTCATCTCGAGTCGGCAAATTACTATTCAGAGCGCGCTATAAAGGATAAGGAAAACTCGACCTACACCAATGACTGGGACGCGCCATACTCCTGGGAAAACTATCAATCCTGTATATTGTCGTCGGACGACTGGCACAATGGCGGTTTTAGAATCTGCTCCAAGGATGAATATACACCGGAGTTTCTCGATGGCCGCGAGTTGCTGATAGACCCCCACCCGGAAACGATAACAGACCGGAATGATTTCGCGTTTCAGATATACCTGCTCGGCCACGATACGGTTGCCAAGCATAAAATCAAATTCGACCGGATCGGCAATTCCAATCGTTTCAAGATCACGTGGTTTGGCAAGATCGCACGAACGTACGTTGGAGACCACGATTTCAAGTACAATTTTTCGGTTATGGTGCTGTCGGCGGATTTCCCTGAACTGCCAGAAACGCCATGATTTCGGGCCGAAAATCGAAATTAGGTCTTCTCGCGATGCTCATTTGCAGTGTTGGTTCAGCGTCGGCAGAGTCGGGAAGGCCTGTGCCTGGACGTGATGTTGATCGGACTCATACTATTCGTTTGCTGAAGGCCGCGCCTTCTCCATGCGTCGAGATTTCGTTCGGTTCAATCTCAGTCGCGCTATCGCACCCGGATCTTCAGATCCTCGCCAATTCGTCTCCGGGTCAGTCACGGAGGGAAGCTGAGCGGCTTGGAAAAATTCGCGGCAAGCGCGCGGCAGAACTGCTTGAGGCGCTCAAACCGAATACGCGTCTAAGCGATTGCGTCGGAAGAGCCGATGGAACCGCCGGAGTTGAATGGATACACTTGGTGCTCGAACTGATAGAGAACGGGAGAGCGGCAGTATTTGCCGATAACGAAACAATTCGAATCGTCCAAATACGCTATTTGGGGATGCGCTGTGGGGAACACTGTGGCCGTGGCGATATCTTCGTATCCATCCCCGATGCCCCGCGCCCGTTTCTGGTGTTGAACTGGTGGGCTTCGTGAGCCCTTTACCGGTTTTCATGCCAGCCTGCGCCGGGGAATCGCAAGCTTGGGCTCGAAGTCGGTGCGTCGCCCAAAATTATGAACCGCTCCTGTTTTCTACAAAGCAAGTTCGGACGCCGGCCGGGTCCTCGGGATTTCGCATAGATTTATCCATCCGATGCATAACGGATATGTTCAGGGGCTTTTCATGGGAAAAGAAACCAGAACGGTCTTTACCGCCAGCTCATCATTGTAATCCGCCTTGACCTGTCGGCCGTCCTTCATCCAGATATCCCAATAGACATCGCCATCCTCCTTCGTCGGTTTCCTGAGGCTCGTCAAAGGCCGCGAGTGCTTCGTCCCGTTTTCCGACCGGGCGGGAGAAAAACGGGATGGATCCCAAGTATGGAGACACCATCGCCGCCCCAGTGGGGTAGTAGAAGATGCCACTCAATGCATAAGGACCGGATCCAGGCGGGTCTCGATAGTTGCGAGAGAATAACTCCCCTCTTGTTCGCGGCAGATAAGCGCGGGCAGCTGAGCTTCTTTTGAGCTTGCAACGCGTATATTCCATATAGAATATACGAATATCCAAGTGTGCATATACGCGAAAGGATTTGAACATGTCCCTTCATATCCGCGATAGTGCCGTCGATGAACTTGCAAGAAAAGTTCAGATGGCGACGAAAGCACCGAATAAAACCGAAGCGGTTAGACGCGCTCTCGAAAACGAGCTTGCCCGGGCCGAAAATGCGACCCCTTTGAGCCAGCGCATCAAGAAGCTGCAGGACGAGGTTCGAACTGTGCTCGGTCCGACCCCCCAGCTCTTTGACATGAAAAGATTCGCAGACGGGCTTTGGGAAGAATAAATGTATATCGATGCATCCGCAATCGTTGCGATCCTGACCAATGAGAGCTACGCCGCTTCCCTGATTGCCAAACTGGAGGGAGCCAAAAAACCGATCTTTCACTCGTCGATGACAGTTTTCGAAGCGGTTCTGAGCTTGTCCCGCCAGATGGCGAATGCAAAGGTCGGACAGCAGGCGCCAATCCCCCCGGAATTTATCGATGCCGCGAGAAACTACGGAAAGTTTTTGGCTCGTCCCGCATGCCTGAACATGGGCGATTGCTTCGTTTATGCGTGTGCAAAAGAGTATCGCTCGCCCCTTCTGTTCAAGGGCGACGATTTCACAAAAACCGATATCGAAACGGTCTGAGTGTTGGAGGTGAGGATGTCCGATATTTTTATCCACATGAAAAGCCCCGCCGTCCGCGCTGGCCTCATCGTTCCCGGCGCGGTGATGATGATCATGATCGGTGTTTCGGTATTGCCAATCTGGAGCGGAACTACTGCCGTCCTCATCACCACTCTTGCTCTGACGGCTGGTCTTTTGGGCGGTCTCTTTCACATTCTCGATATCATGCCTCCGGCCCTCGCCGGCGAGGAGATCGAGTGGAGAGAAAAGCATCCGGAGGAGTATGGAGAGGATGGTTGGGAGGTGGTGCCCTTTTTGCCTAACATACTGGTTCGGATCCGGGTCGCTGAAAACGTCTATTAATTGTCGCCAGTCGCGCCGATTCTGGTCGACACGTCGAGACGGATCGCAAAACACAAGGTTGAGAAAATGAAAGCGAGTATACCGACAAAAGCCATAACGTGTGTAGCTCTGGTAAAACCGGGCTCGAAGCTTGCGAAAGAATGGAAACTCCCGAGACCGGCCTACGGTATTTACGAATACGAACCGGCATTTGAACGCCGGGAGTTGCGCTGGGGTGACGGTTCGTGGCAGCTTTTGACGGCGGCTGATCACAAAGACCTGGTTTCGCTGCATGTCATAGATGCTGGGCATGGATGGGCACGTCACAATGCGGACGTTGCATTGGCGCGCTCTTGGTTGGCGACCATCGCCACCAATTAACGTCAGTTTTTGGCGCTTCTGCGCCATGACGGTCGCCGGTCTTTTCCGGTCATTGCCTGCCTAGCAATCGGCCAGCAGCGCCCACCTTTCATGATCCCGCCACGATCCCGATATTCTCAGATACTGAGGTGAGAAACCTTCTTTCCTGAAGCCAACCCGCTTTATCAAGGCCAGTGAAGCAACGTTTTCGGGTTGGATGTTGGCCTCAAGCCTGTGTAGACCCAGATCGTCAAACGCGTGACGGCAAGCACATCGGACGGCTTCGGTCATTACGCCTTTGCGAGACCAACCCACCATGCCGTAAAAGCTCAGGTATGCGCTTCGAAACACGCCCCAGACAATTTCAGTGAGGTTTACGACCCCAACGATCGTATCCCCCTCGGCCTCTCTAGCGACATAGCCGAGATTTGGCCCAGTAAGGGTTCTGCCGTACCAAGCATCAAACCCTTCGTGATCGACGAAAGGTTTAACCCATGGCGAATGATAAGCAGTGCTTTCTCGATTTGCATCGATAAGTGCCTCTGCGTCTGCCTTTACGGCGCGTGAAAGTTTAACATTTGGCATGCCCTCAGCTACCACGTTTCTGTCGCGTCGTAACCTCCCCGTCGGATTTCGGCTTATTGCGGACTACAATAAATGAACAGTTGCCACCGTGGCGAACACGCGCGTAAGGAATTCGCGGAGAATGGGAGTGACCTGCTCGCGGGGAAGGCGATGGCCAACTACGACGTCTCGGCATTCATAAAACCGCCGAATACTTGCATTGCGGTGAGCCCCGGACATCCCGGGCACACTTGATTGAGGTTCAGAAATCCAACTATCTTTCGCAGGTCACGATGGAGCAGCAAAATTCATACCGAGCCCTCACCACAATTCCCGGTCTGACGCCTCTTATTGTCGTAGCTACCCTCTCGCGTCTGGCCGGACGCATGTTCATTCTAACGTTGGTGCTGTTCGTGCTGGCGCGCTTCTCGTCACCGGCGCTGGCCGGCTGGCTGACTTTCGCAGCAATCGTGCCGGGTCTGCTGGTGAGTCCGATCGCAGGCGTTCTGCTTGATCGCGTCGGACCGACGATAGCCGTCAGGATCGACATGATTGCCAGTGCGCTATTCATTGCCGCAATTAGTATCGTGAGCTGGGTCGACTGGACTACGCCACCGGTCCTGTTTTTTCTGGTAGTACCGTTTTCCCTCGCCGGTCCGCTGGGTGCGGCTGGCACTCGTACCCTGTTGCCTCGCCTGGTTCCGTCTCACGCACTCGATCGAGCCAATGCGCTGGATACGGCAGTCTATGCCGTCGTTGATGTCGTCGGACCAGCAATGGCCGGCATCATTGTCGCGTGGCTTGGTCCTGAAAGCGCGATGTCCATGATCGCCCTCTTCTATGCAGGTGCGGCAATATGCATGTGCCTCGTACCGCTCCTTCCAGGTCTCGCGTCAAGGCAAGCGTCGTTCATGCGACAGACTTTGGAAGGCATCCAGATCGTGGCTCGGCAACCGACACTGCGCGGCCTTGCCATCTCCTATTCGATGTATCAGATCACCTGGGGCGTTCTCTATGTCGTCGTTCCGGTTTTTGTCGCCAACCATTACGACACTTCCATTGAAAGCTCGGTGACAGGCTTCCTATGGGCTTTGATGGGCATTGCCGGCGGGATTGGTGCGCTGTTCGCCGGGCACCTGCGAACGACTGGTCGCGAGCATCATATTATGGCTATCGGAATGATCATTACTGCCTTGGCAGCATGGCCCGTGGCAGCTGAGTTCGGGTTTGGCGGGCTGGCGGTCGGCCTTATGCTTGCCGGCGTCATGTCCGGTCCGATCGATGTCGCTCTACTGACGCTTCGCCAGCGTCGAACCGATCCACAACAACTCGGCCGCGTCATGTCGATTTCGATGAGCCTGAATCTGGCCGGCTTCCCTCTCGGCTCAGCCTTGGCCGGCATGGTGATCACGTCATCGCTGTCCACGACATTCGTTCTGGCGGGCATCGCCTCTGCCGTTGCGGCTGTCGCGACGATATCGATCCCCTCCGACACCAAGGCGGTTGCCTGATCAAGCGTTGTTCAGCGGGAATCCAGCGCGATGCCCTCTGTTCGCGCGCTATGAACCTCCGTAGTGCAATCGAGCCTCCGCGCACCCAATGCGTGACTGACGTATATCTGTGCCCCTTTAATGTTCAGGAGCCATTATGGACGAGGTCTTCGCGGCGTCACGTACCAATTCTCATGGCATCGTCGCAACAAAGCATTGGAGTTGTTACATGGCAATCTACAAGGCGCTTTGGCGTTGCTGGGGAAGTCGGAAATTGACCCGGCAAGCGTGGAGTACTTGAAGTCGCTGGGTGCAACGCTCCCGCTCAAGCGGCCGCTATGCGGCGATAAGGAAACGAACGTTGAGGTCCCCGGTCAACGGATTGAACTGGTCTTTACTCTCGTTAGCGAATTGCCGAACGGGACGCGCTTTGCGGAAGGGGAGTTGGTTCTGCGTACCTTCTTCATCCTTCCGGATGAACCAGGAAGGCCGATCGATGGAACGCCGTTCGATCTCGATATGACCATGACCCGGGAGCAGGCGCGAGCAAAGTTTGGAGAGCCGGAATGGAGCAGCCGTGGTAGTTTGAAAATCGATCGCTGGGCGCTTGGAGACAAGCGGATGCTTCTGTGCTTCACCTCGGACGAACAGCGCATCCGACAAGCGTCGGTGTCGCAATTGTTCGAATGAGCGGGTGCCGTCAACCCAATGTCGCCCGCTCGCAGCCGTTCGCGCAAGTGTCGCGATCTCATAAAGCCGCCGATCCGGCTTTCCCTCTTCGAAGATCAGTTGCCGCTCAGGCAGTAGCAGATGTCCGTCCGGCACGCGGTCGGACAGAACGCCTGGATCGATGAGGCACTGCGACCCCGAGTTCAGTTATTTTGCCAAGTTACTTCTATCCGTTTATATCGGTGACATAACCAATCCCTGTCCGGCCGATAACTGGTAAGTGGCTTGCCCCCTTCCCTGCCGAAACACAATTCTGTAGCGCCTTGCCGCAAAGTATGCCCGCCACGATCGGGCGGGCTTATTTTCCATAGGTTTTCCTGCTGCTGGTTATTTCGAGAAACGCTCCGGTCGGAAAGTCGCGAGCATGGGATGTTCAGTTCCAGTGACAATTTCGAAAGCAAGCAACTCGCCCACGATCAGGCCAAGCGTTGCACCGCTGTGGCTGAACGCGACATAATAACCGGGGATGGCCCCGATGGCTCCAATTACTGGCTCGCCGTCTCCTGGAATCGGTTTTCCACCGACGCCGATCGAAGCGACTTCGAGTCGCGGATTGCCCTCCATAACCTTGGCTGCCTCGTCCAGAAGACCGGCAACAATGTTGTCATCGATCTCACAAGTGCCGTCGGCGCGCACTGTCACGCCCTCCTCTGCTGCCCAGTCGGCATCCAGCGAAAAAGTACCGCCCGGCGCTGGTCGGATAGCGACACGTGGCGTGTTGAGGACAGCACGCAGAGGATGGTCAAGCGGCTTGGTCTGCACGAGAAGAGCGATTGGTGTTCCGTCACCGATGGTTTGTCCGCTTTCTGCAACCATCTTCGGGACGGCCGGGCCTGTCGCGAGCACAACGACGTCCCCCGAATGGCTTCGCCCCTTTTTGGTCTCCGCACCAACGGCGTGACCATTCTCGAGCACGACCCGCGCGGGGCCTTCATCCGTCACCAGAACGCCGCCGCGCGCGAAAAACTCCTCAAGAAGCACACCGATCAAGGTGGGCAGATCGACCCACCCTTCGCCGGGATTGAATATTGCACCTTGTCGAGTGATAGCACCTGGATCGAGACCGGGCACGACCCTGGCGACTTCGGTTGCGGAAAGCTGCTGCGCGTCATAGCCGAGCGAAACCTCGTGGCGATAGGCTGCGTCGATCTCGTTGTGCTCGTCATCCGCATCCCAGGTCAGGCCGCCATCGAAGCGCAGCCATTTCGCGTCAGGGTTCTGTGCCGCGAGCGTGCGATATCGGTCGATGCCGGCCATACGCAGCCGATGATAGGGTTCAGAGCGCATGCGCGCCGAGTTCAGCCAGGAGAGCGAGCGGCCGGAGGCACCGTTGGCGGGCGGGCCGTCATTGAGGATCGTGACCTGGATGCCGCGCCGCGCAAGCTGCACGCCGGTGGAAACGCCGAAGATACCGGCACCGATGATGACGGCCGAAGAGATGGTGTTGTCGGTCATGGGGTTGGCTTTCAATCAATTGTCATACGGATTGGGCGAAGCGATCAGGGCTCTTCCCAATGGCCGCTGGTGGTGGAGCGGAAAAGTGCATCGATCGCCTTCATGTTCGCGATCGCATCGCCAAGCCCCGTATCGAGTGGCTTGGCGGAGAGAACGGCTTCGGCAAATGCATCGACCTGTTCGCGATACTGGTCGACCGGCCTGATCGTAATTTCCTCACGTCCGCCGCCGGCCAGATCGCGGCCATCGTCGAAGATAAGGACGGTCGGCTCATCGGCCGGTGCATTGAAGGGAATGGGGATTTCCAGACGCCCGCGCGTTCCAAGCACCGTAACCTTCTGCGTGAGGGACAACTGCGTGGAGCAGGTGAAAGCAAGCTGTCTTCCATCTGGAAACGCCAGCAGCCCGCTCGTCAGCCGGTCCGTACCGAAGACGGGATCGCGCTCCATGAGCGCGATCGCCCGTACCGGTTCCGCGTCGAACAGGAACCGGGCCGTGTTGATGGCGTAACAACCGACGTCGAACAGACCGCCGCCGCCCGTTTCAGCCTGGTTGCGCACATTCCCGGGGTCATCGAGAAAATAGGAAAAGATCGTCTGGATGGCCCTGACCTCGCCGAGGCGCTCCTTGGCGATCATCGCGCGCGCCTGCTTCCATTGCGGATGGTGGCGCACCATGAAGGCTTCTGCGACCGGCAGGCCTGTCGCATTTTGTGCGGCCGCGAGTTCCATCGCCTGCGCGGCATCAAGCGCGAGCGGCTTCTCGCAGAGCACGGGTTTGCCCTGCTCCAGCGCCTTGATCGTCAGGGGAACATGCAGGTGATTGGGCAAAGGGTTGTAGATTGCATCTATTTCAGGATCGGCAAGCAGACCCTCGTAGCTGCCATAGGACTTGGCGATGCCGAAGCGGGCCGCCATCTCCTTCGCCTTGCCCGCATCGCGCGAGGCGATTGCCGCAACACGCCCCAGGCGGCTGGACTGGATGGCGGGAATGACCGCCTTGGCAGCGATGCCCGCGCAACCGAGCACGCCCCATCGTATCGTTTGGGTCATCTTTTTCTCCTCCCGACGCTCAGAGCACTTCTGCGAGGAAGCGCTGAAGACGCGGGCTTTGCGGATTGTCGAATATAGCCTCCGGCGTGCCGGCCTCCACCACGCGCCCCTCGTCCATGAAGACGACCTGATCGGCGACCCGGCGAGCAAAACCCATTTCATGCGTGACGACGACCATGGTCATGCCGCGCGTGCCGAGTTCGGCCATGAGTTTGAGCACGCCCTTTACCAGTTCCGGATCGAGCGCACTCGTCACCTCATCGAAAAGGATGACTTCCGGTTCCATGGCAAGCGCACGGGCAATGGCGACGCGCTGCTGCTGCCCGCCGGAAAGACCGCCCGGACGGTGATGCTGGCGGCTCGCAAGACCAACATCGGCAAGCCTTGCCTTGGCAATGCGCTCGGCCTCGGCTGCCGGCAGGCCCTTGATCTTCGTCAGCGACAGCATGACGTTTTCCAGCGCCGTGTGATCCGGAAAGAGGTTAAAATGCTGGAAGACCATGCCGACCCGGCGGCGCAGCGTTTCCGGCTTCATGGCGAGAATGCTCTCACCATCGATGAGAATATCGCCACTCTTCGGCTCGACCAGACGGTTTAGCCCGCGCAAGAGGGTCGATTTGCCGGAACCGGACGGTCCAATGATGCAGGTGACGCTTCCCGGCTTCACCGAGAGGTCGACACCCTTCAGCACGTCCAGATCGCCGTAGGCCATGCCCAGACGGCGCACATCGAGGCTGCCACCCTTGAAGGAGACACCGGTTGCGCGGGCTGCGCTATCGAGTTCACTAACCTCCTCCAGCCCGCTGGTGATGGTCGAGGGGTGCTGCTTGCCAATCCGCAGGCGATTGTCGATCGCATTGACGACATGGGTGAGCGGTACGGTGACGATGAGATAAAATACGCCTGCCAGCAGCAACGGTGAAAGATTGCCCGTCACCACCGCCTGGTCCTGCCCTACGCGAAAGATCTCCCGCTCGGAGGCCAGGAGCCCAAGGAAATAGACAAGGCTTGAATCCTTGACATTGCCGATGAACTGGTTGACGAGGGCCGGCAGCACGCGACGCACGCCCTGCGGCACGACGATGAGGCGCATGCCCTGGCCGTAGCTCATCGATAGTGCCCGGCAGGCCTCCATCTGGCCACGGTCGACGCTCTGGATACCGGATCGGAAAATTTCGCCGATATAGGCGCCGGCAATCAGGCTGAGCGCCAGAATGCCGAGTGGATAAGGCGACGGGCCAAAGAGTTCGCGGCCGATACGGGCAAAGCCCTGCCCGATCAGGAGGATTGTAACGATGGCCGGCAGGCCGCGGAAAATATCGGTATAAAGACGGGCGGGGATGCGCAGCCAGGGCGAGCGGGAAATGCCCATGATGGCGAGCATCATGCCGATGGCGACGCCCAGCACCGTCGAGGTCGCAGCCAGGATCAGCGTATTCTTCAGGCCAACCGTGATCATCGTCGGCAGCACTTCGGCCATGGCATTCCAGTCGAGGAAGCTGCGGCGCAGGTTTTCAAGCCAGTTCATCAGGATATCCCTTGAAAGAAAGGCCGGTTCGACCGGTGAAGGCCGGACCGGAAGGCGGCATCACTGCTTGGGAAGATATGCCTGTGGCATCGGCGTGCCGGGGAACCATTTTTCGTGCAGCTTTTTCCAGGTGCCGTCCTGCATGGCCTCTTTCAGGGCCTTGTTGAGCGCCTCGCGCAATGCATCGTTACCCTTGCGGATGACGAAACCGGCCGGTGCATCGAAGCTCGGAATATTGACCGCGACTTTCAGCGCCGGGTAACGGGCAGAGTAGTCCTTTGCCGCCTCGAAATCGAGGAAATGGGCATCGACCGTGCCGTTGTTGAGGGCGGAAACGGCAGAGTTGTTGTCCGGGAACTTCACGAGGTCGGTGCCGGCAAAATTCTTTTCGGCATAGATTTCCTGAAGCGTACCCTGCACGACGCCGAGACGCTTGCCCTTGAGGCCCGCTGCATCGGTGATGCCGGCCTCCGGAGTAAGGACGCTCAGGAAACCTGCGAGATAACCATCGGAGAAATCAACGGTCTCCTTGCGCTTGGCTGTCGTGCCGATTGCGGCGGCTGCAACATCGAAGCGGCCGTTGGCGACCGAGGGCATCAGAGCCGAGAATTCCTGGCCGGTGAAGACCACCTGTTCCTTCTTGAAGCCGAGGCGTCCGGCGACATTGAGGAAAAGCTCGATGTCGAAGCCGGTGAAGCTTCCGTCAGCGGTGGTGAAGGCATAGGGCTTGGCATCGCCCATCGTGCCGACACTGACGGTGGCGGGATCGATGAGGCCAAGCGGATTGTCGGCAAGCGCCGGCGTCGCCGCGCCTGTGAGGACACCGAGCGTGACCGCGATGGCGGTAGCGCGGATTTTGGAAAAGGGGGAAATGAAAGCTTCGGTAAATCGCATTGGTTTCGTCTCCTCTGGTGTCGTTGTCTGCGATGTATTCAAGGCGCACGGGTCCCATCCGGACGGCGGCATGATCTCACCCGCCCCGGCCCACGCAGTTCGCATGTCGGAAGTCTTTTCTTTATGAGACCGGTCTCAATGAGAAATGAGACCGGTCTCTTTCTATTTTGACAATTGTTATCTTCGCATTTGCCAGTCGTCAAGTTCTCTTGTAAGCCTATCGTTTATGGACAAAAGCCTATCAAAAACTCCTTCCGTGACCGTGGCTGACGTTGCGCGCAGGGCTGGCGTCTCAAAGGCCACCGCGGCACGTGTGCTCGGCGGATACGGAACCGTTAGCGACCGGGTGCGCGAGGCCGTCACAGCCGCCGCGGCTTTCCTGGATTATCGTCCCAATGAGCTTGCCCGCAGCATGACGACGGGCCGCTCCGGCACAATTGGTGTCGTGGTGGGCGATATCGAAAACCCGTTCTTCAGCCTTGGCGTTCGCGGTATCACGGATGTAGCCCGACAAGCGGGATTTACCGTCATCCTCGTCAATTCAGGTGAAGATGTTTTGGTCGAAAAAGCAGCCATCCGTAACTTGCTTGCCAGGCGTGTAGACGGCCTCATTGTTTCCCCAGCTAAGGAAAATGATGTCGAGCACCTGCACGAGGTTATCCGCTCAGGGCTTCCGCTAGCCCTGCTCGACCGCGGGAGCGATACGCTCGAAGTGGACACTGTCCTTGCAGATGACCGTCATGCTGCAGAGAACGTTACTCGCCGACTGATCGCGCTTGGCCACCGGCGCATTGCCTACCTCACCGCCTGCGACACGCCGGATCATTGCTTTCACACGTCAAAGGACATCAATACCGGCTCGGTCCGGCGTCGTATTGAGGGATATCTCGATGTCTGCCGCAAGGCGGGCGTCCCGGACATGGAGAAATGGGTGAAGGTTGGTGCCGTCACGCCGGAACGTACACACCGGATAGTCACCGAAATGCTCCAATCGCCAAACCGCCCGACCGCGATTATAGCATCAGACAGCATTATTGGTCTTGAGGTATTCAAGGCTCATCGCGATTTGGGAGTAAATATTCCGGGCGAGGTGTCATTGGTGTCGTTCCATGATGCGGACTGGACGTCCGTAACCACGCCTCCGATAACCGTTGTTCGGCAACCCGTGTATGAACTGGGGGCGAGTGCGGCCAAACTTCTTGTGGAGCGGTTGAATGGCGGAGATCACGCGGCCCGTAAAGTCGTCTTGAAAACCGAAGTCGTTGAGCGCGCCTCAATACAGGCCGTTTGATATTCGCTGCCTGGACCGTTTTCTGCTATCCGCGGTGCCCCCTCCCCCTTGAGAACTCATCAAGTTCGTGGCGTCGGGTCGATCCGGGATCGGCAGCTTGGACTGCGTCGTGTTTCGCTTCCTGGGAATTTTAGGGCCGCATTGCAGCCGGAATTGGAAGCGAAGTGCTCCGTGTTGCGAAGTTCAGGAAGTTTGAAAAGACCGCATTTCACGAAGAGGCAATACTTGAGGCAATCGAAAGGGAGAAAGAGAACGGGCCAGTCGTGGCGTCATATGGCAAGCGCCCCAGTGACAATATCCGGGTCCTGATGACGATCCGCCCCTTGGAGCAGGGTCCAGCACGGACGGAGTTTGTATACTGGACCGATGGCGAACGGTTTGGAACAGGCGGCTGGTGAGCTTCGATCTCTTCACCAGGCCGGATAATTGAATACGCGGAACCGGAGTTGAAGTGTTGTATGCCATTACCGGCGGCTACCGCGCTTGCGCCCTCGACTCTTGTTGGAAAAGGGGATGACCACGAGCTTTTTTTGGGTGCCGGGACGTGCCGCATCGCATCGTAATGAATTTGTGGTAGCTCTGCCGTGAATGATCAATCGCGTGAGCCCTCCCCTTCCCTCTTCCGCGGAAACGGCATCGCAAGTGTATCTGCCTCATCCCGAAGTCTTTCGCGCTCGATGGCATGGGGGCATGCACTTCGTCGTTAGAGCATTTTCGAGCGCCACGCTCGAGGCCGGGAATTTGAAAACAATCCCATCTCATCGCCGCTTAAGACGGAATAGTAGATTTTGCAATTCCGGTGTAGACGGACATACCGTGGGGGGGGGGCGCCAAAGGCTTCGACAGGCCACACGGGCGCGGTATCAACGAAAACGCTGTCAATCTTGTGTGTCTCCAGCACGTCAACTGCCTCTTGCGACGTGCAGCTTTGTGTCGAGCTTCGATGACAATATGACCTTTATCGGCCGCACGCATTGTCCTGAATGGGTAATCCAACGTTCGGACATCGAAAGTCAACGGTGATGAAATTTGAGACACGAGCGGTCAACGCTTTGGCCTGGTGGCTCGAGGTCCTCTATGAAGGTCTCAAACGACCATGGAATGTCCTTCATTGTGTGCAAATGCGAAATCTCTCTGGGCGCCTTTGCAGAGAATGGAAGGGTCTGGAGCACGGCGCCAGCCCATCGGGGGAGGTTGACGTTTTGTGCCGACGGTGGAAAGCGGAGTTGATTTCGACTCCGTCAAAGTTGGAGGCGTACCGTTGAAGGCACCCCCAGGAACTGTTCTGCCACCTTCCTGGGTATGACCAGACCGTCGTAGCAATCGGTCCAGATCAACTCCGGAAGAGCTTGGCCTCGGCTCAAAAATCAGTTTCAGCTATGTTCGCCTCAAAACCTTGTCAGCTGACAAGGTTCCACTGCGGTAGTCCGGTCCCTGGACCAGTCGGATTGTCAAAGGACGACGCCGTCACGAATCGGTGGATGCTCCGATCCCGAAAAACCTTGTCAGCTGACAAGGTTTTGTGCTGCGCCGTCTGACGCATCTGATCTACGGCTGCCGCTGTTAATGGTGCGCCGCCCGGCCAGTCATCACTTCATTTTCTGTTTCGCAGCCATCCTCGGCAGCCAACCGTTCTCGAATGTAACGATGACGCCGAGCAGGCAGCGTATTCCTCTCTCATGAGGATGATCATCGACAACATCCCGGCTGCATGCCAGCGCCTGAGCTTTGGACGCCACCGGAACACTTCGGCAAGTTCGATTATTTGAAGGGCAAGTGAAGTCATGAAGGGAGAAGATGTCATGTCCAACGCGAAATCAATGGGCGGTGAGCGTGTTGAAAACACCGGCACGACCGACAACCGCTTTGGCTATTCGGTTGAAAGCCAAACCCAGTTTGACTGATGCAACCGAGATAGCGCGCGGAACAGATACCGGCGAAAGTCTCAACATTTATCGTCTTGAACCGATCGCTGCACCGGACGACCCACGCTGGCAGAATGCCCCCGCTCATGGAACCGTGGTTGCCGCCGCGCGGACGGCGGGCGACGCAAGAGTTGTCGCCGCAGGTGCCGAACTGGATTTTCTGGAAGTCGACGCGCTTCCTGCGGAAGATGTTTCGACTTTGAATGCGAGTGCCTTCAGAGATGAGAAACTCTATACGGTGATTGAGGTGGGCCGTGGTCTGCAAGGTTTGGTGAGGGGAGTGGTGGACGGCGAAGTCTGTGTCGATACCATCAAATCGACGCAGGTCTGAGCGCATCCCGACGCCGAGGGCGGGAAGTGCCCCGCTTCCACCTCTTTCATTAGCGCCTTCAGGCTATGATCCAGCAGCTTTCAGTGACCGCTGCTCGGCCCCGCCGCGTTGAGCCATCGCGCTCTTGTCTTAGCTGGATGACTGCTCCACCGAGGGGTTGGTTATTGGCTTGGGGCGGGGGGCACTCTGTCTGGCTGCCACAGGTAGGGATAGGGCAGGGCGTTTCGCTCAGGGACGTCGAAAGGATTGCCATATTGGCAACCGTTTTCGTCATAGAGATCACCATGCGCAAACGTCGTGCCCTGAGGCGCGGTGCGTCGACCCTCAGCCATCGGCCGGGTCTGGTGACCGGCGGCCTTCCTCCTGGTCATCCTTGCATATGGCTCAAGAAAACTTTTCAAGAAATGTCGGTCTGAGGCCCGATCCGGGCCATTTCCTTGGTTGCGGCAGCCACGCGGTTGACAATTTTTGAAAATTTGCCCTTCTTGTCGTGTCTCCACCCGTCGAGCGGAGAGAGACGACAATGTTCAAACACTTCTATGCCTCCCATAGTATTTACTCGCATCCCGGTCCGTATCATGAGGCCTTGACCCTGGGGGGCCAGACGCCGAAATCTATTGCCCGGTGGATCAACTCGTTCATGCAACATCCTCGTGGTGCCGATTCGCAGAAGCGAGGCTTTGTGGTGAAACAGGTCGTTGATCTGGAGCTGCGATGCGTGACCGAGATTCTGGCTGCCGCAACGGAGCGCAAGTTGTTTGAAGGAGATCCTAAACAAATCAAGATCGGTGGACTTTGCCGGGATTTCGCAATTCTGGCGGCGAGCGCTTTTCGCAATATGGGTATACCGGCACGCCTTCGCGTCGGTTTTGCCGACTACATCGTTCCTGACTTCTGGGAAGATCACTGGCTTTGCGAATGGCATGACGGACAATGCTGGTATCGGTTCGATGTAGAATTTGCGGCGGTTGATGGGTTTTTATTCAACACACTAGACGTGCCGCGCGAACGATTTTTAATGGCATGCGAGGCATGGCTTCGCATCCAGAACGAACCTGGCATCGCCTCGCGATTTGGCGTGTCTAGCCTAGATCTGGCCGGAGAATGGTTCGTCGCAGGAAGCCTGCTTCGAGAAGTCGCGGCCCTGCGAAAGCTGGAACTTAAACCATGGGATTATTGGGGTCTATCAAAGGGCCTTTCGCCCGTTTCAACTGCGTTATCGAGAGAAGCGAGGAAGACGCTGGACCAACTCGCTCGGCGTCTCGGAAGCGCCGATGTCGAAGGGGAGGGCGAGCCAGGAGCTTTAGCAGGCTGGCCTCTGCCAAGGGAGGTTCTCAGCTTCCCTCAAGGCGAGCCTGTGGTTGTCGTTTTGCCGAACCTCTAATCTGTTTATCATGGACCCGATCGTCGCTCGGGCGCGCAAGAAATCGGGCGATCGGAAAGCTGATGCTCCGTGCCCTCAATGACGGATAAGGCCAAACCGATGTGCCTCGTCCAGCAGGTGACGGACAGAGGAAGGCTGCCATTTGCGGCCACCGCGCGCCGGCCGCTCTCCCATCTGATCCAGTTGCGTGGCAATGTCACGCAGCGTCAGACCGGGATCGGCAATGGCAATCGCCGCGACGAGTTTCATCAAATGATCTTCCGGTGCGCGTCTGGGTGAGCGCGCGACAAGCTCGGGGTCAGCCAACTTCTCCCGGACCATCCGATGCACCGCGCGGCGCAGCCGTTCTACCGTCCAGTCATGGCCCCGACGATTGAGCACCCGGACGACATTGTCCCAGCTGTGCTGGGGGCGGAGTTGCCGGACCATGGGCAACCAAGTTTGGGCGGAGGAGATCAGCTCATCGAGATAGAGTTTCTCTCTCGCCTTCGACACTGCTTTGATCGCTTCTGGTCGCCGCTCGCGAAGTCCGGGGTTGCCAGGTAACTTCCCACGCGCCTTTGCTGCCTTGATGCCAGCTTTGGTCCGTTCTGCGATCAGCGCCCGCTCGAGCTGTGCGACCGCTCCAAGAACCTGAAGAGAAAACATCCCCTGTGGCGTGGACGTGTCGATCGGATCTCGGATCGATCTAAAATGGACGCCACGCTCTTCAAGATCCTCGATCACCTGCAACAGATGGCTCACCGAACGAGCCAGGCGATCCAGCCGGACCACGACAAGCACGTCGCCGGCGGAGAGCTCGCCGAGGAGTCTCGTCAGGACCGGCCGGGCTCGTGACGCGCCAGATCCGTGCTCCTGAAAAATTCGCTCGCAGCCGGCGGCACGTAGCTCGTCCATCTGGGCGTCATGAACCTGATCGTCGGTCGAAACGCGTGCATAGCCGATAAGACGTTTGGGGCCTGGCGACGGTTTGGCGTTTTGCCGTTTTGCCATGATTTTCTCGCGTGGTTTCAGAGTGCTTTGTACAGATAAGGAATGCGTGAGAAAATGACCAGTTGCAAGCGTGTTTTATGGCCTAAATGCAGCCCCGCCAGACTCGAAAAACGGCTTCGAACAGGCACTGAGACGTAACTAGCGCGAAACGCGCTCTGGTGGCCATGTGCGGCGGAAATGCCGGAAACTACGGCGTTCGGGGGGAGGGGAGGGGTGAGGAGCGTTGACTGAGGCAGGGATTGCAGAGAAGATCCGTGATCTCTTGAGAGGAGAGGGCCGCGAGACGCCGCTCTTGTATCAACCGCTATTCCGCCGATCCGCGCCGAAATCTGCCTCAAAGGCCGGAAAACCAAGCGTTTCCGCTCGTCCAGGCCGACCGACATCGGTGATCTGCGCCGCGAAATCAACTACCATCGATAAGGGGTACTTATCGATGGTCAGAACGTTAACCCACAGCCATCTTATGTGAGGAACTGTAATATTTATATAGAGTTCCTATAAGAAATCATTTACCATGATTTCAATGACTTACAATCTCGCGAAAATCAGCATGACAACCTTGGTGCGGCCGGCTTTCGACGCAGGCGTCGCGCTGACTCGTCTCGACGAGCGCATCGCCCGTTCGCCTGTAGGAAACGGGTGGATCGAACGCCAAAACTTTGCCGATGCCTGCGCCTCGCTGTGGATTGACGGCGAGCTCGTCCATCTCGAAGACCTCGTCCTCCATGACGCCACCCGCGACATCCGCACACCGACCCACGAACTCACCATCGCACGCGACGTGCTGCGCACCCGTCGGCGTATCTCTGGCCAGTCGCCGGATTGGGCTCTGTCCGCGGAGGGTATCCGAATTTTGCGACAGACGTCGGACATTCTGGCCGGCTCTGAAACGTCAGCCCCATTCGACATCAATCGATCCGCGGACGCCGCCGATCCGAAAGGGGAGGGCGACAATAGTGATTACGCTGGGAACCTCCCCGGGCTCGACTACGCCGCTATCGATGCGTTGCTCGCCCGATCCGAGGCTGCGATAGCAGAGGCAAAGCGGCCCGGCCGCGCTGATAGCTCCGAACGAGATCCTCTCGTCTATGATCTCGATTGGGACGAAGATTCAAGGCTGGACGGATGGCGCGGCGTGCTGCGGCAGGCCGAAAACCTGCCGGCTATGCTGCAGGCCATTGTCGCCCTCGATGCCTGGAACGAGCTTGCCGTGCTTCAGCACGCCTCGTGGCTCGGCCGGCTGTTTTGCGCCTCGATCCTGCGGCAGGCCGGCATCACCACCGGCGGGCATCTCGCCGCCATCAACCTCGGACTGAAAACCATTCCGGTCGATCGGCGCCGGCATCGTGATCGCGAGACGCGGCTGCTGGCCATCGCTCACGGATTTCTGGCGGCGGCCGAGATCGGCATCAAGGAGCATGACCGGCTAACATTGGCGAAAGGGTTGTTCGAGCGAAAACTGGATGGGCGCCGCGCATCTTCGAAACTGCCGGAGTTGGTCGAGCTCGTGATGGCAAAACCGCTGGTGTCGGCCGGAATGGTGGCGAAAACGCTGGAGGTTACGCCGCAAGCGGCGCGGCGGATCGTTTTACAGCTCGGCTTGCGTGAGATGACGGGGAGGGGAAGGTTTCGGGCGTGGGGGACGATTTAGCGAAAGCTCAGCGGGCATTCGTCTAACGGGAAAGCCCGCGGTTTTACATTTGTGTTAAGTTGATAACTGTAGTCGATATCGAGACAGCAATCGGAACGAGTACCCTGAGCCCCAAGTTCAAAAGCCATACTGAGCAGCCCACCAGCGCCCAATTAAGGGAGGCACGTGACGACTTTCGCGAAATGCTGAGGGCAAATTGTCCGGAACCGGTTTGGCAAAAGTTTTTTGCTGCAAACCCATTCGTATTATCCCGAGGCTTGCCCCTGAAGTTGATGCCGTCGCACATTGTGCCCCTCGGACGTCCGGGGAGAAGTGAGCCAGACTTTCTGATCCACCCAGGGGACGACCCGTCTTCGAGCACTCACGGCGTCCTCGAGATCAAGACACCGCAGACCAAGATCTTTACCAGACCAAGGAAAGGTCTAATTGGATTTACGAGAGATGCGGCGACGGCTTACGCGCAAGTGAAAAAATACGACCAGGACTATGATTTGTTCGCGCCGAGACCACGCGCTTTCACTTTTGGGAGCCGATCACACCTTTTCATAGTAATGGGCCAATCCACCGAGTTGCTGGCCTACGAGGCATCACTCCATTCGGATATCAAGGAATTGCTTGGCAACGACGCCAGGCTATTGGCGTTTAACGAACTGTTCGAGGCCTTCTCTCAGTCTGTGCCTCCCGATGTTTTTGTGCTGCACCCTCTTGATATTCCCCCAGCCTCGGACGAGAGGATTATATCCCTAAGGAATCTCGATACGGTGCTGTATCGCGCGATTGTTGTCCCGCCGGCTATGCGGCCAGATCGACAAGGCGATTTGAGATTGATGCTCCGTTCTGGCTTTTCGAGAAGCAGGCCACTCAGGCCGGAATGGCAGCGGGGGATTACTGCAGTCGAAAGCGCAGATGCGTTGCGAGACATGATGCAATCACTCGAGAAACTTCCGATGTTTGGTGGTCGAGAGCGCTTGCACCTCTCCTTTCGCCTGCGAGGTAAGGTTTGGGATGCAAGCGGAAGCGGTCTACCTGGAGAAATAAAAAGTGCATTTTATAGCGGCGCGGATGCCGTGAGGCACTTACTCCCCTCGGGCCCCCAGTTTGAGGTTCTCAATGAACGTTCGATTTCGGAAATCAAGTTGCTCGATTAACTGTTTTCGGTGTTTTGCCCCCGCATTGGCAGTGTTCCCCAGTTGTGTGATCGAGTATCCATGAATGAGCAGCGAGGGGTTTCACCGATGTCGCTTGGCACTTAGTCGTAAGAATGCGCCCGTTCCGGCTGTTAATGGAACTTAGTTTGAGACTATTCGGCACGATTTTCGTGCTGGACGTCTTCCGACCCGGCAATAGCCTACGGCCAAGAAGGACTTGCACGAATCCGAATGGAGCGTGCTGCGGAATTGATGGGTATCCCCAAGACCGGCCCTGCTACCTCCTCGGCCCGCGTTATAGCCAAAGCTTCGGTGAAACCGATAATGACGCCTGCAGTTCTTATTGCAACGGAAGGCGAGGCGAGTGCGGTTCCGGTGAAGGCTAAGCGTGCGCGCCGAAAGAAGCCGGAGTAAGAAAAAATCGGAGCCGTTAAAGCGGCCGCCGAAATAAAAAACCAGAATTGGTTGTGTGTATTCTATTTTAGACGGCAACGCTGGATTGACTTGACGGCAGCACACTGGCGCACTTCGGGTCAGCCGTGACTCAACGGCGGATTGTCTTGGAGCAAGCCATGCCTGTCGTCGATTCCCGCATTCTCATCTTATGCAAAACCTATCCTTCGCCCAGTGGTAAGTATGCGGAAACGACCTGCGTGGCGGGTATGGACGAGAACGGGAACCTTGTTCGCTTGTTCCCTGTGCCGTTTCGTCTGATCGCTGAAGAGCAGCAGTTCAAGAAGTGGCAGTGGATCAAGGCAAAGGTCGAGAAGGCCAAGAAAGATCATCGACCCGAAAGTTTCACGATCAAGACAGACACCATTGAGGGCGGGTCGGTGGTCGAACCCGGAAGGAACTGGGGCGAGCGCCGCCGCTTGCTGTCTCCAGTTAAGCTCTTCATGAATTTCGACGACATAGAGGCTGCGCGCCAAGGGAAACGCGTATCGCTAGCTCTGTTGAAACCAAAGAGGATCATTGGGTTGGATATCGAGCCAGTTTCCAATCCGCTTTGGACGGAAGATGATCTGGGGTCGTTTGCAGGAAGGGGCGAAATCCTACGTTAATGTTCGGTCACGCTGCGGGGCCGGGAACCAACTTTGCCTGGCTGTCAAAGTTCGCGGAGATTTGACCAGAACCGTTCGAGCGCCGCCGAGCCGATGCCCTGCCTACGGATAGCGAGTACATTCAGGCTGACCTGGGTCGGCTGCCGGTCGACGACAGCGAGATCCTTTTGTTTAATTTCACGGTCGGCAGCGCTTTCCGGCAGCCAGCCCACGCCCTTTCCAGAGATGATCATGCGCTTGACGGCCTCCGACATCGAGTTTTCGTAAGTCACCCGAAAACTCAGCCCGGTTTTCTGCATGTCGAGCACGAGCTGGCTCTGCACTTTTCCGAGAAAGCAGTCTGAGGAATAGGCGACCAAAGGTAGGTCCCTGTTTGTGGGCCAAGTGGCCGGATCGATGACCGGCTTTCCTTGACGGTCCGCTTTGCTCACCAGATAGAACGGGTCGATCCTGATGACTTTCGAGGCGAACTGGCCTGTCTGCAGGACAGGCGGGCCAAGTTCGTGGGAATAGCAGAAGGCGATGTCGCAGCGGCCGAGCGCCAGCGATTCCACGCAATCGTAGAAGTCCGTCGCATGCATGCGGGTGATGAAGGGGCCGGTGCGTTTCTCCATTGTCGTCAGCAGGTCGGGAAAGATGCTGAGCGCGATCGTGTGGAGCGCGCTGAAGGTCACCGCCTCGATGCCGGCGCGCGCCTGCTGCCGGCATTCGTCACGGACGCGGTAGATTTCGCGCATCAGTTCGCGGCTTGATTCCAGAAACGTTTCGCCGGCGCCTGTCAGCTTGACCGGGTAGGAACTGCGGTCGATGAGCTCCGTGCCGATCCAGTTCTCCAATGCCCGGATCCGGCGGCTGAAGGCCGGCTGGGTGACATGGCGGGCAGCCGCCGCGGTCGAAAAGTTTCGCACCGCGGCCAGTTCCATGAAGTCTTCCAGCCAATTGAGTTCCATCGTTCATCCTCATGCAAATTTTGCATAACCTATCGGAAAACGGCATTTGCCACAACGGAGCTGACCTGCGAGCTTGCCCTCAAGGACGGGAAACGTCGTCCGCAACTGACTTTCCAGAAGAACAAGAGGGTGAACAAAGCATGAGAACGATTGCAAATCTTTTGACGACTGCCGCTGTGATCTGCTCCACGGCGGTTGGAGGTCTGGCGCCGGCCTATGCCGCCTGCACGAACGACACATGGAGCAAGATCAAGGAGCGTGGCAAGATCGTCGTGGGCGTCAAGTCCGATGCGAAGCCCTGGGGCTTCATCGACACCGACGGGAAGTTGGTTGGTATGGAAGCGGATATGGCCAAGGAGGTTGCCGACACGATCGGCGTCGAACTCGAACTCGTCGGCGTCCAGTCCTCCAACCGCATGCAGTTCCTTGAACAAGGCAAGATCGACCTGATGATCGCGACAATGAGCGATCGTAAGGACCGTCGGGACATCGTGGGTGTCGTGCTGCCCAACTATTACACCTCCGGCACCAATATCATGGCGCCTAAGGCGCTCGGCATCAAGGAATGGTCGCAGCTGAAGGACAAGCCGGTCTGCGGCTTGCAGGGCTCGTTCCATAACAAGGCGATCGAGGAGCATTACGGCGCCAAAATCATCGCCTTCGACAACAATGCGGCCGCCAAGCAGGCTCTGCGCGACAAGAAGTGCATGGCCTGGGTGTTCGACGATTCCTCGATCGCCGCCGATCTCGCTTCCGGCGAATATGCCGATTACGAAATGCCTCTCAAGACGGAAAACGACAATCCCTGGGCTCTCGCCGTACCGCTCGGCGAGCGCGAATGCGTCTTCGGCCGCTTCATGTCCGGCATGGAATTCAACTGGCTCCAGTCGGGCCACCTGAGTGAACTCGAGAAGAAGTGGGGCATCCAGGAAAGCGCTTTCCTGAAGGCGCAGCAGGAACGCTTCAAGGACTGGTTGGCCAAGTAGCCGCCAACCAGTCCTGTCGCCACCGGTCGTCGTTTCCGTGACGGCCGGCGGTCTTCCTCGTGCCTTGCGGATCGAACCACCATGATCGAGACCATCCAGAGCTTCTTTCGGGAGCTCGCGCAGACCCATCCGAAATGGAATTTCATCTTCTTCTACGAGCCGTCCCAATGGGCGCGCGTGGTGAGCGGCCTTGCCGTGACGATCGAGCTCTCGGTTGCCTGCGTCGCGCTCAGCCTCGTCATCGGCATCGTCGGCGCGTGGGCTCAAGGCGCGCGCTCGCCCTTCCTGCGCTGGCTGACCCAAGGCTACATCCAGCTCTTTCGCAACACACCGCCGATGATCCAGCTCTTGTTCTTCTATTTCGCCCTCGGGCAATTCACGCCTACGGTTACCGGTCCGGACGGCTGGACCGAAGAACCTGTCATTTCGAATATCGGATGGGCGATGGTCTCGCTGTCCTTCTTCGCCGGCGCCTTCAATGTCGAAATCTTCCGGGCCGGCATCGAAGCCATCCCGCAGACGACGAAAGAAGCGTGCGAGGCGCTCGGCATGAACAGGCTGCAGACCTATGCCTATGTCGTTCTGCCGCTTGCTCTTCGCGTCAGCCTGCCCGCGCTCAACAACAATCTCGTCAATCTGGTCAAGACGACGACACAGGCGATCGCGATCGCCGTGCCGGAACTGCTCTACCAGATGGTTTCGATCTGGAACGATTACGCCTCGGCGCAGAATGCGGCGATGACGGTGCTGTTCGTCACCTACATCCTGCTCGTCGGAGCGCTCGCCTTCGCGATGAACCGCTGGGAGCGTGCCCTCTACATCCCCGGCTTCGGTGGAGGTCGATAATGTCCGAGATCGTCAAGTTTCCGCCTCGTGAGCGCCGATCCGATTTACCGGTTCTTTTGCCGCTGAAGGTGGCGGCGCCCGATGCGCTGGGCTTCTGCCGCTGGTTGGCCTCGATGCCGGGTTGGACGCTTCCTGCCTTGACCGCCGTCCTCGTGTTTTGGCCAGTCTACGCGATGGCGCAGTCGACCTTTACGACTGAGCGCGTGCTCTCGACCCTTGTGAAATGGATGCCGCTCCTCGTCACGAAGGGTTTCGTCCTCAACATCCTCATCAGTTTCCTGACGATGGTGTTCGGCACCATCGCCGGCATCTTTCTCGGATTGGGACGCGTGTCGCACAACCGCGTCGTGCGTCTCTTCTCCTGGCTTACAGTTCAGCTTTTCCGTAACTCGCCCTGGCTGGTGCTGCTCTTCGTCGTCATGCTCTCGCTGCCTTTCGAACTGCGCATCGCCGGCGCCGTCATTCCGGTGCCGGATTGGATGAAGGCGGTGTTCGGACTCAGCCTACCGGTCATGGCGAATATCGCCGAGATCGTGCGCGGCGCCATCCGCTCGGTCCCGAGCGGCCAGTGGGAAGCGGCTGAATCGCTAGCCTTCAGCCGCACCCAGACGCTTTGGCAGATCATCCTGCCGCAATGTTTCAAACGCATGATCCCTCCGTGGATGAACTGGTACGCCATCATGACCATGGCGACGCCGTTGGTCTCCTTGCTCGGCGTGACCGAAATCATCACGCTCACGCGCCAGGCCATGGAAGCGGAGGGCAACCATCCGTCGCTCTTGGTTCCCTTCTACGGCTTCGCGCTGATCATCTTCTTTGCTTATTGCTACCCCATCGCCCGCCTGACGATGTCGCTTGAAAAGCGCTTCGCGGTGAAACTCTGAAGGAGCCGCCCATGAACGACAATTCTCCCTGGACGGCCGACCAGCCGATCGTGTCGATCAAGAATGTGCGCAAGTCCTATGGCGAGTTCGAAGTGCTGAAGGGCATTTCGCTCGACATCATGAAGGGTGACGTTGTTTGCATCATCGGTCCGTCGGGATCGGGCAAGTCGACGCTGATCCGCTGCATCAATGCGCTTGCTGATATTCAGGACGGCTCGATCAGGGTCGAGGGCCAGGAGGTCCATGATCTGAGGCTCGATAAGCTGGCGCTGCGTCGCAAGGTTGGCATGGTCTTCCAGCAATACAATCTCTTTCCGCACAAGACGGCGCTGCAGAACGTGATGATGGCACCCATCAAGGTGCTGGGCCAGCCGAAGCAGGAGGTGGAAACCCGCGCCCGGGCGCTCCTGAAGAAGGTGCGGCTGGAGGGCAAGGAAAACGCCTATCCCGGCGAATTGTCCGGAGGCCAGCAGCAGCGTGTGGCGATCGCCCGGTCGCTTGCCATGCAGCCCGACGTCATGCTGTTCGACGAAGTGACGGCCGCGCTCGACCCCGAGACGGTGAAGGAAGTGCTCGTCACGATCAAGGAACTCGCCGCGGACGGCATGACCTGCATTCTTGTGACTCATGAGATGGGTTTCGCGCGCGAGGTGGCCGACCACATCTATTTCACCGACCGCGGCGTGATCGTCGAGCACGGCCCCCCTTCGACCTTCTTCGACAATGCGCAGGATCCGCGAACGAAGGCTTTCCTCGGACAAATCCTTTGAGGCTTGAAGGTGATGATCGAGACATCCAATCCGCACTTGCCGGACGTCGGTTTTGCACTGTGCGTCACCGAAAACCGTTTCCCCGTCGCCGGTGCTTTCGCCTTGGCGCGTGGAGCGCGGACCGAAATCCGCGTCGTCACCGTTGAACTCCGCGATGGCGGGGTTTGCGGACGCGGTGAATCCAGACCCAGCGGACGCGATGGCGAAACCGTCGAGGATGTGATCCGCGTGATCCGGTCGATCGAGCCGGACTTGCGGAATGGGCTTGACCGGACTGCACTGCAACTGCGTCTGCCAGCCGGTGCGGCGCGCAATGCGCTCGATTGCGCGTTCTGGGACCTCGAGGCGAAGAAAAGCGGCGTTTCGGCATGGCAATTGGCCGGGCTTGCGCGGCCTTTACGATTGAGCACCGCCTACACGCTGTCCCTTGCCTCGCCGGATGTCCTGCGAAAAGCTGCGGCGAGAAATGCCCATCGCCCGCTCATAAAGGTACAACTTGGCTCGGAAGCCGATTTGGCGCGTATTGAGGCCGTGCGTGCCGGAGCCCCGCACTCTACATTGATCGCCGACGCCAATGGAAGCTGGACCCTCGAACGATATCTCAGTCTCGCGCCGGAATTCGTGCGGCTCGGAGTCGTCATGGTGGAACAGCCTCTGCCTGCCAATGCCGATGCCGGCCTGGCGCAGATCGAGCGCCCACTCCCGGTCTGCGCGGACGAAGGATGCCGTGACCGGCGTTCCTTGGAGGGACTCGCCGGCAAGTATGATGTCGTCAACATAAAGCTCGACAAGGCTGGTGGCCTCACCGAGGCACTGGAGCTCAAGCGAGAGGCTGTTGCGGCCGGCTTCGACATCATGGTTGGCTGCACGCTCGGCACGTCGCTCGCCATGGCGCCTGCCTTTCTGCTCGCCCAAGACGCCAGATATGTCGATCTCGATGGCCCGCTGCTGCTCGCCAAAGACCGGGACACACCAATTCACTTCGAAGGCTCGCTGATGGAGCCGCCACCTGCATCTCTCTGGGGTTGATCTTATGCGCCAAGTTTATGTCAATGGAGACTATCTGCCTGAAACCGAAGCCCGCGTTTCCGTCTTCGATCGCGGCTTCCTGTTTGCCGATGGCGTCTATGAGGTGACGCTCGTGCTCGACGGCAAGCTCGTGGATTTCGCGGGGCACATGCGCCGCCTGCGCCGGTCGCTCGGTGAGCTGGGCATGGCCTTCGCTTTGACGGATGAAGATCTGCTCGAAATTCATCGCCAGTTGATCCATCGGAATGACATCGAGGAAGGCCTGGTTTACCTGCAGGTGACGCGTGGTGCCGCCGATCGCGACTTTCTCTTTCCCGCCGAAGAGACACCGAACACCGTGGTGCTCTTCACGCAGAAGAAATCGCTTGTCGACAGCCCGCTGGCGGAGCGCGGCCAGCATGTCGTGACTGTCGAGGACTTGCGGTGGCGGCGCTGCGACATCAAGACCGTGCAGCTCCTCTATCCCTCGATGGCCAAGATGGAGGCCAAGTCACGGGGCGCCGACGATGCGTGGCTGGTCAAGGACGGCTATGTGACGGAAGGCTCGTCGAACAATGCCTATATCGTCACGCCGGAAGGAACGGTTGTAACCAGGGACCTGTCGACCGACATCCTCCACGGGATAACGCGCGAGGCCGTTCTGCAGTGCGCGGAGGATCTTCAACTGAGGATCGAAGAACGTCCTTTCACCGTGGCGGAGGCCGAGAATGCGGCTGAGGCTTTCTCAACCTCGGCCTCCGGCTTGGTCAGCCCGGTCGTCATGATCAACGGCCACGAGGTTGGCCCCGGAAGGCCTGGGCCGATCGCGGCCCGGCTTAGACAGATCTACATCGAGCGCAGCCGGGCGTCGGCAGTGTAATTTAGCAGCACCGGTCACGCGCCGACAGCCTTTGCGCCTGGTATTTTGAGTATCGAGGGAAATATGAAAGTCATCGTTCTCGGCGCCGGCGTGATCGGCGTGACGACAGCGTATCAACTGGCCAGAGCAGGTCACGAGGTCATCGTCATCGACCGGCAGCCGGGGCCGGCGCTGGAAACCAGCTTCGCAAATGCGGGGGAGATATCCTTCGGCTATTGTTCGCCTTGGGCGGCGCCGGGCATTCCGGTGAAGGCCGTCAAATGGATGCTCATGAAGCACGCACCGCTCATCCTTCGGCCGAAGGTCGACGGCGCCATGATCTCGTGGATGTTCAGGATGCTGCGGAACTGCACCTCCGAGCATTACGCGATCAACAAAAGCCGGATGCTGAAGCTTGCCGATTATAGTCGCATAGCGCTGGCCACGGTGAGGGAGGAAACCGCCATCAGCTATGACGGGCGCATGCGTGGCACCTTGCAACTCTTCCGGACCGGCCAGCAACTGGAGGCTTCAGCCAAGGATGTAGAGGCACTGGCGGCTGATGGAATTCCCTACGAGGTGCTTGATCCCGAAGGCTGCATTCGGGTGGAGCCGGCGCTCGAACATGTGCGCGAAAAAATCGCCGGCGGACTTCTGACGCCGAAGGACGAAACGGGCGATTGTTTCAAGTTCACCTCCGCGCTTGCCGAAAAGGCGGTGGGACTGGGTGTCCGGTTTCTGTATGGAACCACCGTCGAGAGGCTCGTTGTCGATGGCGAACAGGTGCGGCGGGTACTGACGAGGCAAGGACCGATCCAATGCGAAGCCGTGGTTGTCGCGCTTGGCAGTTTCTCGCCACTTCTCCTGCAACAGGTCGGCATCCGCCTTCCAGTCTACCCGGTGAAGGGCTACTCTCTGACGATTCCGATCATCGATGGCAGCCGGGCGCCGGAATCGACCGTGATGGACGAGACCTACAAGATCGCGATCACGCGCCTTGGAGACCGCATCCGTGTCGGCGGAATGGCCGAGATTTCCGGCTATACGAACGACCTCGGTCTCGCCCGGCGCCGGACGCTCGAGCATTCCGTGACGGATCTGTTTCCCGGCGGAGACGTGGCGAAGGCATCCTTCTGGTCGGGCCTCAGGCCCATGACCCCGGACGGGACGCCTGTGATCGGCGCGACGAAGATCGGTGGGCTTTTCCTCAATACCGGTCACGGTACCCTGGGCTGGACGATGAGTTGCGGTTCGGCCCGTGTCATCAGTGATCTCGTCAGCGGACGGAAACCCGATATCGACGCGACCGATCTCGCGATCAGCCGCTACGCATAACGGCGTGGCGACCCCAACAATTGTGTTTCGGGAGCGACGTGCCAGCGATGGCAAATCCGCTCCAGGAGTGACGGTTCATGGACGTCAACAGTCCTGAACCGTAGCAAAATTGTAAGCTCGCTCAACTTTTGCCACTCTTACTTCAAAATGCGAATACCACTGGCTGCGGCCACGGATCCTGGCGTCGGTGTGCTCGGAATGGTTTCGCCAAGCCCGGATGTTCTCTTCCGTATCGAAGTAGGCTACGGTTATTCCGAAACCGTCAGCGCCACGCACGCTTTCGGCTCCGAGGAAGCCGGGCATCGTTGCGACCAGCTCTTCCATACGCTCGGCGGTCTCAGCATATCCATTGTCACCTTCGGTGCGTTGCGAAGAGAAGATCACGGCATAATAAGGCGGCTCTGGAAGTTTGGTAAACTTGGACGATGACATCAGGGCATACTTTCGGGGCAACGGTAGAGTCTGGAACCCCACTTATAAGAGGCTCATCGCCTTGTAAACGCCCAGCTTCTCGGGGCGAAATCGAGTGGCGTCACCTTCTCTGCAACAGGCAGTCAAGTTCCCCAAAACGCCTGATCATCGGGAACGAGTGCAACAGGTACAGTTCCCCTTGGCGTACAGGCCGGCTTGGTGCGCGCCATGGCGGAGGCTGCTCCATAGCCATTTGCCGAGTACTTCGGCCTGGGGGCCGAAAAATCCGCCGAGGAACACGCTCGCGCTGAGGTTCTCGACCTGGTGCCACCATCCTCTCGGCACATAGAGGCAATCCCCAGCCTCCAGATCGATGACGAGAACGCGAAAGCCATAGTCAGAGGCCAGTTCCACCAGTTCCGCGATCTCGATGCTCGCCAGCTTTGCCCAGCGATCATATTTGGCAGACAGCTTTCCGGCAGATTCGACGCTGCCAGGCGGTGCCAGATAAAAGCGTTTCCGCCCTTCCGCCAGCCAGGAGAGATTGTCGAGATAGTCGTAATGCAGGCCGGTTTTCGCTCCTGGCGGCCCGATCCAGGCTCCATGCGAGCGGATGGTTTTTTCCGGGAATAAGTCAAAATAGGGCAGATCGCTTGCCAGATCGGGGAAAGTCTTGAGAAGGTCGAATTCCTTCAGATAACGCGGCTCTTGGTCGGCGGAACCCGCCTTCTGGAGGTGCGTCAGGTATTCCCGCAAGGTCGATGCTTCAAAGCGCGTCTGGTTCTTCTCGCGATTTCCCCGAACGAGCTGAACCGGAATCTCGGTATTGCGCTCGACAAGCGCGGAGAGGGTCCATTTTTCTGCCGATTTCCAATCTTTGCCCGCTCCTTTGAGAAGGTAGGGAATGGAGGAGAGGACTTTTTCGGCCGGAACGGCGTCCATCGAGGCAACGGTCAGATGCATTGTTATACTTCCGGGGCAAGCATGGGATGATTATGTGTTGCGGCCATCGCTGGCAGCGGCCGGGGAAGCGGCGCCGGCAATCCAAGCAACTGCGCCTTTAGTACGGCTCCCACGAGGAGAGGATGAAACAGTTCTAGCGGTGAGCCGACAAGGTGATAGAGGCGGTCGAGAATACGCTGGGCGCGCAGATCGCCATGCGCCGAGAGCCGGTCGATCTGTGTGCCCCAGGAATCGAAGAACATCTGCATCCATTTCCGCTCTCCGGTCGTCGTATAGCGCAAATCCTCGCCCGTCGCGATTTCCCAGGAGAGTTCAGCCATGCGTCCCAGCCGGCGCATCACGTCGTGCTCGGCACCCAGGATCTGTCCGGACCGCAATCGGTCGCGCAGCAGCAGCGCCTGGCAGGCGGCGATTGTCATGCCCTGACCATAAACGGGGTTGAAGGCGCAGAAACCGTCGCCGATCGACAGCAGACCCGTCGGCCAATCCGGCATACGATCGAAATGATGGCGCACATTGTGCGTTCGTCGATGGATGACGACATCACTGAGCGGTTTCGCCGACCGAGCGAAATCGGCGAGAGCGGGATCGCGCAGCCGCTCCAGAAAAGGCAGGAAGCTTTCGGTTTCGCGCGGCGGACAGTACGCGCCGGCACCGATTGCGCCGATTATCCAGCGGCCGCCTTCGACGGGAAGCGCAACCCCTCCCATGGGTGTGGTTGGCGATGGCAACAATACTATGCCGGCCGCCGGCGCCAGATGATTCGCCGGCGCCTCGAAGAGGCGGCTGGCATAGCCGAAGCCGGCATCAACAGTCGTTGCCTCAACTTCACCAAATCCGGCTTCCGCGAGCCAGACGGGCAGGCGTGAGCCGCGCCCGGTCGCATCGATGATAAGCGAAGAGGAAACCCCAGTGCCATCCGCGAACCGCGCGGTCCAAGCTTGCCCGGAAGGGCGTTCAAGCCCGATAACCTGCAATCCGCCCAGCAAATGGACACCCGGTAGGGCGGCTACTCGCCTACGCACAAGCTGCTCGATCGCGGGGCGGGTCGCCGAAACAAGTTCGAAAGCCGGCGTGCCGAACGGTGCCCAGCCATGCGCGCCGAGCCATGCGAGGTTGCCTGTATCGAGCGGCACGCCCCCTGCGGCCACGAGTTCGGTCCTGAAACCCGGCAGCAAGGTCTCGATGGCGCAGAGGCCGCGATAGAGAAGCACATGCGGCTGATGGCCCTGGGGTACGCCCTTGCGCGGCAGGCCTGAATCCTCAAGACTGTCGCGCTCGATGACAAGAACGCGTTTCCCGGCTTGGCTGACTGCCGCTGCGGCGAGAAGACCGGACATGCTGGCACCGATCACAAGGACATCCGCTTTCAAGGAGGCCGCGTTCGTACCATCTGGTGTCATGCACATTTCACTCCAGTTACGATGGATGCTGCACGCTGGTCTTAGGCCGTGCGCAATGCGAGATTGCCCATGCGCCTCAGCCAGCTGAGGGGCACGCGTGTCCACAACGGCGAGGCGAACGAGAGCGGAATGTCACCGCACAGGATGGCGGCATGGTCGAGGGATGCCTCGTGCGGAAAATATTCCGCCCTCCAACCTTCGATCCGGCGGAAGCCTTTCTTGTAGTAGTAGCGAAGCTGCGGATCGCGTGGCAGCCCGTCACGCTTGCTCCCGACATAATCGTCAATCGGTGCTCCCGGGTTGGCGCGGCGCCAGGATGCAAGGCCCGGCATGGGCGAACCGAGATAAATTTGGCGCCACCCTTGCTTGAGAGCGTAGGGCCAGAAAAAGGTGAAAATCTCGCGCACAGCGGGCGCACTACTGCTGCTCAAGCTGATCCCGAACAACGACCGGACGCCTGCTCCGGTCGGGCCGAACACTGTGGTACAGTCCGCCCAAGTCCGCGCCGCTCTGATTTCCGCGGCGGTGATCGGCTTCAGAAAGAGGGACGCCAACGCCTCTCCCGTTTCGATCGAGAAAGCCCCGATGGAGAGATCGGGATAGTGGGCGATCCGGCGTTCCAGATCGGCCCGCGTAGCGGCTTGGACATCCGTCCACTTGGTTGCTTCAAGAGCGAGTAGGGCGTCGACGTCGGATCGACGCAGAAAACGCGCCTCGAGGTTGAGCCTCGATTTCGGAGAATTCCGTTCCGCCCTAGAATTCCCGTTACCGGAGGCCCCGAGTTGGATGAATTCGGGGTTGATCGCAACAGCGGGTGTAACACGATGAATATTCACTACAAAACTCTTTTGCGCGACGGCTAATCGCGGAGGTCATAGCCGCGGCGGATGAAGCTTATGTGACAGTGAGAGCGGGGAAGCGTTGGTTTCCGGCCTTTCAACGCCAAGGCGATCTGGCGGCTCCAACAACCTGGTCATACGCCGCGCGCTTTTGCCAACTTTTGGGGTTTGACAGTACTTTGCCGATCAGCCTGTTACAGCTAAGCTGTTGAAATGAAGTTCGGGGAATTGAAATCCATCGGTCACAACATCGCAGACTCGCTCGCCAGCGGGATCGGATTGATGATCGGCGTTTACGACATGGACGTGTTTGCGGAAGCAGCACAAAGTACCGAGGGTTACATCTCGGTCGATTTCATTGCGGGGACATCCTCGGGCGTTCAACCCTCAGCCTCACTGGCCAAGGCCATCTCTCTTTATGCACAAGCCTTGGATGAACTCTGCCAACGGCACGGGGTCAGCGCTGGTGCGTTCCGTGAACTGACTGCCCGCTACTCCCGGGACGTGCACGGTAGCCGCTTCGTTGTCACGGTCGCAGACCGAAATGGACGCCGTTCGACGGATGAATATCTTGGCACGCCAGGCATACGCGTCATGGAATGCGATAAGCTAGGTCGAATTCGTCCCAAGCGGCGCCCTATGGCCTTGCAGTGAGAGCATCCAGGCGGTCGGCGATACTTTTGTCGTCGAAATTCGTTACCGGAGAAGGTTCAGGAGGTACGAAATCCAATGTGATCTCGCCCTTGAGCCCAAGACCGCCATAGGGCCCACATTTCAAGATTGCCCTGACCGCCGCTTTCGCAAACGCTTCGTTGATCCGGCCCTTTCCCTTGCGAATGATCTTGGGCTTGTTCTTAACAGAGCTATCCGGTTCCAGTGTCACAGCAATTACAGTCTTTGCCGTAGCACCGGGCGGCGGGCTGAAACAGGACGCGACTTTCACTCTCAGCCTGTCGACCGCCGTAGCATTCTGTTGCTGCGCCATCACCTGCCCGTGTGCGATCGACAGCGTTCCCACTGTGATTGCCAAAATGCGCCAGAACTGCCTGCTCATTACAACTCCGTACTCTGGAAAACGAGAAAGATTGCAACCGCCTTGCGCAACCCTTAGGCGCGCTCTGTAGATTCCGGAATAGACATCATCCGTGTTCGAGGAGCTGCTCGATCTTCTCCCACTCCTGCTCCACGTAGCGTCGATGCGTCAACCGCTTCAGCCATGAGATAAGGCGAATAGGTCGCCGCGACAGCGATTGAAGCATTATGGTTTGGACATCGTTCTTGCTCCAACCGGCCCATTCTCCTGCAACGGACCAGAGATTTGATGCAAATGCCGGGGCCACCTCGTCCTCCAAGATGGATCGGAGCTCCGCAAGGGAATATCCGGAGATCTCGAGCGCCTCGGCGATCCGACGATAGTCGCTTGCCTCCAATTCGGTGTCGAGGAACAGGTTCGACATCGCGTGCCAAACCGGCAACCTTCTCTGCACATCAGCGATGCCAACTTGCGTCAAAGGCCAGATGATCCCTGCCAGGTTGCAAGGCGCGTAAGCAGGCCGGTTTTGATGCTCTCCGGCGCAAAGCTCGCTTCGATCGATGTGCGCGCCACGTCGCGAATGACGGTGTCGTTCCAGGAGAAAGCGCTGGCGACACGGGCGTATTCGAGAGGCAGATTGGTGCTCATCAGGCTCGGATCGTCCGTGTTGATAGAAACCCGGACACCGGCCTGGACAAGCCGATCGATCGGGTGTTCTGCAAGAGAAGGGAAGACCTTCAAGTTGACGTTCGATGTGGGGCAGACGCCGATCGGAACCTGTTTCTCGACAAGCAGGTCAACGGTCGCGTCGTCGGTGATCGCGCGAACACCGTGGTCGATCCGGTCCGCACCCAGCAGGAGGATCGCATCCCTGACCCCTTCGGGACCGCTGGACTCGCCGGCGTGGACGGTTCGCTTGAGGCCTGCCTTGCCAGCTTTCTCGAAAGCTGCGGCGAAACGTTCTCCGGTCCGGCCGGCGGCAGCCTCATTGCCGTCGATCGAAAGAGCGACGACGCGCGGGTGATTCATCGCTACCAGGAGATCGACCAGTTCGTCTGCCTCTCTGGCTGTCTGCGTTCGCAACAGGCTCATGCAAAGGCCGACCGGCGGCAGGCCTTCGGCCTCCGCGGCGGCGAAGCCGCCATCAAGCGCCGCCACCATGTCCGGAATCCGATGCCGCCAGTGCTTCCAATGCGTCGGGTTCACGATCAGGTCGGCATAGCCGGTTCCGTCGGCTGCCAAGCGGCGGCAGAAGTCGTGCGCCAATTCAGTCAGTCTTTGTGGGGAATCGGCCAGGCCGCAGGCCCAATCCAGAAAATGCAGAAAATCGGCGAGCCCTTGAAACTCGAACAGCCGATCGGCAGGACGAGGGAGCGGTACTCCTGCTTCACCAGCCCATCGAACGAGGGTTTCGATATTAAAGCACCCTTCAAGATGCACGTGGATTTCTGCTTTCGGCAGTGCGCGGAAGAGTTCCGGATTGATCGTTGACACGGGTTTTCCCTAAACTATGAAGATCGCGTTCACCGCCTGTCTATGGCAGTCAATTCGGAAATGTTGACCTGACGGGCTCCAGCTATGCATTGTTATGCTCAGACAACACATAGGTGTTCACACGCAAGGATGTGCGCTTATCCAAAATCGCCTGTCTTCAGGCGGTAGGCGGCGAAGCTCAAAAAAGCAACCAACACAATGCCGAAGATCACGAGCTGACGGATAATCCGCATGCGCTTTTCTTGTGGAGACAAGGCTGTTCCTCCTAAAACGGAAAAATCAGTGATTAGAGATCGATAGGCGCGGGCAAATAGATGAGTCAAGCGACATCGAGGTCCCTTCACGGCGGCGCAAGGACGACTGGGCGAGCCGCCGCACATCCGCACCTTTGGCGCCGGCAGAATGCAATTTCGTCCGAGGGCGGGCCACATCGGTGCGCAACCCTGCTATATCGCCGCATTCGGCGACATCCCACCTCGGTCTTGCTTGGTTTTGTCGTTACCAGGTTCTATTTGGTGACGATGTCCTGGCCAAGACTGCCGGCGTGGCCCCATCGCTCGCGGCATGAGCGTTCACCTTGGGGGCGAGCAGCTCCAGTGCGGGCTTGTTCGCTTCAACATCGGTCGAGTGGCTCTGGACATCGGCAAGATCCGGCGCAGCGACTGATTGCGAGTTTGCTTCGCGGGCCATCGCTGCCCCGCACAAGCAGGAAACTGACAAAAGTGAGAGTAGAAGCGAGCGCATTCATTTATCCTTCAGTTGGTCAGGCCCGCCTCACGGGCGAGGCGTCCCGAGTTTTGCGACAATAGTATTCTTGCTGTAACCGCTACCCGGCCAAGCCTTTCCGTTCTTGGCAAGATCGGGCGGAGTCGCCCCTCCGGCAACAATCCGAAATTGCCTCAAGTTGAGAATGGAGCGTCGCGTCGGCGGCCGGGAACCGGCCGTCCAGTGCCGATGTGCCGACCGTGAATCCTGCAGCACCGCTCCTGCGAATGTCTTCGATCTGTTCCGGATGATCGACCGATCCTGCGACGATCACGGGCTTGGCCACGGACCGACAGACAGCATCCATCAGCGGCGCTACATTGATCGCCGAACGGTAGGCGAGAAGGTCGAGACCGGCGACGCCGGGATAGCTGGCGAGCTTGACGGCGCTCCCCACAATTTCTGCCTGCGATCCCTCGAGAATGCTCGGGTGGCCGACGATGCGGCCCGGAAACGGGTAGTAGCGGATCGCCGAACCTTCGAGCAACGGCAGCGCGTCTTCGGCATGGGTGCCGCCGAGGAGATAATCGACACCCAGTTCGACCGCGGCCTTCACTGAGCGGATTTCGCTCTCCCTATCGAGCGACACGACTTCGAGATAGGTGCTGGCGCCGCCTTCCCGGATCAACTCGGCGAGTTCATGAAGGGCTGCGAAGGGCAGGCCGACGTCCTTGAAACCGATATGGCGGATACCGGCTTGAAGCGCCGTTTCCACATGCGCGGGCGCTTCCGGCACGGTGCGATCATTGCGCGTCAGCATGAAAATAAAGTCGAATGGTCTCATGGCAAATCGCCTTTCAAATGCGGGAGTCGGACCTCAAGACGTTCGGCATAGTCGAAGGCTGTTTCCAGGCTGGAAGGGTCGGCAATTCCGCGCCCTGCAATGTCGAAGGCGGTGCCATGATCCGGACTGGTGCGGATGAAGGGAAGACCAAGCGTTATGTTCACGCCCTTGTCGAGACCGAGATATTTGACGGGAATCAGCCCCTGATCGTGATACTGGGCGACCACGATGTCGAAAACGCGTTTGCGCGCCTGCATGAACACCGTGTCGCCGGGCCACGGACCGGAAACGTCGATACCCTCGGCGCGCGCCGCCTCGATCGCCGGACGGATGATGCGGATTTCCTCGTCTCCGAAGAGACCGCCTTCGCCGGCATGCGGGTTGAGGCCGGCAACGGCTATACGCGGCCGTGCGATCCCAAGAGAACGTGCACCCCTGTATGCCAGCCGGATAGCATCCATCTGCGCAGCAAAATCCGCCCTTCGGATCGCCTCGGCCAGCGAACAATGGATCGTGACGAGCACGGTCAGGATCTCCTCATTCGCCAGCATCATGGCAACTTTGGCTGAACCGCCATGATCGGCAAGAATTTCCGTATGTCCCGGATAATGCAGGCCGGCAGCCGCGAGCGCCTCCTTGTGGATCGGCGCGGTGACGATCTTCCCGACCAGGCCGTAGCGCGCGAGTCGGATCGCAATGATGATCGCGTCGAAGGCCGCTTGCCCGCTCGCAGCCGAGACTTGGCCGATTGGCGGCAGAGAGGGAAGCTGCGAGGAGGTGAGCACGTCGAGAATACCGTCCTCGAACAGAGCGTCCTCGATCGAGACAACCGGTCGAATCTTTATGCCCGCACCGAGAGCGTTGACGGCATGCTCCATGACCAGCGGATCGCCCACGACGATCCAGTGCCGCTTCTGCGGGCGCCGGAGATACATCTTAGCGATGATTTCCGGCCCAACGCCGGACGGATCGCCCATGGTTACGGCAATGGGGGCCATGCTCGACGACATCAGTAGACCTTTCCAGAGATTCGCTCGCCCGACAGAGCCTGGGCGGCGCGGAGAAGGGTGTCTGGTGAACCGAAACCCCCAGCCTTCATTGCGATGACGAGCGGAGAACCATGCGCTCGCGTCGTGCGGCCAACAGGGAAGCCGGGCTCCATTTCGCCGACCAGCGTGAAGCCGGTGATGCCGAGCCGGTCCAGGATCGCAGCCATCGTCTCGCCGCCTGTGGCGATCACCGAATCGTACCGATCCTGCATGACGCTTGCGGAGGCTTCCCCTGCAAGCGCGGTCAGTAATGTAGCGGGGTCCGTTCGGCGGGCGCTTGGTGCGCGCAGGCAGACGATACGAGCATCGGCGGGTGCGTCCGCCATTCGCTCAATCACTGGAATGCCTTGGTCCTGCATTGTACCGCATTGCGCATGTGTCACGGGATTGGCGCTGCCCGCGACGATGAGCGTGCGACGGACCTTGATATCCTGCATTGTGTCACGTGTGGCAGCGACTGGTACGAGTGCGGCGAGCGCGATGGCAAGACCGGGGGAACCGACCCAGAGAATATCGCCGGGATCGGGGAACCGGGCCGCCTGCCGGTTCAGCGTTTCCTGGCTGTCGGCATCGAGGATTAGGGCGTCAGCCTCGTCGATCGTCCCTGCCTCCTGGTCTTTTGCCACGACGACGACCCGGCTGAGCGAGGATTCGATCAGTTCGGCTATTGTCGAAGTGCGCGCCGGATGGACGGGATCGCGGCCATAGTCGCTTTGGCTGACCGGGATGCCATGGATCGTCTGGAGGCCGCCATCCGTCAATCGCCCCGCTTCCGGAAAGGCTGGAGCAATGACCAGCCTTCTGCGGCCGCTCGCCCGAAATGCCGCGGCGATCTCTTCGCGCACGTGACCGCGCAAAGTGGAATCGATCGTCTTGAACAATATGGACCGGTTCCTGAGCGCCGCAATCGCGGTTGCAGTTGTTAGAGCGGCCCCGGCTGCGGCCAAGGTGCGGCTGTTCGCGTCAATGGCAACAACGGCTTGATCGGGAACGGCTGCGGATGATCGCAAGATGAGCGGCGCTCCGGCCTTTCCGAGAAAGGCCACTGCGCCGTCGGCGGCGCTGGTGAGGTCGTCGGCGACAATGCCGACGGAAATTGGGCTGATGGAAATAGGTGATGTTTCCTGCATGCCGGTGATCATAGCAGAACGATGTATGGTGATTATCGATATGATCTGACGAATATCGGTGATATGGAATCACCAATGAAACGATCTGAAATACCTTCCCTGGACGATTTGCGTGCCTTCGAGACGGTCGCCCGCCTCGGCTCCGTGCGCGCTGCCGCCATCGAACTCTCCTTGACACATGGCGCTGTCAGCGCCGCGTTTCGAAGTTCGCACGCGATATCGGCCTCAGTTTGCTCGAAGCGGAAGGACGCGGGATACGGCTGACGCCAGACGGCGAAAAACTGGCCGCGGCGGCGGGCAAGGCGTTCGGCCTCATTACAGGTATTCTCACCGAAATCCGCTCGGCCTCCGTGCCGGCGCCGATCCTGCTCTCCTGTGAGCGGTCGCTGGCCATGCGTTGGCTGATCCCGCGTCTGTCGACGTTTCAAGACAGACATCCGCAGGTGGAGGTGCATCTGTCGACCGGTGGAGGCGCGCTCGATTTTTTCCGCGACCGCGTAACGCTCGCGATCCGGCGTCTCGATTTTCCCGTCGATCCCGATTGGAGTATCATCAAACTGATGCCCGAACGCGTTGGCCCAGTGATGGTGCCATCCATGCGGGAACGGTTCGAGAATGGCGACTACATCGCGCTTGGATCGCGGACCCGGCCGCAAGCCTGGACACTGTGGCTCGATGCGCATCCGGATGCGCCGAGGCCGAGAACCATCCGACTTCTCGATCATCACTTCCTGATGGTTGAAGCGGCCTTGGGCGGCTTGGGCGTTGCACTCGCGCCGCAAGCGATCGTGGAAAATGATGTGGCGAGCCAGCGGCTGGAAGCGCCGCTCGCCTTCACTGCAGATGGAACAGAGTACGGCTTGATTCATCCGAGAGCATTGCCGCTTTCAAATGATCTGGCAGCATTGCGAGATTGGCTGCTCGTCCAGCCGGAGATTTCACTGCGCGAACCCTTAGCCTATGGTTAGGCAACGATGCTTTTGGTTGAAGGCAGTCCTATGCCAAGCCGAGAACGCGTTTTCCATAGTCTCTTAGTTCGCCCCTGGGTCCGACGTAGCGGTAGAGGGTGACTCGCTCAATTCCAAGTTCCCTGCACAGATCAGAAACCGATGCATCACGCTGAGCCATGGCGGCCTGGGCCAGGCGCACTTGCGCTTTGGTGAGAGCGAACTTCCGACCTCCTTTGCGCCCCCGAGCCCGGGCGGCTGCGAGACCTGCCATGGTTCGCTCGCGGATCAGATCCCGCTCGAACTCCGCGAGCGTTGCGAAGATGCCGAATACCATCCGACCCGAGGCGGTGGTGGTATCGATCAGCGCGCCTTCACCGGTAATGACCCTGAGACCGATTCCCCGATCGGAAAGCTCCTTCACCGTGTTGACCAGATGGGCAAGCGTCCGCCCGAGGCGGTCGAGTTTCCAGACGATCAGTACATCTCCAGCCCGCAACGCTCGCAGGCAGGAGGTGAGACCGGGCCGATCGTCGCGACTGCCTGATGCCAGATCCTCATAGACATTGACCCGCTCGACGCCGGCGGCGCGCAAGGCATCGTGCTGCAGGTCGAGGGACTGAGAGCCATCCGCTTTGGAGACGCGGGCATATCCGATCAACATGTTTCTTAAACGGTGGTTTGAGGCGGTGCGACGACCACGATTGCTTTGTTCGCGAGAAGTGTATCTTAACCAGCATCATAAACAAAGCATCTTAAACACTATCTGATTTTGAAAAAGGAACATGAATGCCGCGTCGCGTCACTTTAACCGATCGACAGAAGGACGCCCTCCTGCGCCTGCCGTCCTCGCAGGTGGATTTGTTGAGACACTACACCCTGAGCGATGAAGACCTTGGGCACATAAGACAGCGCAGGCGCGCTCACAACAGGTTTGGCTATGCCCTGCAATTGTGCGTGCTGCGTTATCCCGGTCGTGCGCTCGCCCCTGGCGAGCTGATTCCAACGGAAGTCGTCGAGTTCATCGGAGCGCAACTTGGTCTGCGCCCCGACGATCTCGTTGACTATGCCACCCGCGAAGAGACACGGCATGAGCATCTTGCCGAGCTGCGGACGCTCTATGGGTTTCGTACCTTCTCTGGGCGCGGTGCTCGTGAACTGAAGGAATGGTTATTCCGGGAGGCCGAGCATGCGGTATCGAACGAGGAGATTGCTCGCCGCTTTATCGACGAATGCCGACGGAGCCGCACGGTTCTTCCCGCGACAACCACGATTGAGCGCCTTTGCGCTGCAGCCCTGGTCGATGCAGAGCGACGCATCGAAACCAGAATTGCTGGTCGCCTGTCACAGCCGATCCGGGAACAATTGTCAGGGTTGCTCGAAGAGACGGTCGACGACCGGGTAAGCCGTTTCGTCTGGTTGCGGCAGTTTGAGCCGGGGACAAATTCGTCGTCGGCCAACCGGCTTCTCGACAGGCTGGAATACCTGCAACGCATCGACCTACCGGAGGATCTGCTGGTCGGCGTTCCTGCCCATAGGGTGACACGGCTGCGTCGGCAGGGTGAGCGCTATTATGCCGACGGCATGCGTGATCTTCCGGAAGACAGGCGGCTTGCAATCCTGAGCGTTTGCGCATCGGAATGGCAAGCCATGCTCGCCGACGCAGTTGTTGAAACGCATGACAGGATCGTCGGCAGACTTTACCGCGCCTCGGAACGCATTTGCCAGGCGAAGGTGGCGGACGGAGCGAACGCAGTACGCATTACCTTGAAATCCTTTGCAGAAATCGGGGAAGCCTTGCTCGATGCGCAGGATGACGGCCAGCCTCTGGATGATGTCATCGCTAACGGATCGGGCTGGGACGGATTCAAAACCCTTGTTGCGACGGCTGCCAGACTAACTGCCGCTATGGCGGATGATCCGATAAACCATGTGCTTGATGGCTATCATCGTTTCCGTCGCTATGCCCCGCGAATGTTACGGCTGCTTGATCTTCAGGCAGCGCCGGTCGCCCTGCCGTTGCTGGAAGCAGTTCTGGCCTTGCGCAACGGCGCCAAAAGCGCGACCTCTTGCGAGTTTCTGCGTCCAAGCTCAAAATGGCATCGCCACCTCCGTGCCCAGGATGCAGGGGACATCCGGCTTTGGGAGATCGCTGTGCTGTTCCATCTGCGCGATGCGTTCCGGGCCGGAGATATCTGGCTGGCCCGATCCCGGCGTTATGCTGATCTGAAGCAGGCTCTCGTTCCGGCGCAGGCCGTTGCGGAGTGCGGCCGCCTTGCCGTGCCGTTGCGTCCTGAGGAATGGCTGGCCGATCGGCAAGCCCGCCTCGAGATCCGATTACGCGAGCTCGGCCGCGCTGCTCGCGCTGGCACGATTCCAGGTGGCTCGATCGAAAATGGCATCCTGCATATCGACAGGCTTGAAGCCGCTACACCTGTCGGCGCCGAGGACCTGGTTCTCGATCTCTACAAGCAGATACCACCTACACGCATCACCGACCTGTTGTTGGAAGTCGATGCCGCAATCGGCTTCTGTGAAGCCTTCACTCATCTGCGCACGGGAGCACCCTGCGCAGATCGAATCGGGTTGATGAACGTCATCCTCGCGGAAGGCATCAACCTCGGCCTGCGCAAAATGGCTGACGCCACAAACACCCATACGTTCTGGGAGTTGATCCGCATTGCCCGTTGGCATGTCGAAGGCGAGGCCTATGATCGGGCGCTGGCCATGGTGGTAGAGGCACAGGCCTCGTTGCCTATGGCGCAGTTTTGGGGCATGGGCACCTCAGCATCAAGCGATGGTCAGTTCTTCGCCACGACTGAGCAAGGCGAGGCCATAAATCTGGTCAATGCGAAATACGGTAACACTCCAGGCCTGAAGGCCTACAGCCACGTCTCGGATCAATATGCGCCCTTCGCGACCCAGATAATCCCCGCGACGGCAAGCGAGGCCCCCTACATCCTCGATGGTCTGCTCATGAACGATGCCGGCCGCCATATCCGCGAGCAGTTCGCCGACACGGGCGGCTTCACTGATCATGTCTTTGCCGCTTGCGCGATCCTCGGCTACAGGTTTGCTCCTCGTATCCGCGACCTACCATCGAAAAGACTCTATGCATTCGATCTCCCGGCCGCGCCGGCTCACTTGCGGGCCATGATAGGTGGAAAGATCAATCAGGCTCTGATCGAGCGCAACTGGCCCGACATCCTTCGCATCGCCGCCACAATTGCGGCTGGAAGTGTTGCCCCCAGCCAGATCCTGCGCAAGCTCGCCTCCTATCCGCGGCAGAACGAACTTGCGACGGCTTTGCGCGAGGTTGGCCGGGTCGAGCGAACCCTGTTCATGATCGACTGGATTCTGGATGCAGATCTGCAACGCCGGGCTCAGATCGGCCTCAACAAGGGCGAGGCGCACCACGCGCTGAAGCGAGCCATCAGCTTCCATCGCCATGGCGAAATCCGCGACCGTTCCGCCGAGGGCCAGCATTACCGGATCGCCGGCATGAACCTGCTCGCCGCCATCATCATCTTCTGGAACACCATGAAACTGGGTGAAGTGGTCGCCAGCCAGAAACGGGAGGGAAATCCGCTAGCGCCAGATCTCCTGGCCCACGTCTCTCCTCTCGGCTGGGAGCATATAAATCTCACCGGAGAATATCGATGGCCGAAGCCTTAGCGTAGGATTCCGCCCTCTCCCGCAAACGCCCCCCAGTTGCGCACCCGTCATGCCGAGGGCATCGCGTAGCGCTCGTACCCATCCCTTGGGCGGTGCCCTAAACCGATCAATTGGTTGGAGCGCCTGAAGTCTTTCGTCAAGCCGTCCCCGTGCTCTTTTGCGAGTGTCACTTTTCATATCTCAGCCTGTAAACTGATATTTTGTTTGTCTTATCAGCTTAGGGGGTGATCATCAAGCGGGTTATATCAGACTGTAAGCTGATAATATCCTTGTGATAGCAGCCTGTAGTCTGATTTATATCCATTGATATCAGTCCTTAGCCTGATCCGCACCGTAAGGTTAAAGGGCTGCGGCCAAGATTGGTAAGCGCCGTTTCCTCTCACGCAGCTTGCAGTCGGGCGACATCACTCCACATTTGCATGGCTGCGGTTCTCAGTTCACGGTGATGGTGGGACGGGATATCGTGGCGTGGAATGTGGAAGAGATTGGCGACCGGATCATGAATGGAGACGAAACGCTGGAGATGTCGAGCTGACTTGAAGCCCTTCATGATGCGCTCTCGCCGTCGTGTCGGCTGATGTGAATTCTCCGCCCGGTTATTCAATCCCTTGTGCGAACGGTGTTCCACGCCGGGCATGATGTCGCGTTTGGCCGCGCCGTAGGATCGGAGTTTGCCGGTGATCATCACACGGGGTGCTTGACCCTGTCCTTTGAGAAGCTTTCGCATAAGACGTTTGGCTGCCTTGGTATTACGGCGGCTCTGCACCAGCACATCGAGAACAAAGCCATCCTGATCAACGGCCCGCCACAGCCAGTGCTTTTTGCCGCCGATGGAGATGACGACTTCTACCTTCGATCTCAATGGGAGTTTTTCGCTCATGGAAATAGACGGCGCTATCGAGATGGCGCTGGAGCGCGTGCAGGAATCATTGAGAATCCACGGTCGCCATGCTGTCCACCACCAAACTATCGCGGGGGGTCTGGAATGTCGCTGAGGCGATCGCGTTGCCGAATACGTCATGCGACCAGCTCAGCTCAGCCTCGGGGGAAATGGAAATCTCATGGCTCAGTAGCCTGAGCTCGCGGCGTTTACGTGGCCTGAGCATAAGGCGGTGCGGCGACAGCGACACCTTCTCTCGAAAAGTGTAAGTCGTCCGATGATGAATGTTGAGCGTCGGCATAGCAACGGACCCTAAAAGCATTTCTGAAGACGTCCGTCGCCACCCTATACGGGCCCTCCCGTGAAGGGCGATGTCGTTTTTGTGGAGCAGGAGTCGCCCTTCGCGCGGACGTGAAATCAGACGATGGGGGAAAGCTGAAACAGCGATAGCTGGAAGTCGTTCGGTGTCGTATGGAACGCTTCGGCATGCCCTCTGCTTGCCAGCGCGGCGCGAGTGCAAACCGATCTGCTCTGTCACACCTGCGCTGGCGAAACGCCTACGGCTCTGCATTGTCCGTTGCCGAGCTTCGGGATTCATCACGAGACCCGATTGCCCTTCCGATCAGTCGTCGCTGATCGATGGGAGATGCAGCTTGACCTCGCGGCGCTGCTTTTCGTCCAGAGGCTCGATATGCTCCTTCCAGAATAACGATGCCATGGCTGGTTCATCGTCCCATTTCCGCGTGCTGACGATGTTGTCGTCGACTTTCACTCGCCGACGCCCGCCGAGGCGCAGGTACTCCTCCGCCAGCCGCAGCGATGGCATCTCAGCATCCTCGCGAATGCCGGTATCTTCGCTGCTTTTATTCTTCTCCAGGAACACGACCAGTGCCTCGCGCTCGGGACCGAACGGCTGCTGATTCAAGAAAGCATCGACCGACGAACTTGTCTCGTGGCCGCCAGAGGATGCGTTCCCCCGGTGGAGGACGAAAAGCCTGTTGGTCGCCGCTTCTTTTCCAACGAACCACTTGTCTCCATTCGGACTCGAAGCAAATTCTTGCAGATCGGTCATGTCGTACTCCTCTTTTTCAGCTGTCAGTTCATAGGAACAGAAATCCACGGCCTATCGGATCAGCCTGGTCGCGACGGTGATCCCGGATCTCTGAGCGTCGCAGATCAAAGCTTATGCCGGCGTCCCAAGAGTCCGTCAGACCTGTCGCCGATCAGGCGAGCCGGCGTGAAAGTGGGTAGCCTGGCGCGTCATAGAGTGCGCGTATCTGGTTCTGATCAAAGCGCGCTTCGTCAATCTCCAACATAGAGCCACGCTGCTGACTGTTTGGCATGTCCTCTACGGCGAAACGGAGGGCTTCGGCAGCTGTCTCGAACCGCCGATAGCGAGGGCCGCTTTTTCCAGCTTTCGACTTGCCGGTGTAAAGTCCAGCTCCACCCGTATAATCGAACCGGGTCACATTTGCGCCCTCGCGGTTGCGACAGGATGACGGAGGCGACGGGCGGCATCTCGGACGGTTCGTTCGCTTGCGCGCAGTTGTCGCTGGCGCAGCTGCATCGCTTTCCGAAGGTTGAAGAGCTTTTCGGCACTGGAAGCGGCTTCGGTGGCAGGTGCGCGAAACAGCGCTTCTGCGGATTTTCGGGTGGTGTAGTTTGTCATTTTGTCCTCGAAGAATGAGCGCGGTATCGCGCCCTTTGCGATGGATATTGGTGTGACAGTGCCGAGCTATTTTTTGCTGACACTCGTCGTGTGGCCGCCGGTGAGCTTGACCTGCGAGCCAGATGGCGCGGGTGCTGCTGCTGCGGATTTGTCTTTTTTCGGTTTACGAATCTCGCGGTTGCTACGCGTTTGGCCTTTGGCCATGGGTTTATCCTTTGGCGCCCGGATGTATATCGGCGCTGTTTGAGCCGGGGATTTGGGTCAGCGTTTGTCCCGAAGCGGACTTGCTAAAGCGGGAGGAATTTCGTGCTATAAATGGTGGTCAGCACGCGTGTTTTTCCATCGACGCCGAAATTGGGAAAGGCTCTCATCGCCGCCAAGGGCAGATTTCGCGGAGTGTCGCCGGTGAGCGCGGTTGTGAGAAGCGCGCCACGGGCCGCTTGTTCATGATATCCGAACGCATTCGAGCGAGCCAGATTTTGTGAAACGTAGCCGGAATACTCGTTGGAAGACATCGCGTCCTCCTCTCGGTTGGGTAAGGCCGCCGGAAAGACAGCGATGCCTATGATGCGGCTATTGCGTCTGCCACATGCCTGCCTCGCCGTTTGGGCAGGCTATTGTCATTTCTGCCTGCAGGCCGCTCTGGCCGGATGTTGCAGCGGTCGGAACCGGACCCGTCCTTCCGGATGGTACAGATACATCCTGTCGCTGGGGCATAGCCAGTGCAGGCGCCAATCGCTCTTGCAAGAAAAACAAAAGGCCGGGCATGACCCGACCTCTCACAGTCATTCAGCTTTGCTGCCAGTACATCCGTGGTCAGCGGTGCGAATGACCTTATTACGCCGCCTGAAGGTTGTCGGCAGAGTTCTTGCCAGACTTGCGGTCCTGGACGATGTCATAAGTGATCTTCTGACCATCCGAGAGTGAACGCATTCCGGCGCGCTCGACGGCAGACACGTGCACGAAGACATCCGTGCTGCCATTGTCAGGCTGAATGAAGCCGAAGCCTTTGGTGGAGTTAAACCACTTTACAGTACCAGTGTTCATAACGATTTCCTTTCAAAGCAATCGTTGTGGTTCCCGCGATGCCTTGCGGGATAAGATCGATTATTTGAGAGGAAATCCGACGGGAGCATAGAGCTCTGGAACGACGTCACAAGCATTGGTCGATAACCAAGATATAAGCTCAATTTTCGGTTTTGCAATGGCTATCTCGAATCTCCTCTGAGTTTCTGGAGTATGCCTCATGTTGACCGCGTGAAGGCGGCGTCGCGTCGCGGCGGCCGAGGAGGCACAACTCGTCGATGAGAAAAAATCGCAAGCCCAAAGCCGACGCGTCCCTGCACGCCCCCGGCTTATTGCCCGATGCCGCTCGTGGCGGCATCGTTGAGAAGAGTGGTCAATGCGGTGACAAGCTGGGCATAGACGAAGGCTTCTGGAGTAGAACGCTATTGGGAACGCCTTGGGCCGCCCATTCCTTGGCGCTGTCACCCGTCATATAGATCACCGGCATGAGCGGCTGCAGTTCCCGCGCGCGGCGCGCTAAATCCCAACCGTCTGTTTCTCCTGGCATCCTTACGTCGGTTATCAGGGCGCAAAAGCGAGCCGAATCCTCCTCCAAGGCACGGATAGCTTCGTCCGCGCTCGATACTGAAAAGTGCTCGAAGCCCGCTTCCGCCACGACATCTTCGAGATTTGCTTGGGTGAGGGGTTCATCTTCAGCGATAAGAACAAGCAGCTTGCTCCCGTCTGTGCTGATGATTTTCTCAGATGTCTCGGCGGAATCATCGACCATGAGCACGTCCTGCATTGGCAGGCGGGAGCTCTTAGCCCTCAGCCGCCAGCGCCTACGAATTCGTTTGCTGGCGATCATTGACACGTAGAGCATTGCGGTGATTTGTCCATCCTCGCCCATGGCAGAAGGTGAGAAATGGTCGGGGACCGAACAGCGCCAGGATCCATTATTCGTAACGCTTCATCGTTGCTCGACTGCGAGATCGGACTGGTTAGTAGCACCAATGCAAGTGGCCGGTGTAATGGTGCTTCCTCTGCCCGCAGATTTCGGCTTCTTTCCGGTCGAACTTATCCCAAGTCCGTTAGCCAACCACCCGGCGCACCGGTGACCGCGGTCTGTAATGGCCGATGAGGTGAAAGAGCACGGCCTTCACCACGGGTAAGGTCGTGCCCGATAGACATTAGCCGTCAGAGTGCGGGACGCAGGCCGCGTGTCGTGCTGACGCTCTCCAGAAGCGTAGCGACATGAAGGATGGTCGGCTCCGCCTGCCACTTGCCAACGATCTGGACGTTGATCGGCAGGCCTTCGCTGCTGGTGCCGAACCGCATCGAGATTCCGGGAACGCCGGTTACGTTCAAAGGCACGGTCGCCCCCTGAAGATAGGTCGCATCGACCCTCTGTCCGTCGATCACAAACTCTTCAACCCCGTGCTTGTGGGCAGGTATCGGCAGCACATGTGTGATCAAGGCGTCGTATCGGGAGAAGTAGTCGGCGTAGCTTTGCGGCAACGTCGATCGAGGGCTATGTCGGTTGTTGCGCGGCCCTCGCAGGGGCCGACCTTCGGGACGATATCAAACGGATCGCCAACCCTCTGCTTGCCGTTTCCGGCGATGACGACCCGGTATGCCCGCCAGCAGACCTGAAAGACATTGCCGCCCGTGCCCGGCAGGGGCGGCATCTGTCATTGCCGGGCAGACATATCGTCAACATTGAGTCGGCGCAGGCGCTCAATGTCGCACTTCTGGAATTCTTCAATGGCGAGACTGCAGATGCCACCGAAGCGGCCCATTGATAGGTGGTTAATCTCGATGTCTCCCGGCAGATCCGGAGAAGGCGCTCGACACCGGATTGGTTTTCAACGGTGTTGAACGGCGCCGCCATCATCAAAACCACTGGAGGATATAACTCGATGAGCGGAAATATCACGAAGAGGCTTCTGCAGGAACAGCAGCTAAGCGGCGTCGCTTTCGATGGCAAGTGGACTGCGCCCATAGCGCCTGCGGGTGTCATCGAACCGGCGACGGGCAAGAAGCTCGGCCGCATCGGCATGGCCGAACCCGCCGAAATCGCCTCGGCCGCCGCGAAAGCCCGTGCAGCGCAGCCAGCCTGGGCTGCGACATCCTATGAGCGGCGCGCTGAGATCTTGGGGCGGGAACAAGAGCAGTCTGAAATCGATGGGATGGAAGGCTCCCGCTCCGCCGGTGCCAAGATGGCATCGGTTAGGAGCGGAAATTTAAAGAAGCGTGTATTGCGGGTGTGTTTCCAGTTTCGGTGCCCAGATTGCCTAACATCCTGTAAGTAGAGGAAACAAAATTGATCTGTAAGGAGATCTTTTGGCTTCATGTGATCCTTATTCGCGTCATTTAGTTTGACATGCGCAGATGACATAAGATACGTAAACGTATCATAATGAGAAGGATGAAACATTAAGGTGTCAAATGAAGTCCGATTCGGAGGCTCTTCAGGACATAGGGCGGCTGCTCAAGACGTCGCGCAAGATTTTGCGCCTCACCCAGGAGCAGGTTGCAGATATGGCGGGTATATCGCGTCCGCGGTACCGCGAGATTGAGGCTGGAGCCAGCGCCGCCCGTACGACCACACTGATCAACATTGGTCGTGCGCTTGGTCTGGAACTGATGCTCATCCCGCAGGCCATGGTCCCGGCGGTTGAAGCTTTGCTGCAGCCAGGTGGCGCTGAAGATGATCTTCCTGCTTTTGTCGCCAGCCCCGATGGTGAAGGCAATGTCTAATACGCATCTTGATCCAAGATCCACAACCTCACTTGACGTGCTACTAAATGACCTGAAGGTAGGCATCATCGTGAGGACGCCGGGAGACTTAACGCGTTCAGCTTTGAGGAGAGCTATCGTCAGACGGGTGGTTTTCCAGTGCTCAGTCTGTCATTTCGTGCGGCACATGGGGGTTTGCGGAAGGACCCGAAGCCTGTCGCAAGGGCTTTGCCATCGTTCTTTGCGAACCTTCTTCCAGAGGATAAACTGCGCGAGGCGATGGAGAAGCATCATTTAGGTAGCGTGCGAGCAGGAAATGATTTCGATTTGCTTGCAGCACTCGGGTCGGATCTGCCGGGGGCTGTCCGAATTGTGCCCAGCGAAGGGGCCGTTGCTCATAGCGAGGGTTTGACAACCTCCAGACCAAAGGCCCGGTTTTCGCTCGCCGGCGTGCAGATGAAACTCTCCGTCATCAAAAACACAGGCAAAGGCGGCGGTCTGACGATCCCCTTGGGCGACGAGCAGGGTTCATATATCGCCAAGTTTCCATCGACATCATTTCCCGGCGTCTCGGAAAACGCATTTGCAAATCTCGCATTGGCCGAAGCGATTGGCATGGACGTGCCGGAACGCGAGCTCGTGGAACAATCGCAGTTCGAGGGTATCCCGGCGGAGTTTGAGACGCTGTCCGACGGCAAAGTACTCCTCGTCAAACGTTTCGATCGGGTTGCCGGTGGTGAGCGCGTACATATCGAAGATTTCGCTCAGGTATTCGGCGTCTATCCGTCTCGAAAATATGAGGGTGCCGCCTATCATGATATCGCTGTGGCTCTTGGGGTCGCCGTTTCGTCAGCGGCAGCCCTCGAGTTCGTTCGACGACTGGCTTTGGCTGTGCTTACAGGAAATGGCGACATGCACCTCAAGAATTGGTCGCTGATTTATCATGGGAAGGGTGACAAGCCGGCACTCGCACCGGTCTATGATGTGCTCTCGACTGTCCCTTACATTCCGTCGGACACCATGGCATTGTCGCTGGCCGGTGAAAGGCCGTTCAAGGTAATGAACGCCCAGCGATGGAAAATCTTCGCTCATCGTGCGCGACTGCCGGAAGCTGCTGTGCTGAAGGCTGTTACCGAGACGGTCGAGCGCGTCAACCAGTCTTGGTGGTCTCTGCCTGAACGAGCTGTTCTCCCCAATAAAGTATTGGAACGGGTTGATGCTCACATAAAGCTGATGTCGCCGATCCTCGGCACGTGCGCGGATTAGCAATTGGTGTTTTTGCGTAACTCGTTAGCAGTTTCGTGGCCCACAAGTGCCGATCGGGTCGCTGGTTCGAATCTCAAGAGCTTAAATACGCTGTAAAGAGAATTCTCCAGCGCCGGCATGAAGGCATGTTGGTCACCCTAACCTTCGGTCAGCCGTACACAATCTCCGATTTCGATCCTAATCAATTAGCACTTTGCCAGGGTTCAGCATTGCGCTGGGATCAAGGCATTCTTTCACCTGCTTCATCAACATCAAGTTGCCGGGATGAATGTTCCTGACCAAAGTGTGCGTTCTCTTGCTGCCGATACCGTGCTCCGCTGAGACTGACCCACCTGAAGGATAGAGGCCGCTATAAAGTATGTCTTCGGTCGCGTCATTGAAAGTGAAAGATCACCGCTAATGGCAGGTTGATGGACAGGAAGGGTTCGAGGGGCTTTGGAGAAAGCCTCTACGTCTTGTCCCGCCGAATTAGAACAAAACGCCTCGCTCGATTCCTCGGTAGAACAGGTCGGCGGCCCGGTATCCTTGCCAAGGGGATCCATTACTTCTTTCGGAACGGCGAACTTGCCCTGAAGCTTGCGACCAAGATCCCGTTCTTCGTCGCGATCGGGATCAGCTTCGAGCTTGAAGGCAAGCGGTGGCAGTTATGAACCGCAGGTCGCCGCGTGCCAGCGGCTACCTTTTGAACCTTTGGTTCGCTCCGTTTCGGCTCACTTGTTCAGCGTGTCTTTCAGCGCCTTCGCCGGCTGGAATGTAAGCTTCCTTGCGGCTGCGACCTTGATCGTGGCGCCCGTTCCCGGATTACGGGCTTGGCGTTCTGGCGTGTTCTTGATTTTGAACTTGCCGAAACCCGGTATCGACGTCTCCGCGCCGGATGTGGCAGCCTCTGTGATGGATGCGAAGACGGTCTCGACGATCGTCTTGGCCTGTGTCTTGGTCAGGTTCTGCTCGGAGGCGATCTTGTCGGCGATTTCGTTGGCGGTGGTCATGGTGCTTCCCTCGTTAAAGATGGAAAACCTTCTCAGCCGATCTGGATATTGTCATGGGGAGATTCTTCAAGAATTGCGTTTGCTATCCGGCTTTCCACAGCTTCTTGCCGGTCTGTACCCCCCTTTTTCGCTTCTGCAGCAGTTCGAGGAAGCGGGAGATTGCATCTTTCTCCGTCCCGAAGAACTCCGTCATCTCTCCTCCCGCCTTGCCGATGCGGCCCCAGTTTCGCACCACCGATGTCTCTCCGAAGAGAGTGGGCTGGATTGCAAGCGTGTAGTCGCGCGCCATGTTCCTGTTGGCGTCGATCCTTTGGCAATAGAACTGATAGTAGTGAGTGCCCATGCCCAATGATCGTCGATGCTCACGGTACAGTCCAACGACACTTTTGAATCGAATGATCGCTTCCGATTCATTTTCGTGAAGAGTATCGCTAACCGGTCCTGCATTGTTCGGGCGAGGCGGCCTTGCCGCACGGTTCTATTCGCTACGCTAACCAAACCCGCAAAGCGGTTTCGGCCGATTCCGGTAAGGATCCTCTCGTGGTTCCGGCATGGCGGCCGGTTAGCCCCATGTTGTGCATTATGGCGCCGCGCCAGCCGATCCGGGGCGCCCAATATGACACCACCAGCATCGGTATCGGGATACGGACCTTGAAGCCCTTCAGCCAGAACGTGTCACCGTCGAACCACAGGTCGCCCGTCCTCCCATACCGCGAGTCGGGAACGACGCCCTTGGCAAGTCGCCTGCTCCTGCAGTCCCAATCGTCCCTCTGTGACGAGACGCCGGTTTTTAGAAGCGACTACGTCATTCCTGAACTTTCAGCTTTCAAGAAATCGATAAAGGCCCGCAGCGGCGATGGGACAAGCTGTCTGCCCGGATAATAAAGATATGGTCCCGTGAACCACTGCCACCACGGCTGGAGTATTGGTTCAAGCCCGCCTCGTTCAAAATGTGGGCGCAGCCAATCCTCGAAAAGATAGATAACGCCGAGGCCGTTGAGGGCCGCTTCGACGCCCAGGTCCGCCGCAGTTCCGGCACTGTAGATCAATTGTCCTTCCGGCTCGACGCGGTAAATCTCTTCATCCCGTTGATACTCCCAAATCTCAAGGTTTCCACGGCTGAAGCGTCCGCGGATGCAATCGAGCTTCATCAAGTCCCTTGGGTGTTCAGGCCGGCAGTGAGCATCGAGGTAAGCCGGAGATGCTGCAGTTGCAAAGCGCTGCCTGCGCGGCCCGATGGGGATAGCGATCATGTCCTGCTCAAGCCGGTCATCATACCGGATCCCAGCATCGCAACCCGCCGCGAGCACATCAACCAGATCGGTCTGAGCCGTGACTTCGACGCGGATGCCGGGGTATTTCTTCAAAAATGGAGGCAGGCAGATCGGCAAAAACAATCGAGCTGCATTTGTCGGTACGTTCAGGCGCAATACCCCAGCCGGCTGGTTCCGAGAGGAGGCAACATCCTTCATCGCGTGCTCCAGTTCCGCAAACGCGGGCAATGCGCGATCGAGAAGGCGTTGCCCTTGCTCGGTAGGCAGGACGCTTCGCGTTGTCCGATGAAGCAGCCTCACCCCGAGACGATGCTCAAGACGGCGCACCGCTTCGCTCAATCCAGATGGGCTCGCTTGAAGAAGCCGTGCAGCCTCCCGGAATCCTCCGGCGTTTGCAACTGCGGCAAAAGCTTTTAGTTCGCCAATGTCGTCAGCCAAGAAATTCTCCTTCCATAACCGTGATCGCACTTGCACGCACTGTACCTCCAGAGTCGGCAAATATCGACTGTTTTAGTCAAATTGTGCGAACGGTCGAACAAGGCTGTGCGATTTGAAGGGGCTAATGCGCCGTCGTCCCCGTACCCAATTTAAACCCAACGCGGCGGGTCGGCACGCGAGCAGTCGCTAAGTGGCGGGGCACGATCAGCCACCGGAACGAGAACCGCAAAGGCAAGCTCAAAATGGTGAGAGAAATTCTTGCACTTGGAATCGTGGTCGTTACGGGCGCGGTTGCCTGGTCGGCCGAACAGCCCGTTCCGACTTCCGGGAGCGTCGGGACTGTCGAACTCATTGCTCTAACCTACGATGATGGGCCGACCGAGGTGACATCTCGCATCCTGGATGTGTTGAAAACACGTAACGCGAAGGCGACGTTCTTTCCTGTCATGGGAAACGTCCGTAACGATCCTGCGGTGATGCGTCGAATGGCGTCCGAAGGTCACGCAATCGGGAACCACACGATTAGCCACGCCCGGCTGACCGAAATGTCGCCGGACGCCGCTCGCGCCGAGATCGAAGACGCGAACGAGCTGCTGACAGAGGTAACAGGTCAAAAGCCGACCGTATTCAGGCCCCCATACGCGGCGCTGAACGATCATGTTCGCGACATCCTGCGCAGCAACGGCATGGCGATCATAATGTGGAGCATCTACCCGGAGAGACTCGCCTTCAGCGCCACGACTTTGCGCGACCGCGTCGTCGAAGATGCGCGCGACGGCGACATCGTTTTCTTGCACGACACCTCGCCTCGGGCTGTGGAGGCGACGCAGGGGATTGTCGATGAACTCTCGGCGAAAGGGTTTGAATTCGTGACAGTCCCCGAACTGATCAGGCGCCGCGGTAAATTCTCACCCGGATCGATCTACGAGACGGGCTGCGGCACCACGTGCTGAATGACGGGTAACAGATTCCGGTTTTTAAACGCGCAGCGTGAGGAGCGACTCCCATGGATACCATTCTCGTGACGGGTGGAACCGGCTTTGTCGGAGGTTGGGCAATTGTCGAGCTGTTGAGGCGTGGTTACGCGGTCAGAACAACTGTCAGAAGCCTCGCGAAGGAGCCCTGGCTCCGGGCCCAGATCGCAAGTCAGCTTGATCCGGGCGATCGTCTCTCTTTCGCAATCGCCGACCTGAGACGTGATGAGGGATGGGACCAAGCCGTCGAAGGTTGCGACGCTGTTTTGCATGTCGCGGCCCCTGTCGGCGTGTCCGCTCCTAAGAATCCGGATGATCTGACCATCCCGACCAGGGACGGGGCGCTGCGCGTCTTGCGGGCCGCTTGCCGGGCGAACGTGCGCCGCGTCGTCATGACGTCGGCAATCGAAGCCTGCCGCCCGCGCCTGACCGCCCCCGACGGGGTGTATGACGAGAGCCGCTGGACCGACGTGCATGACCGGCAGCTCGGCCCTTATCGCCTAGCCAAGACCCTTGCCGAGAAGGCTGCCTGGGACTTCATGTCCACTCAATCCGGCCGGACGACGCTGACGACGATTTTGCCGTCGGCCATCATGGGGCCGGTGTTCAGTTCGGAGTATCGGCATTCGCTTGTTTTGATGACACGCCTGTTGAGCGGGAAACCACCGGCTACGCCTCATATAGGATTCTGTGTGGTCGATGTACGCGACGTCGTGAACTTGCATATCCTCGCGATGGAAAACCCCGCCGCCGCCGGCGAGCGGTTCATCGCGGCAAGCGACTGGAAGTGGATGGCCGATATCGCCGCGACCTTGCGCAATCATCTCGGTCAGGCCGCACAGAAAGTCCCGACGAGGTCGCTTCCTGACATGGTTCTCAGGATCGCCGCTCTCTTCGATCGCCCCGCTCGCTTTGTTATCCCTCTGCTCGGACGAAAGCATGTGTTCTCCAGCGCCAAGGCAGAACGAGTGCTAGGCTGGCGGCCTCGGTCAGGCGAAGAAACCATTCTTGCGGCCGCTGAAAGTGCCATAGCTGTGAAGGCTGTCTGACTGGAACCGCCGCATCAAGGCCGCACTTTCGGCATCCTTCAGGCGCTTCAGCGGCCATTGCATAGGTCCCGCACGCTTCCAGTCCCTTAAGGCGACGCCACCACGCGACCTCCATCATAGTCCGATCCTTACACGGACCTCATGGACGAGCGTCAACGTGTCGAGCCGCCTCAGGACCCGATCCGAAGAGTCGGATCCCAAAAGACCGGGAGCAATCTTTGGCCAAATTTCCAGGGCTTGTCGGACGGCATGCTCGACGTCGCGCGTGATGAGCTTTGGATCGAGCCTTATAAAGCTCGCAACCCGTTCGAAGCGATGCAAGTTGACTGCATCGAAATCATGCGTCCTGACGAAGCGCAACGCCATCTCGTCCCGGGGGAGATACAGGACGGTCGGCACGATATCGTAGGCGGGCGATAGCCTAATCTGGCCGGCCTTCGGGAAATAGAAGGACCAGTTCTTCAGGTGATTGTCGCCATTGCCTAGAAGCACGTCGGCGACGACACGCCTGACGGCTTCCAGAACGTCGTCGCGGTGATCGGTGCTGAAACGGCGAACCATGTTGATGACCGTCTCGGTCGTACCCATCGTATATTTGCGGTCACCTACAGCACCGAGAACCTGGCCGGCATCCTCGATCTGGATGCGGCCGCCAGCAGACCTGTCGAATCTATCCACGACAAGCACGTTTTTGCCGTGCTGCAGCAATTCGGCTGGTACATCCCGGATCGCGTCGCGAGAGATGAGTCGACACGGCGCGATTCTGACGCCTATGGCGCTTGCCATCTGCATAGCGGCGAACTCTGCTTCGGGAAGATTGGGAAATCGTTCGCTGCCCAGCTTGATGATGCAACGACCAGTCTCTCCCCGGGCTGGGGCCGTCAGACCGTCGCCATCCGGGTTGCCGGTAAATTTCAACTGGACGCCTGCCAGCGAGAATTTCACCGCTCCTTCGGGAAGCGGCGCCTTGAAGCCATGGACCTTTCCGAGGTCCAGTGGTCCTGCCGACGCCGGTATGTCGGTCTCTGGGACAATGAACACCGCGCCAGGCAAGTCCGCTCCGAGGCGGGTCAGCACGTCGAATTCGTCGTGATCGCCCGGACCCATTTCCGTCATCACAAGGTCGCGAAGGGCTCCTTCTGGCAGAGAAGCCCGGAAAACCAAGGCGGCAACCTTCCGTGCAGCCCGATTTTGTCTCCCCGCGAGGCGAGCCTTTCGCGCGTACCTTGGTCGGAATCGGGATCATACCAGCCGAGACTGAGGATTGGCCTTGTCGCGTCCCGCAGGAAGCTTTCCGCAACGACGAAGGACACCGCACCATCGGCGTCGCGCGTCAGGGTCCCGGCCCGGACGGACCCTCCTTTTTCGTCGAGCATGAAGACGCCAAGAACCGCCGCTGCTTTTGCCATTACCCTTCCTTTGTCTCATCGTCATCGAGGTCGATGAAGAGCTCGTCGAAAGCTCTCGGAACCTCGGTCGAATGTCTTGGAGCAGGTATGTCATCGACCAGCAGACGCACGCTTTCCATGCGCGATTTCGGGATCAACACAGGGACGAGATCAAGCGTATCGCAGAGTTCGGCAAACAGAGTCAGACGGTCCCTGCCCAAGCGATTGTTGGCAAGGTCACGTTCCAGTTCCGATATGCGGGCACGATTTCGGCCAAGTCGCTCGGCGAGCGCCGGTTGGCTCAGGTCACGCTTTTTGCGGGCTGCGAGCAGTTGTTCGCCCAATGACTGAAAAACGGTAGGGGTCATGCGGAATTCCGCTTTATGGTGAGAAAAATGCGGAAATCCGCATAGACGTCTTTTATACGTGCGAGCGGAATTCCGCAACATATTTTGCAAATGTACGGAATTCCGCTCGCACGCGGATCTGCTAACTTGCAAGTCCTGGTATCTCATCCCACGGTGGCGTCGCCTTAAGGGATTGGTGGAGATCGGTTTGGTAATTGGTGGAAATGACCGAAGTCCAGAATGCTCACTTCAGACGCCATCGCTTCCCCGCCGCGATCATCGCCCATGCTGTGTGGCTCTACTATCGGTTTCCACTCAGTTTTCGCGATGTTGAGGATCTGCTCGCCGAGCGCGGCATTGAGGTCTCGTTCCAGACCGTCTCGGAATGGGCGGCGAAGTTCGGCCTCAAATTCGCTCATCAACTCCGGCGGCGTTGGCGCGGCCAGTTTGCCGACAGGTGGCAGTTTGACGAGATGGTGGTCTCCATCAAAGGAAAGAAATACTGGCTCTGGCGCGCCGTCGATGCCAATGGCTACGTCCTCGATGCGCTTTTGCAAAGCCGAAGAAACAGGCGAGCAGCGCTGCGACTGATGAGAAAGCTGCTGAAAGGCCAGGGTGCCACGCCACGGGTCATGGTGAGCGAAAAGCTGCGGTCCTACTCTGCCGCGAAGGCGGAACTGATGCCGGGCGTCGAGCATCGTTCCCACAAATGCCTCAACAACCGTGCCGAGAATTCACATCTTCCCGTGCGACGACGGGAGCGACGTATGATGCGCTTCAAGTCGGCGCGGCAATGCCAGCATTTTGTGTCAACCCACGGCCAGATCGCCAATCTCTTTCTTCTCCACCGAAAACAACTGACCGCCGCAGATCATCGCAAGCTCCGTTCCCACGCCATCGCAACATGGCGAGACATCGCCGCGTCAATCAACGCATAAACATCCGCCGATGAGCCTTCTTGCGCACTCGCCTCGATTAAGGCGACGCCACCCTCCCATCTCCCCAAAAATGGCCCACCCCACGAATGGGGCAGGCCACAGCTCACCTAGAAGTCCATGCCCGGACCAGCGGGCAGGGCGGGAGCGGCGTCCTTCTTTGGCTTTTCGGCAATCATCGCTTCCGTCGTGACCAGGAGGCCGGCAACAGAGGCCGCATCCTGCAGGGCGGTGCGAACCACCTTGGCCGGATCGATGACCCCCTGAGCATAAAGGTCACCATACTCGCCGGTCTGCGCGTTCCATCCGAACGACAGCTCGCTCTTTTCCCGGAGCTTGCCAACGATAATCGAACCTTCGGCACCGGCATTTTCAGCGATCTGACGCACAGGTGCCTCGATTGCGCGGCGGACGATATCGATGCCGACCCGCTGATCTTCATTGGCAGTCGGCAGACCCTCCAACGCTTTGACTGCACGTAGCAAGGCTACGCCACCACCGGGCAGGATACCTTCTTCGACGGCTGCGCGGGTTGCATGAAGGGCGTCATCGACGCGATCCTTCTTCTCTTTCACCTCGACTTCGGTCGAGCCGCCGACGCGAATGACGGCAACACCGCCTGCGAGCTTGGCAAGACGCTCCTGCAGCTTTTCGCGGTCGTAGTCGGATGTCGTCTCCTCGATCTGGGCGCGGATCTGGGCCACGCGGCCGTCAATCTCGGCCTTGGAGCCGACGCCATCGATGATGGTGGTGTTTTCTTTTTCGATTGCCACCTTCTTGGCGCGGCCGAGCATATTCAGCGTGACGTTCTCCAGCTTTATGCCGACGTCTTCGGAGATCACAGTGCCACCGGTGAGGATAGCGATGTCTTCGAGCATGGCCTTGCGGCGATCACCAAAGCCTGGCGCCTTTACCGCCGCAATCTTGAGGCCGCCACGCAGCTTGTTGACGACGAGGGTCGCGAGCGCTTCGCCTTCGACGTCTTCAGCAATGATCAGCAGAGGCTTGCCGGACTTCACCACGGCTTCCAGCACCGGCAACATTGCCTGGAGATTGGAGAGCTTTTTCTCATGGATGAGGATATAAGGGTCTTCGAGCTCTACCCGCATCTTGTCCTGGTTGGTCACGAAGTAGGGCGAGAGATAACCGCGGTCGAACTGCATGCCCTCGACGACTTCCAGCTCTGTCTCGGCAGTCTTTGCTTCCTCGACGGTGATAACACCTTCATTGCCGACCTTTTCCATCGCTTCAGCGAGGTACTTCCCGATCTCTTCGTCGCCATTGGCCGAGATCGTTCCAACCTGTGCGATTTCCGAATTGCTGGTAATTTTGCGGGCGTTCGCTTTCAGCTCTTTAACGACTGCCTCCACGGCAATATCGATGCCGCGCTTCAGGTCCATCGGGTTCATGCCCGACGCAACCGCCTTGGCACCTTCCTTGACAATCGCCTGGGCAAGAACAGTTGCGGTGGTGGTGCCGTCGCCGGCGAGATCATTGGTCTTTGACGCCACTTCGCGCAGCATCTGCGCGCCCATGTTCTCGAACTTGTCTTCCAGTTCGATTTCCTTGGCGACCGAGACGCCGTCCTTGGTGATGCGCGGCGCGCCGAACGACCTGTCGATGACCACGTTACGTCCCTTCGGACCAAGCGTTACTTTGACGGCGTTGGCAAGAACATCGACCCCACGCAGCATGCGTTCACGGGCATCGGTGTTGAATTTGACTTCTTTCGCAGCCATTTGTTCACTCCTTCAATAGGCAGCTTTTTGACTGATGGCGGACGGTGCGTGATTACGCAGCCTGCTTCTGCTCGGCCTGGGCTTCGATAATACCCAGGACGTCGCTTTCCTTCATGATCAACAGGTCTTCACCGTTGATCTTGATTTCAGTGCCTGACCATTTGCCGAACAGGATCCGGTCGCCAGCCTTGACGTCGAGCGCCTGGATCTGGCCGGCCTCGTTTCGTGCACCAGGCCCAACGGCGACAACTTCGCCTTCCTGCGGCTTTTCCTTGGCAGTGTCAGGGATGATGATACCGCCTTTGGTCTTTTCTTCGGATTCGACCCGGCGGACGAGAATGCGATCATGAAGCGGTCGGAACGACATGTTTTCCTCCGTTGAGCAAAAATGATGACGTTGAAGACCCAGGCCGGACCGGATGACCAGTCCGGGCGGGTGCGAACCTCACTCAAGCGTTCGCGGGCAAAATTTATTTTCGGGATTTTTCGATTTCAAGAGGGTGTTCTGGAAAAATTAGCACTCGGCCATCGCGGCTGCTAACATACTGCAATCGCTAAGTAATTTTAACTGGTAATGTAGAATTGTCTTGATGCCGATCAGAATTTACGTCACCTTCACCTTGTTACGAAATGGAGATGAAGCATGCAATTCTCATCTGACCTGGAGCGACAGCTCAATGGCTACGGACTGACGACTGCCCACATCCTCTATCGCATCCCAGACTTTGAATCCGTTCTGCAAACCTATGTCTGGCAGGATTACGATCTCGCGCCCGTTTTCCCCGAGATGCACAAGTTCCTGGATTTTTGGCGGGCGTCCCTCGATGGGCCGCTGCATTCGGTTCGCTACAGCCATCAGCGCCTGATCGGGCCCAACGAATGGCGGCGTGTCGATGGCGAGTTCAAGCTGCATTAAGGCTTGAATCTGACTTTTCCACTTCCTAGCTCACCCGGCGATCGGGGCTTGATGAGCCCGATCGCTTTCCACGTCTGTACGGAGTGAGGCCACATGGAAGAAAATATCAGGATCATCAAGAGTGCCAGTATCCCGGAGAGGGAGGAGATCATCACCGATTTTGCTCGTTGGCTTGAGACCACCTCGCAAGATGCGCTGGTCTATGGTGAGGGCCGTTTTGCTGTGATGTCGGCCAATATGGCACAAGCGATCCGCACAAACGCCGACGAACTTGCGCGCGACAATCCCGAAACGACTGAACGGGTATTGCAGCAAGCTTGCGCGATGATCTCGCAGTTCAAGGCGGCGTACCCGCATCGCGTTCTCAGTCGATCAGTGCATTGAAGATAGAGCAAATTGGGATCGGTAAAATTTTTGCGGCAGATCTTGAACCGGAAAATCGCCAAAACCAACTCATTTGCCGCCAGCCGCTGAGACAAGGGCTGGTTTCGCCGGGGAGCGCCGCTTTTGGCACTCCCGTACCCATGTTGCTTCAAGGAGGATATGGCTATGGTAACATCTTACGACTACGCACCTCTCTACCGCTCGAGCGTAGGCTTCGACCGGATCTTCAATCTTCTGGAAAACGCCCGGCGCGCCCGGTCGACCAGCGAATGGCCGCCTTATGACATCGTCAAAAGCGATGACGACACTTACCGGATCTCGATCGCGGTGGCTGGATTTGCACAGGACGATCTCGATATCATCTTCCAATCCAATCTGCTGACCGTCACCGGCAAGAAGCAGGAGGCACCAGCGGATGGCTACCTGCATCGTGGCATCGTCGGACGCCCGTTCGAACACCGGTTTGAGCTTGCCGACCATGTCCGGGTGAAGGGAGCGGAGTTGAACAACGGTATTCTCTCGATCGCGCTGGTCCGTGAGATCCCTGAGGCCTTGAAGTCGCGGAAGATCTCGATCCAAAGCACACCTGCGCTGACGTCAAATGCTCCGGCGCAGATCGAAGCGCAGAAGGCGGCTTGATCTTTAAGTTCATGCAGTGGGTCACGTGCGCCATCGCAATGGCGCCCGTCAACATCCCGGGGGCAGTGCCAAGTTGTTTGGCGCTGGGTGCCATCGACGCCGTGTTGCCAGTAGACTGTCATTTCAGCGGCATACTCAGCCCACAGGCTGAACGCATCAGCCCGCGCGGCGGTATGAAATGGCAGGCAGCGTGTAGCGGCGGGGGCGGAAGATGGTGTTGATTTGCTCGTGGGCTGACAGGAAGCGCTGTGCCTGAAGTGGTGTTTTGAACCGACCCATGATCTTCTCGCGTTTTCGGGTCTGCCGATGGGAGTTTTCAATTCGGTTGTTCAGCTCCTTGTGCGCCCGATGATCGGCATCTGGAGCGATGGCCTGGATCGGCGTTACGTACTGCCCGGTTTGTTCGTCACGCCCACGCGCGGCTGACCAAACTGCTTGATCAGTCTTGAGAAGAAGCGCCTGGCAGCCCTGCTGTTGCGGCGAGCCTGAACCAGGATATCGAGAACACGCTGTTGGCATCAATGGCGCGCCAGAGCCAGAACTTCTTGCCGCCAATCTTGATGACGGTCTCATCCATGTGCCACTTGTCTTTGGGTTTTGGCCGGTCCCTGCGGATGCAGTTCGCGAAATGACAACCGAAGCGATTGACCCGGAGCCGAACAGTTTCCCGGCTGACGACAACTCCGCGCTTGGCGAGCAGATCCTCCGCATCGGCAGTGCTCAGGGCAAAGCGGTGGTAGGCCCACATCGCACTTTCAGCCAGAGCCTGATGAAGCGGCGGCTCGAACAAAGTGCGAGCAACCTGCTTGACGAACGATTTGGCAACATTTCGACCGCTGCCTATGGCGCCGGTTTTAACGATCTGTCGCACTTCAGCCGGACCTTCCGGAACCATTACGGAATGTCGCCCCGCGAGTACAGGAACTCTTTCGCCAAGCTCAGGGGCTAGGCCGTGGCAGCGATGGCATCAAGTCTCCGCACCTTCATCCGCCTGAACCTTGGCACCGCGGGTCGAGCTTAAGGCCCTACATTCCGGTCATGCCGCCGTCGATGGTGTACATGCTTCCGGTGATGTAGGACGCCTTGTCGGAGGCGAGAAACAGAACCAAATCGGCGATTTCCTCCGGCTGCGCATAGCGTTTGAGGCCGGTCAAGTTCTCGAATTGCCCCTTGACACCTGCCGGATCTGACTCGGAGAAGCCGGATTCGATCCCGCGCATCATGCGGGTGTCCACCGGGCCTGGGCACACAGCGTTCACCCTGATCTTCGCTGGTGCTGCTTCAGCGGCCGCAGCGCGGGTTAGCCCGATCACGGCGTGCTTGGACGCGGTGTAAACTCCGAGGGAGTGGAACCCAATGAGGCCAGCCATTGACGACGTGTTCACGACGGCCCCGCCACCTTGGACGGACATTTCCTTGAGCACGTGCTTGAGTCCAAAGAAGCAGCCCTTGATGTTGACGTCGAGAATCTTATCCAGGGTCTCGGCACTCGTATCGACAAGCAGTCCTGTCTTTCCCTCGATGCCCGCATTGTTGAAAAACACGTCGATCTTTCCGAACCGTGCCTTGGTGGCCGCGACGAAGCTCTCCACCTCGGTCTCTTTCGAAACGTCAGCGGCGATTACGACGCTTCGGTCCGGTTTGAGACCGAGCTCGGCAGACATCGCTTCAAGGGCGTCCTTGTTCAGGTCGACGAGAACAAGATTAGCGCCCTTATCATGAAAAGCTTTCGTCGTAGCCTTTCCGATCCCTCCGGCCGCTCCAGTGATAAGGACGGCTTTACCTTTGAATTGCATATGTGTCTCCAGTCTGCTGAAATTTTGGGGATCCCGATCTCCGGGACAGGTCACGCGTTGGCTTCCATAACGTCAGGACGGCTGGACGAATTCAGTGAACTTGACCTTGTAATCGACGTCTCGACGGCTGTACCTCCAAGCGCCGTCTTCGCGCTCCAACCAGTCATGATAGACGCAGATGCTGCCCTCGGTCTTGCCGTCCTTGACCACGAAGAACTGCAGGTAGGCCTTCTGCCGTGCTGTATCGCCTTGGAACGTAATGATCTCGTTGGTCGTAAGGTGATGCATGTTGCCGAAAGTCTCGTTGCAGAGCTTGACGAACGCCGCAAGCTCCTCTGGGCCACAAGGGCGCTGCCCCTCGATCAGAGCGTTGAATACGCCGCTCTTAGTGAAGCACGCCGTCCAAGCCTTTCCGTCGACATCGTCGACAGCGTAGTTGTATTTCGCATTGAGAGCCTTGATTTCCAGTATGTCGGCGACGCGGGCCGTATCGATCGTGTCAGTCATTGGTTCCCCATTATTGGTTACTCGCAGGGCGTCGCTCACGTGATCGCCGCAAAAAAGATCGTGCGTTTTTGGCTATAGGTCTTGGCGTAGAGGGAAGGGAGATTTTGCCGGGAGAGAACTGTGAGAACAGTGGTGCAGAGGTCGGCCACGGTAGCGGCGGAATAATCCGTCCGGGCATTGTAAAGTCAACCGAGAACAAGCAAGACAGTGACATCTGCCGCGATCGCTCATGCCAGTGCGATTTTTGTCCACAAGTTCATGGCCGCTGCGCGCAAATTTTGTGATTAAATTAGAATCGTTCTATATTCGTTCATCATACGTTGCGCCTACCATTAGTCTTGCCTAAAGTAGAAGTTGCGCAAGATAAGTGGTCGCAACTTGGTTCTCATCAATTGTTGATTGCAGGCGCAGTGGCCGAGCGCCGAGGACGTTGCGGGAGACTTAACAGAAGACCAGCGTGCGTCCCTTCATTCAGATCCATGGTTCCAGGGTGAACTGCTTCATTTCCGATCACACGAAGAGCGTCAAGAGCTTGTTGGATACGCTGATCCAGTCCTTTTTGACCGCCTTCACCGAGGTGGCCGCACAATTTTCGTACCGCCAAACGAAGCAGCGCAGCAGCTCTGCGCGGAGAAGAGCTCATGACGCCGGCTGCCTCGTGATAGTCGACGACTATGACTTTAGGAGTGTCGTGGTTGACACCCGCACACCGCTCTGCACGGTTCTCAAGATGAATTATTCGGGCAACGGGCAGAAGGGCGGTCGGCACACAACCCGGAACAAGTACCGCCACAATTCCATTTGCGGCTCATGAGGAGAACGCAAATGCGCGAGAACAAAATGGAGCCATACACCGTCGAGCAGTTGCAGCAGCAATATGCCGTGAGCCTGCATATGGCGGTGGAGGTGCGGGAGCGGTTCGGTGGCGACCGGTCGAAGCTCGCCAGGTTCATGAAGCACTGCCCACACAGGGACGCTGAAAAAAAACCGACGAAAAAGGGCTGGCTTGAACCAAGCCACGGCCGTTTGAAATTTGCCGACGAGGTCTTGAACGCGCCTTTTCTGCCACCAATATTTTTTGTGCTTCTTGATCTGGTTGTTTGGATTGGAGGTAAGAAATGAACAGCCAAGATGTTTTGTTTCGAGCACCCGTTCGTGTTCGCATGCAGTGCGGACTCGAGAGAACATTCCTCAGCGTCTACGATGCGCTGGACTACCTAGAGCACGAGTGGCCCCTTCGCCGCGGGGATCGCTACAAGCGGGCGGTACACCGATGCCGGGCCGCACTGGCGTGGGCCGCGTCTCCGGACGTCGCGCGTGAGGCTTTCATCGCAGCTTGCCTTGAGGCAGGGATGCCGATGGTTATGACAAGTTCGTTGCCCGCGGGCAAACATAGACCCAATCTTCAAGCAGCCGGCTAGATACACAGCCCCGCGGAAAGCGGGGCTTTTTATGTCGTGTGATCTATCCAAAAAAAATTTCGCAGACCCACTAGCCGTTTTCGCCTCTCTCTCGGAAAGTATGTGTGTGGCTCACGTCGGGGCACCCTTATTTTGCAGGCGTGGATCACAGAACCCGGCCTAAAATACTATATATTGTTGCTCCGTATGGAGCACATCCTGCATGATCAGAACACGCAATCAGAATATCGCAGGCCCATTTCCTGGCACCGGATCGGCACCGGCTATGGTTCGGGACAAGTGGTTGCCGCCAGACGGTCGCGCCGCTTTCGAGAGGTTGAACGACGAAGCCGCGATGCGCGGTACCGTCATCAACGCGGGTAGCCTAGTCGCAGCGAACGACAACCGCTTCGGATTCGCTCCCGGTGGATAAACGTCGCTCTAAAACCGAATTTGTATGAAAGGGTTAGAAACCCAACGGCACCTTGGGGTGCCGTTTCCATTTGGGACGCTCTTAGTCGACGGACGTTTGAAACTCGTGAGATGTCTTCATCCCATTCAAGATCATAGTGCTGGGTATCGGCATGTACTATGCCATTAAGTGGCATCACGATCAGGCGAAGAAAGACGAAGCGTCCAAGGGACACTAAACGCCAGTGGGTGCCCACTTGCTTCTTGCTGGGTTCGCACAGGTTATCGGTAGACAATTTTTGCCAGCTCCGCCAGTGACAAGGTGGGGCTGAATACGTTTCAGGACCGGCCGTGGACGCGTAAGCCCGGATAACCAAACCGCACACCGTATGGGCGCCGCCTGATTTTCAATCCCATGCGCGTTCTCTTCCGCTTGCATGGTGATCGTGCGGCCCGTTCCCTTAGTTGGTTGAGCGGGCCGCTTTGGCTATTTTTCATCATTAGTTGGTGGGGCTTCCTTGACGGCACCGCAATGTAACTTGGGGACTCGACCCACCACCCACCACGACGCCATTATTCCGCACGATGGTGGGTATAGTATCGCGGCAGAGGCCGTCTTCTGATGATTGAGAGGAAATTCTATGGTGATCAAGGTTGTGGAAGGCGCATCGGGGCCGATCGAATTCCGACCCTTTGATGGAGAATCCGCAGTCGGGCTGCCAAGTGAAGAGGCGCTTGCCGCCTTCGCACAGGAGCTTGGCGTTTCGTTGCCGGTGGCGTATCGACAGTTTTTGCTGCGGATGAATGGAGGCAAGGTGTCGCCACGGGGTTTCCGGTATGAGTATTCTCCGGAGGCGCGCCTCTTTCTGGAGCGTTTCCTCGATCCGAATGATGAAATCCTGTCGGAGAACGCGACGCTCTTTCGCTACTTTCATGCGCTCGGGCATGCGAAGCAGGCTCTCGACCTCAAGGCCCTGCAGGTCACAGTCCGCCGCTGGGGGCGCGAGGATACCGTCGGCATCGGCCAGACGATCTCCGGGGACATCCTTGTGCTTGATCTCCAGCCGGGGCCGGAGCATGGCTCGGTGAAGTACATGACGATCCATGGGGTCGGTGCAATGGAGGATGATGAAACGGTGCCTTTGGCCTTCGTGGCCGCCGATTTCGATAGTTTCTGCGGCTCCTTCTTTGACTATGACGAGGAAATCGATCGCCGCGCTGCAGCCGTCATGCGGGGCGGAAAGCGCTGACGCAGGGATGCATTACAGAAGGCGTTCGTGGGACGCAGCCCTCTCGATGAACTTGAACTCTACATCATCCAGGAGCAGGTCAGTGCGACCGCGATTCTCTAAAACTCGTACGGCTGCACTACAAGGGCAGGCCAATATCCTGCCTCTTCAAGTAGAGGTGCGCCATCATCCGTCCAAGGTCACGGTCGTTGACACGATAGCGGTAGATCAGCGCAACGGGCACAAAAATCACTTCACTTTGAAACGACGCCGCTTGAGATTGCTCATCGATGACGTCGCAGAAGATCTTCGCCGCTCGCTTGTGCGTCACCGCGATCTTTGCAATAGCCTCTCAGCACACGATCCGAACCCCTTGGGTACAACATGTCCACTGGCTTTTGCTGACGTGGCTCGCGATCGCTTAGTCCGGCAACGTGTAGCGGAACTGATAATCGCGCTGCCCCGAGGCGACGACGATGTTCATAGTCCCCGTTAGGCCTGCCAGTCCGTTCGTAGCGGAGTCCGGCACGAGGACGACCGTCAGGGATTGCTCGCCTTTATCCATCAGCCCGCTATGCTGGAGCATGAACGTACCTTGCCGACCGTTGACGCTGGCAGTCATGCGCTCCATCGCGACATAGCCGGCCGAGCCCTCAACGTTGCTGCGGAATGCAAGCATCTGGCCGACACTGGTGCCTTGCAGATCGCCGTGAAAGGTCTTGTCGATCGACATGTTTCCAATCGGGCCTTCACCGGCGCCGACCGGCGCGAGTTTCACGTCAAAAGTGCCTGTCGCTTCTTTCTTCATGATATTCCCCGCATCGATTACAACCGATTTATCACCCTGATTCCTGCTGTTCTATAACGGCGTGGCCGCGGAATCGCCGGTCCCCAGTTCATGATTAGAGATAATCAGGCCGACGATCGGCGCCAGCGCGACTTAGAGGATGTCTTGGTAGCGCCAAGACTTTGGCAAACTCAGCTGGCGTTTGCTGCGCTGAGGACGGCCTTGACCGAAGCCGTGGCGATGTCCTCGTCGATGCCGATCCCGAAAACCGTGACGCCATCACGAGTGCGGCATTTCAGGTAGGCGACCGCTTGGGAATTCGCGCCGCGTTTCAGGGAATGTTCGTGATAGTCGAGGACTTCCAACATCACCCCACAGCCCTCCTCCAGCGCCGAGACCGCACTGGAGATCAGGCCATTCCCACGACCTGTGATCGCAATAACACGACCTCTGTGACGGATGCGCCCGACAAAAACGCGTTCCTTCCCGGCGCTGCGACGGCTTTCATCCTGATAATCAATCAGTTCAAACGGCTGCGGCCCGGTTAGATGGTAAGCATCTTCGAAGATCGACCAGATCATAGCGGCCGTGATTTCCCTCCCGGTGCTCTCAGCGAACTCCTGCACACGGCGGCTGAGATCGATCTGAAGCGAGCGCGGCAGTTTCAAACCCTTGTCCTGTTCAATCACCCAGGCAATACCCCCTTTGCCAGACTGGCTGTTGACGCGAATGACCGCCTCGTATGTCTCGCCGATGTCTGCCGGATCAACTGGCAGATAGGGCATTTCCCAGATACCGTCATTGCGCTTTCTGTGGGCCGTGAACCCTTTCCGGATCGCGTCCTGGTGCGAGCCCGAGAAGGCCGTGTGCACCAGTTCGCCGGCATAGGGGTGGCGCGGGTGCACCGGCAGTCCGTTGCAATGCTCGACGGTATTCACGACATCGCGGATCGCGGGAAAATAGAGTTTCGGATCGATCCCTTGGGTGTAGAAATTCATTGCCAGCGTCACCAGGTCCACATTGCCGGTCCGCTCGCCATTCCCGAACAGGCATCCCTCAACACGGTCGGCCCCGGCAAGTAACGCCTGCTCGGCCGCCGCCACGGCCGTTCCCCTATCATTGTGAGGATGCACGCTGATAACCACCGCATCACGGCGCGAGATGCTGCGGCCGAACCACTCGATCTGGTCGGCATAAACGTTGGGTGTCGCGACTTCGACCGTTGCCGGCAGGTTGAGGATCGCTGGACGTTCGGAGGTCGGCTGCCAAACGTCCAACACCCGTTCACAAATCTCAAGCGCAAAATCAGGCTCGGTGAAGCAGAAGGTTTCGGGCGAATACTGAAAGGTCCAGTGGGTGTCGGAACGCTTCAGGCTTTCCTCCAGCATCGCCGTGACGCCGGTGACGGCCAGATTGATGATCTGATGCCGCTCCATCCCGAAGACCACGCGGCGGAACAGCGGAGCCGTTGCGTTGTAGAGGTGAACAATCGCCCGGCGCGTGCCCTCGAGCGCTTCGAAGGTGCGGACAATAAGATCTTTACGGGATTGGGTAAGCACCTGAATTGTTACGTCGTCGGGAATCCGATCTTCTTCGATCAGCGCACGGACAAAGTCGAATTCGGTCTGTGACGCCGATGGAAAGGCGATCTCAATTTCCTTGAAGCCTACGGCGAGCAGCATGTCATAAAAACGTAGCTTGCGTTCCACATCCATCGGATCGGCAAGCGCTTGATTGCCGTCGCGCAGATCGGTGGATAACCAGCGGGGCGCTTTCGTGAGCCGGTTGGACGGCCACTTGCGATCTTGCAACTCGATAGGAGAGACGAAAGGGCGGTATTTGATTTCAGGATTGGTCAACATGGCGTGATCCATTGCGATGCGTTTTGTGAAGGATTCGACACGGCCATTACGATCGCCGGGAAGCCGTCAGGCCCGACGATCGCCGGTAAGTCGCAACGCAACGCAAATCACCAAACAGGCAAGCGGATGGGCCGCGCCTCCAACGGCCACGCCGAGCGCCGCAGGTCGCGGCTCTTCGATGCAGTCAATTAGGCGGTTGCGGTCGGTCACCTGGCGAAAACTCTCTGCTGTTGGATGGCCTACCGTAGTGAGCGCGAAGCTGATATTCTAACGCCAGATGATCATCGATCGTCGCAAAAGGATCAGTTTTGAAAAGCGGCATAAACATTACCAACGAGATCGCCGTCATTACCCACGACGAAAACCGCTTTTCGGGGCCGAGGCACAGTCATGAAGACGCTCAGCTTCTATATGCCGTCAGCGGGGTTGTATCGATCAGGATGGATCGGGGCACTTGGGTTGTCCCGCCAAGCCGGGCTGTCTGGATTCCGCCGGGACTGGAGCACCAAACGTCTAGCCATGCAGGCGTGCAGTTCCGGTCACTTCTGATTGACACAAGCGAAATGGGGGGGCTTCCCGACGAATGCCTTGTGGTGACGATCACCCCTCTTTTGCGGGAATTGATCCTGAAACTTGCCGAGCTTGCTGAGAAGCCACAAAGTCGGGAGCAAGCGGACGCCGTCGTCAGGCTGCTCCTGATGGAACTTTCCTTTCAGCCAGCGCAGCCGCTCAATCTGCCTACACCGAAGCATTCCGGCTTGGCGCAAATGTGCGAGCGGTTCCGTACCAATTTGGCGGAAAATCTCTCCATTGAAGATGCAGCCGCCAGGCTTCACATGAGCAGAGCCACCTTTATGCGGACATTCAGACGTGAAACCGGCATGAGTTTCGGGCAATGGCGCCAACAGGCCCGGATGCTCGAAGCCTTGACGATGCTGGCAGAAGGGAGAAGCGTCCTCGATGTCGCCCTTGAGTGTGGCTACAATAGCCCAAGCGCCTTTTCTGCCATGTTCCGCCGATCACTCGGGTGCTCACCCAGCGCTTACTTTTAAACCGCACTTCTAGACTCGGCTGCTCATCACCTCAACTGCGCAGCTGCATTCATGTTTCGCTCTCGAAGTCCGGGAGCCCGCTTCCGCCGCTTCTGACCAATGAATTCGCGGGTTCTTCCGGTGCCAAGGAATGGAGCAAAAAGACGGCTGAAAGGCTGACTACCTAACCGTGCTGCCGGGCTGGTTGACGATGAAGAAATTGCGGCGTTGATCGTTGTACCTTAGAAACTGGCGACGTGGCCAATGTTGCCAAAGCGCCTGACGTCGTCGCACGCGCAGATGCCGTGACCGAAATCTCAGGAAAAACCGACCATCTTGCTAACAGCTTTACCGCTCGTTCTGCGAGCGTGGAAATCCGAACCTCAAAACGACGCTGGCCGTCATGAAGCTGCTGGGTGTCGATCTACCGGCCACCCCCACCCCAAAATGACTTGAATTGCGGTTTTGGGCGCAAAATTACGCCATGCCAGAGGCATAGTCCGTGGTCGCGTTTTCATAGGCTTCCGAGTGCGTTAATTGTGAAAGCCAGAACGCCCATGTTGAAAATGAATGCCGCCATACACTGGAACAGGACGACCTTCCGCATATGCCAGCCAGTTATCGTGATATCCGAAGTCTGGAAGGTCATTCCCAGTGTGAAGCTGAAATAGATTATATCCCAGTACCCAGGGGTTCGGAGTATTGGGCACCTCCAGTCCACCGAGATCTTTTCCCTGTTCCTGGGAGCAGAAGAGGTGGATGTAATGCACCGCAAAGACCGTATTTGCAAAAAGCCATGACAATATCAGCGTCAGAACAATCAGAGCGACATCCGTCCATTCCGGTGTTGCGGGTCTGGCGACCAGCGTTCCGATCGCTATCAGAACGATGACACAAAGCAGTACCGTGATTGCGAGTAGTCCTGCGCGGAGAGGTGGTTCGGTTTGTCTGAACAGTTTCGGGCGTTTCGTTAAGTGGATTTCCGCCTCGATTATGCCGCCACCATCATTGGTGCCAAGCGTTGAAGTAGGCCTGATCCGGCGTCTGCCGGTCAAGGGATGAATGTGGGCGTCGGCTATTATAAAAGGAGGTCAGATATCGGCCAATGCCGACGCGGGCCTCGGACACGGTCTTATAGGCGTGGAGGTAGACTTCCTCGTATTTGATCAACGCCAGAGCCGTTCGACGAACACATTGTCCCGCCAAGCGCCCTTGCCATCCATCGAGATGGCGATCTCAGCTTTCTTCAACACTGCCGTGAAGTCCATCGAGGTGAACTGCGATCCCTGTCGGTGTTGAAGATGTCGAGTTTGCCGTAACGCGCAAGCGCCTCCTCGACCGCCTCGATACAGAAGTCCGCCTCCATCGTGATTGACAATCGCCACGACAGAACACGTCGGCTGAACCAGTCCACGACAGCGCAAAGATAGACAAAGCCGCGAGCCATCGGAACATACGTTATATCCATTGCCCAGACCTGGTTGGGTCGGATGACCGCCAACTTTCGCAGCAGGTAGGGATAAATCTTGTGCCCTGGCGCTGGTTTGGAGGTGTTCGGCCGACGATAGATCGCCTCGATACCCATCTTCTTCATCAGCGTGGCGATGTGTAGCCGCCCGGTCTCCAGACCTTCTCCTCTCAAGAGCCCTTGCAACATCCGACTTCCCGCGAACGGGTAGTCGAGATGCAGTTCGTCGATCCGGCGCATCAAAGCCAGATCGACGTTCGACACTGGGCGCGGAGAATAATAGACGCTGCCACGGCTGAAGCCGGGAAGCTTCGCCTGGCGCACGACGGATAGCTTGTGCTCGCGGTCGATCATTTCTTTCCGCCCAGCAATCCCGCCTTGCCGAGCGCACCGGACAAAAAATCGTTCTCCAGTGTCAGTTCGCCGATCCTGGCGTGCAGCGTTTTGACATCGATGGTCGGACCCGTTGGCTCCGCCTTCGTTTCATCGCCGAACACACCCGTCGCCCCCTCAAGGAGCTGGTCTTTCCACTGTTTGTTTGATCTGGTTGGCGTGCACATCGAACTGCTGGGACAATTCCACCAGCGTCTGCTCACCTCGGATGGCGGCGAGCGCCACCTTTGCCTTGAAAGCCGGGCTGTGGTTCCGGCGCGGTCGTCTCGTCATGGTATCTCTTGTTCCCGGCATCCAAGCCGAAGTCAGGCAGAAATTCCACTTATCCCCCTGTGCAGATTTCCCGAGCCAGCTCTATGCATCGATATCTGCTACAAGCCTGTCGATCATGCCGTCATAATCGTCAATCAGCTCAATCCTCTTTCCATCCGTGGCGGGAAATCGTCTAAGAGCAGCTGCAAGTTCCGCCACGGGCTGCTGCCTGGCTTCGAGAACAGCCTGAAAGGGCTTCAGGCTATCTGTCGCCATCTCGAAGAACAGCTGCAGGGACCGAAACCGTGCCCGTCGCCACTTGGGGAAATGGTCGTTCCCGATCGCCAGAAACAGAATGATCCCCGGGATCGGCAGAAAGAAAATCAGCAGCAGCCATGCCCGTGCGGAGGAGGGCGAGCGCCGCTGCGGGATGACGACGAGCGCGCCCAAACGCACAATCCATTCGGTGCTGACAAGCAGCAGTTCGTAGCTGAGCTTCATCTAATCTCCGCGTCAATCGCATCACGACGCTCGCCGTAAGCATGAAGTACATAAGACAGCGACTTCTGAAGAAAGATCAGCACAATAGAACAATGAAATCAAACGTTTCGAACTATACAACGGAAAATTCGGCAGGACATTTTGCCGGGAAATAGGAGACACTTTGTCCGTTGCCATCATGGCTGAATCGATAACTTGTTGATCTTTCGGAGTCGCAAAATTGGCATAGGTATTGCGTAATGCAATTTGCGGCCTGACGGCGATGGTAGGGAGAACTGCAATGTGGCTGTTCTGGCCTACAAACAAAACTGAGAAATGGGTACCCAGCGGCATGAGCGGAACGGAAACGCCTTCAAAGTTGACTGCGCAACAGAGCGAGCATGCGGCGCGAATGCTTTCGGCAATGGCAAACCCGGTGCGCCTCGCGATTCTTCAACTGCTTGTCCAGAGCGAGACTTCGGTCTCCGCCATTTGCGAACATGTTGGCATGAGCCAGTCGGCGGTGTCCCAGCACCTGGCGAAGTTGCGAAACCGAAAGCTGGTCGCCACAAGACGGGATGCGCAAACTATTTATTACACCATTCACTCCGCGTCCGTGCTCATCCTTTTGAAAACGCTAAATGAGATTAAATTCTCTCGACCCGGTGATAGTTTCGCGAACTCGTTTTGAATACCGTGACACGAACGTCTGCATTGGCAAAGCAGCAGCGGTTATTCGATCCGGGCCCCACGACCGCAGGTCAGAGCAAGGATGTCGGCTTCGGAACAACCCTCGAAAGGATGTTGGTGCAGAGCCTGAAAGGCCGGGTGTCGAGGGACTGGCAAGCACGTGGGCTTCTGATTAAGCTCACCCTTCCACGCGATGAGTCTGGGCTGGCAAGAAGGATATACCGGAACTGACCCATTCTGTGAAATTGCCTGCGGCAGACGATCAAGGTTGCCCGCGCGCGGACGCTGCCATCGAAGACATGACAGAGGGCCATCGTTGAGCAGGCAGATCGCGAAAGGTGGCGGAAGCCATAACGATCGTCATCTCAAGGCGGCGATTACAGAAAACTGTTCTGGCCGTCCTATGATAAGCGGGCTTTCATCGGTCATACTGCAAGCCAAGTTCTTGATGACCTTACGAGCTCTGGGGGATTCTTGAATAACCGGGTCGTTGGTTCAGATCGGCTCAAGAGCAAAACTAGGCGCGGTCCTTTATTCTTCGGGCTATTCCAAATAAAGAGGAACGGCGCTCTCGTCGACGCTGCGACGCGGACCGGGCAAAGGCACCGTTGGTCGCCGCGCGCTGTGGCTGTCGGGCGGAGCGTGCGGAAGCCGCTTTCTTGGCGGGAACGATTCTGGTCGGGCGAGCCTTTGACTTTGGCGGCCGTCGCTCTTCGGCTGCCGGTGGTGCGCCGAGCCATCGGATGATGGCATCCAGCCCTGGCCGGAGCTGCGTTTTCAGTTCTACCGTCAACTCGGCTTCGATCCCACAGGCCTGACCGATCATCGTCCAGTCGATATGGTTCAGAAGTGGTGGCGATTTTCGGTCGACAATCAAACTGGCTAGATAAGGCCGTATATTCTCCAACGCTCGCCTGGATGCGATCGAAGCGATACGAATCTCGCAGAACTCCGAAATTTTTCGCTGAAAATGACGTGATGAAATGTCGTGTTTGATCATACTCATTCCGTTTCTCTCGGCATCAGTACCAAGGGCGAGCGGGAATATGAGGCGCCCGTTAACAAAATATGTTTAGGGCAAGAGGCTATCTGTTGATCGCTGCGTCTTGAATGGAGAGCCGCAGCTTGTGGCGCTGAGCGATAGACGGACTTGCAATAGCTCATATATGGCAATATTTATGAGTTATAGAGAGGGGCGCTATAACTCATGAAATGGAACTGGCAAAACACGGATTGGCCAAACTTCAGGTACGACACCGCAAGCCTGGTACCGCTGGAGCAGAGATTCCTGCAGTCCGCCGGCGAGGTTATCGGTGCTGTCCGGCATTTCAACGAGGACGACAGCAACCAACTTCGTATTGAGTTGCTGAGCGACGAAGCGGTCAAGACCTCAGAGATAGAGGGGGAATATCTCGACCGCGTGAGCGTCCAGTCGTCACTCCGCCGACAGTTCGGGCTAAACACTGATGACAGACAGATCCGCCCCCAGGAGCGGGGGATCGCCGAGATGATGGCGGATGTCTATCGAAGCTGGCATAGGCCGCTGCGTCATGAGGGACTGTTCCAGTGGCATTCAATGCTGATGGCCGGAAATCGATATATTGAAACTGTTGGTGCTTACCGCACGCATGAAGACGCCATGCAGATCGTGTCAGGTCGACTGGATAAGCCGACAATCCACTTTGAGGCTCCCCCGTCTCGCCAGGTTACCGATGAGATGGAGACTTTCATCGCATGGTTCAATCAATCCGGGCCAAATGGTCAAACGTCGCTTCAAGCTTTAACGCGCGCAGCAGTAGGCCATCTTTATTTTGAAAGCATACATCCATTTGAGGATGGCAACGGCCGAATTGGGCGCGCGCTCGCTGAGAAATCCCTAGCGCAAAACATAGGGCAGCCAAGTCTCATTTCTCTCGCCTTCACAATCGAGAAGAGCCGGAAGGCCTACTACTCCGAGCTTGAGCGGCACCAGCGCACGCTTGATATCACCGAGTGGATCATTTTCTTTTCAGAAACGATACTGGATGCTCAACGGGCGACGCTTGAGCGCATAGATTTCTTCATTCAGAAAGCAAAGTTCTATGATCGTTTTCGAGGCCAGCTGAACGAGCGGCAGGAAAAGGTAGTCGCGCGCATCTTCAAGGAAGGCACGGCAGGCTTCAAGGGAGGGCTAAGTGCCGAAAACTACATCTCGATCACAGATACCTCCCGCGCTACAGCAACACGTGACCTTCAGCAGCTCGTAGAGATCGGTGCATTTACGCGGACGGGTGAACGCCGGCATACCCGGTACTCGCTATCACTGCAGAAATAAATTGCTGCTAGGCAAATGCACTAGGTGAACGGCTGTTCGATTCCGCTCAGGAGCGGTAGGTTTGGAAATTTCTCGGTCATCGTGGATCCCATCAACTGTATAAAGATTAGTGTTGGTTTCCACGCGGAACTGAGCCGGTTTTTCCACCGAGAAGTGAGCCACCTCTAAGTATGGTTGTCTGATCAGGCTTTGGTCAATGGGTTGGCCT
>NZ_JBNWCP010000019.1:0-72898 GCF_053522345.1 Agrobacterium sp. 22-226-1
GCGGCGGCCGGCCTCCAGAATGCGCGAGGTCGACGAACCGAAAACCCGGTCGTGGTCGGCCTCGATCGCCTGGGTGCGCAGTTTCTGCGCCCGCTCGGCTTCTTCCACCGTCCTGATGCGGGCCGGATATTCGTAAAGCTCGCGCTTCGTCGCATCCGGCATCTGCACCAGCGACGGCGTCATCGTGCCCGGCACCATGCCCGGCGTCTCGAAATTCCAGTCAGCACCCGCACGCTGGCCCGGGACATAGGAAAAACGCCGCGCCCAGTCGTTGATGTGGTTACGATCCGAAGACCCCTGCGCCAGACGCACCGTCCCCTCCCCCTGGGCGGCCGGCGACGGCCCAAGCCAGCCGCTTGCGCTATCGGCCACATGCAGCTTGTGGGAACCGTCCTCATGGCTGAACCAGTAGAACAGGCCGTCCTCTTCAAAGCGGCGCAAAAGATAGTCGAGGTCCGTCTCGTTAAACTGGACGCTGTAATGCTGTGCGGGCGGCGGCGAGATGATGCCCGATGTATCGGGAGCGGGAATGCCGTGTTCGGAAAACAGCGTCTCGACGACCTCGACCGCCGTCCTGTCCATCCAGATGCGGCAATCCGAGCGGCGCGACAGAAGCCACATTTGCGGGCGGAGGGTCAGCGCATAGGAGCGCATGCCGCGTGTGATCGGCGGGCCTTCATGCAGCTCCGTCACCAAGCCGTTGAAGGGGCGGCGAACACCGCCGCCATCGCCCTCGCCCTGGCTGATTTCGATGGAGATATCGACCAGCCGTCCGATCAGTTCCTCGGGCTTGACCGCTTCCTTCTTGGCCCGCACGGTCAGGCGGATGTCGAAGAGCTGCGACACGCCCTCCTCGACGGACAGGCGCTCTGGCAGAAGCTGATCCTCGCCGAGTGGCGAAGACACCTTCAGAACTCGGCTCGCCTGAACGAAATCGGAAAACGAAGGCTGGTCGTTCATGGGATACTCCTAATCAGGACCCGCGGCTGGACTGCAGGGGCCAGAACCAGATCGTTTCCGAATTGTAGTAGCAGGCCGAAGCGCATTGGGTGGCTTCCGAGCCGCCCCGCACAAGATCGATGTGACCGCCGCCGGTGTAGCCGGGGATATTGTTGAACGCCACGACACCGTTGCGAGCGCCGATGCCGTTGCGCGCCGTCGCGGGGGTGAAAGGCTCGGGTTCGCCAAGATAGCTCGTCCGCTTCATCAGGCTGGCAAGGCGGCGCATGTTCACCTCTATGCCCTTACCGGCATAGGGGCCCTTCTGGATGCGGTGCGAGGCGGGCACGATGTTGATGCCCGACTTCACGAAAGCGATGCTGACGCGGATGGCGCAGGTATTGTGATAGTTCGGATTGCCGATGAAATCGTCCCAGCCGATTTCCGTGAACAGATCACGCTGGCTGAGATAGTTCGGATGCGACGGGTCGCTGCTCGGATAATTCTTATAGAGAGTGTCAAAGTTAACGCGCATGGCTCGTCCCACTAGTTACTTTTCTGCTCACAGGGAAAGGAGACCTTGAGCGCCTCCCGCACGAGAGTGGCTGCCTGTTCATCCAGTTTTTCCGCAGGAAGATCGCCGAGATAGGTGTAGATCCGGTCGGTGAGTTCATGGGGCGCCACGGCACCCGCACCGCACCAGTCCGATCCACTTGTCAGATCGGCCACACCGGCGATATAGGCGCTCGATTTTGCGACGGAAACCAGCCGCCGCATTTCCGGATCAGACACTTCCGGGGCAAGTTTGCCCTCGATAGCCTGCTTGAGTTCGGCACCGGAGAATATCCATGTCCGTTCCTCGGCGCCCGCCGGCGAAAGACCGGACAGAGCCAGAACAACCGGCACGGAAACAAAAAACGCATATAGGGAGCGCATGAAAACCCGCCTCGTCCAACGTGGATGAGAAACATCACGACGTGAGCTGCAAAACTGCAATGAAAACGTTCCGGTGCCGGCGAATGCCGGCACCGGGTCGCGTCGCTATCAAGCGGCCTTCGTCGTCGCCAGATCGTAAGAAGCGATCATCGGAGACTGCGGCGAGTTGTTGTCGTCGAACGGCGTGTACTTCACTTCCATCTTGGTGAAGTTGAGCTTGATGGTTTCCACCGGACGGTCACCGCTGGAATCCACCGAGTAGCTGGCGATGAGTGTGTTCGTCAGCAGATACTCGATATAGGTGTTGCCCGGATTGCCCGTGGTCACCAGATGGATGGTTGCGAGCTTGCCAGTGCGGCCGGCGCAGGCTTCCTGGAAAAGCTTGGTGGAAGAAGAATCGCTAACCTTGGTCAGAATGACTTCCGAAATGGTCGGTTCGGATGCTTCGCGGTTTGCAGCAGAACCGGCAGACGTGTTCATGTTGCGCGCTACGTTCCAGTGAATGGCCTCGATGTCCATCCACTTGCGGTGTTCCTCATGCGTGGCGTCGCCCTGGATACCGTCAATCTGCAGATAAATTGGCATGCTGTAAGCTCCTGTAGCTGAAATGACCTCTTGCTTCGAGGCCGCGTTACCCTTCGTTTAATGCCGCATGCGTCGGGTAGCCCCTTCCGACGCGGCAACTTCATCCACCCCACCCTCTTCGGGCGCGGCGAATTCATCTGTTTCCCCAGCCGCTTCGGCACGAATGCCGAACCTGTTTTCACCAAAATCGACAACGATCTTGCCCACGCGTTCTCCCGCGATGACTTTTTCGAGGAAAAAACTGGAAAGAGGCGGCAGGAGATCCTTGCCGATCATGATTTCGATGGCGCGTGCGCCAATTTCACTTGCACCGGCGCGCGCCACCAACGCGTCGCGCGCAGCATCGGAAAGGGTCAGGTCGGCGCCGTATGTTGCAAGAACACGCTCCCTGATCTTGCCGATCTGCATATCCACGATCCTTGCAAGTTCTTCCGCACCGAGCGGCATGAAGGGCAGGATGATCGTGCGCCCGAGGAATGCGGGCTTGAACTGTCTGGTCAGTTCCGGCATCAGCAGCGCTTCCAGCGCCTCGCCTTCCGGCATCGTATCCGGATCGGCGGAGAGCGCGGCCAGCAGCTCTGATCCGGTATTGGCCGTCATGAAGATCGTGGTGTTCTTGAAATCGACATCGCGGCCTTCGCCATCGCGAAGCACGCCCTTGTCGAACACCTGATAGAAAATATCCTGGACGCCGGGATGGGCCTTATCGATCTCATCGAGAAGGAGAACGCCGAACGGCCGGCGGCGAACCGCTTCCGTCAACACGCCGCCTTCGCCGAAACCGACATAACCGGGCGGCGAACCGAGAAGCAGCGAAACCTTGTGCTCCTCCTTGAACTCCGACATGTTGATCGTCGTCAGATGGCTGTTACCGCCATAGAGCAGATCGGCCAGCGACAGCGCCGTCTCGGTCTTTCCCGTTCCGGACATGCCGACGAGGAAGAACACGGCGGGCGGGCGGCGTGGATCGGACAATCCGGCACGGGCGGTGCGCATCGCATCGGCAATGCGGCCGATTGCAGCATCCTGCCCCACGACCCGCTGCCGCATGCGCGCATCCAATGTGCGCGCGCTTTCGATCTGGTCGGCCAGAAGCTTACCGAGCGGAATTCCGGTCCAGCGCGATACGACGGATGCAATCGCTTCACGGTCGACCACCGTCGGTACAAGTCTTTCGACGTTTGCCGGCTTGGTCTCAGCCGCAGGCCGCAGGCGCGACACATTCGACGCGCCGGTTTCAACGGGCTGCTCTTCGCCGAGTTCAGCCATTTCCGCATCGTAACGGCCGCGCAGATCGTCGATCACGCTCTCGAGCTTCTCGACTTCGTCGCGTATCGACTGGATACGGCTTTGCATCTCGTCATCCTGCGGTTCACGCAGAAGCCAGTTCAATTCATCGGTCAGAAGACGCCGCTCGCTTTCCATGGCGCGCAGCCGTTCCGGCAGGGTCTGCCGCGCCAGCGAAACGGCGGCCGCGGCCGTATCGAGAAGGCTGACGGCCTTGTCCGGCAATTGCCGCGCCGGCATGTAACGCGCCGATAATTGCACCGCCGCCACAATCGCCTCGTCACGAACGACAACGTTATGATGGCTGACGAAGCTATCGGCGACACCGCGCAACATGCGGATCGCGGTCGTCTCATCCGGCTCGCGCACATGCACGGGCTGGAAACGACGCGTCAGCGCCGCATCCTTTTCGAAATATTTCTTGTATTCGCTCCAGGTCGTGGCCGCGACGGTGCGCACTTCGCCCCGCGCGAGAGCGGGCTTGAGAATATTGGCCGCATCGCCCTGTCCGGCCGCACCGCCGGCGCCGACAAGCCCATGCGCCTCGTCGATGAACAGGATCACCGGCTCGGCCGAGCGTTTTACCGCATCGATCACGCCATGAAGACGGCGCTCGAACTCGCCCTTCACGCCGGCGCCGGCCTGCAGCAGCGAAATATCGAGGTTCAGCAGGCGGACGTTGCGCAATTTTTCCGGCACATTTCCGGAAGCGATTTCCAGCGCCAGCGCTTCGGCGACCGCCGTTTTGCCAACGCCGGCCTCACCCACCAGAATGGGATTGTTCTGACGACGGCGCGTAAGAATATCAACGAGTTGGCGTAATTCATCATCGCGCCCGATCACCGGATCGACCTTGCCGTTCCGGGCGTCGGCGGTCATGTCCTGGGTGTAAAGGCGCAGAAAATCGTTCTGGCCGGCGGCCGTCGCGGCACCCGCCGCCGCGGCAGGAACCTCTCTTCCGCTGCTGTCTTCAACCGAACTGCGAAGCCGTTCGAGAGCCGCGCGATCCATCGCCTTCAGCGACGGAAATGCCGAGCGGACGAAAGCGCGGAGCGAGGTTTCCTCGTCCATCGCCAGAAGCAGGTCGCAAAGCGTCACGCGGTCGCGCCCGGCCTCCAGCGACGCGAGAACCCATGCCTCACGGCCCGCCGTCAGAATGTTCTGGGAGAGCGACAAAGCCTCGCCATCGCCGATAACGGCCTCTTCCAGGCTGCGACCGATTTCCGCCTGCAATACCGGAAGTGGAATTTTTAATTCCTCGAATGTTTTCGCATAGATGCCGGCATCTACAACCGCCAGCAGCCAATGCGGGATATCCACGTACCTGTGCCCCATACGCACCGCAACGGAAGCCGCTGCTTCAAGGGTGACGCGCAGGTCAGGCTCAAGCGCTTCAACGAGGCGATTGAGATCGATATGCGACATGCAATGAGCCTCCTGCCCGGGTTCATTCCACAACGTGACGTGGAATAACTATGATGATGAAACCGGGTTGTCCACCCCGAAGTTTATTTTTTATCGGGTTAGATCAGGCAGTAGACGCCACAATTTAGACACATTTTGAATAAGTCTGTCTGAGGAATAGCCTTACGTAAGGGAAGTAACTACAAAAAATCCACTACTATTTTCTGGGGATAGACTGCTCTTGAACGCGCCGCAGGTTAAAAGAGATATAGAATTTTTGGGAGATTGCGGACAAAATATCCGCATCGATTCAAGAACGCGTGAAATATACTATAGAATTAAGGATGAAAGAAACCAAGCGCGCACAGAAGAGCGCGCCGCGTCCCCACAGGATAACTTAAAGATCTCCAGTAGCTGGGACAGTGTCAGCAATCTTGGATTGCAGATTATATATTCCGAAAGCAAGGACATAGAAATATTGGCGTGGCTTGCCGAAGCAAGCCTGCGGCTGCGCGGCTTTCCTGGACTGCGAGAAATCTATGAGCTTTGTGGCGATCTTTTTTACAACCACTGGGACTCATTGCGCTCCATCAGCGATGATAATGATGAGGAAAAATTTGCACCTTTTGCGGGATTGAACGGCATCGGCACCGAGGGAACGCTTGTGCAGCCGCTTCGGCTTGCGCCGCTGATCCCCGGAGGGAAATTCGGAGAGCACAGCCTCTGGGATTTCCAGCTGGCGCAGCGACCCAACGAGAGCAAACGGCGCGAAGAACTGTATCGGCTGGCATCGGAAGCGGGCGTTGCCGCCATGTCTTCCCATCTGGCCGAAGTCAACGCCTGCCTCTCCAGCTTCGACGCCATCATGGCGGTTCTTTCCGAACGCTGCGGCCACTCCGCGCCACCCAGCTCCAACATCCGCAACACGCTCATCGAAGCTGCTGCGGCCATTCGCACGCTGGGTGGGCGCGAGCTGGAGCCGGCACCGGTCGAGCAGACGGCAGCCGCAATTCCTGGAACGAACGACAACGGGCAACCGGCGGTACGAACACCCACGACGTCACCGGAAGGCATATCATCACGCGATGAAGCGTTTGAAACTCTTCTTTCGGTTGCGCGTTACTTTCGCCGGACCGAACCGCATTCGCCGATCTCGCTCTCCATCGAAACGCTGGTTCGCAGGGGGCGCATGGATTTTTCCGAACTGCTGGCGGAGCTTCTGCCTGAGGCACAGGCCCGCAATGCAGTTCTGACGGCCGCCGGGATCAAACCCGGCGGAGACAACAACGGAAAATAACGAGGCAAGGGACGGAAACCCCGTCCCCTCACAGTCAGCCATGCCAAGGGGCATCAAGGAGGTTGAAATGGCAAGTGTACACGAAAAGCTGGAACGGGTTCGCAAGCCCCGCGTCCACATCAAATACGAAGTCGAAACCGAAGGCGCGATGGTGGTCAAGGAACTGCCCTTCGTCGTCGGCGTTCTCGGCGATTTCTCGGGCAATCCGACCCAGCCGCTGAAGCCGTTCGGCGAGCGCAAATTCGTTCAGATCGACCGCGACAATTTCGATGAGGTGATGCGCCGCATGACGCCTGGCCTCAACATTGCCGTTGCCAACACGCTGCAGAAAGACGGCACGGACATGCAGGTCAACCTGAAGTTCGAAAGCATGGACGATTTCGAACCCGGCGCCGTCGTGCAGCAGGTTCCTGCCCTCAAGGCGCTTCTGGACGCCCGCAACGAGCTGCGCGACCTGCTTTCCAAGGCCGACCGTTCGGAAGATCTGGAACGGATGCTGGAAGATATTCTGCAGAACAAGACTGATCTCGCAACGCTGGTTTCCGAACTCAAGGAAAAGAACGGCGCGAGCAAATAATCGCCTGTGCGGAGGAAAACCTCCCCGAACGGCCCCGATTGCGGGGCTTCAACTGTTCAAGCGGCATTTTTTCAAAGCCGCATGTGGAAGGACTGAAACATGAGCGCTGAAAGCCTGCTGAAAAACGAAGCACAGGCAACGACCGCCGAAGATCAGGGACTGCTGTCCAAGGTGGTTGCCGCAACCCGCCAGACCGAACCGGACCGCGCGCAAAATCTTCTGCGCACGCTGACAGACCAGGCGCTGAAGGGAACGATCAAATACGACCGCAACCTCACCGTCACCCTCAACCACGCCATTGCCGAACTGGACCGGACAATTTCCGAACAGCTCGCCGCCATCATGCAGGCGCCTGAATTCGCCAAGCTCGAAGGCACCTGGCGCGGGCTCAACTATCTCGTCAAGAATTCCGAAACTAGCGTGAACCTCAAAATCCGCGTCATGAACGCCGGCAAGCGGGAACTGGCGCGCGATCTGGAAAAGGCCGTGGAATTCGATCAGTCGCGCCTCTTCAAGGCGATCTACGAAGACGAATTCGGCACCCCCGGCGGCGAACCGCTCGGCGCGATCATCGGCGATTACGAATTCGACAATTCCTTCGATGACGTACAGCTGCTTCAGGGCGTTTCATCGATTGCGGCGGCGGCTTTCGCACCGTTCATCTCGGCGGCAAGCCCGCAGATGTTCGGCTTCGAAGATTACCGCGATCTCGCCCGTCCGCGCGATCTGGAGAAGATTTTCGATACGGTGGAATATGCCAAGTGGCGCAGCTTCCGCGAAAGCGACGATTCCCGTTTCGTCACGCTCGCTTTGCCGCGTGTTCTGGCGCGCATGCCCTATGGCCCGAAAACCAACCCGATTGACGATTTCGCCTATGACGAAACCAGGGGTGCGGTGAATGGCGACCTGCAGCATGACGAATATTGCTGGATGAACGCCGCCTATGTCATGGGAACGAAGCTGACCGACGCTTTTGCAAAAAGCGGCTGGTGCACTGCGATCCGTGGCGCGGAAAATGGCGGCCGGGTGGAAAATCTGCCCATGCACGTCTTCTCCAGCGATGACGGCGATCTCGATCTCAAATGCCCGACCGAAGTCGGCATTACCGACCGCCGCGACGCCGAGCTGGGCAAGCTCGGCTTCCTGCCGCTCTGCCACTACAAGAACACGGATTATGCGGTGTTCTTCGGCGCCCAGACCGCGCACAAGCCGAAGCTTTACGACAAGCCGGAAGCCACGGCCAACGCCGCCGTTTCGGCCCGCCTGCCCTATATCATGGCCACGTCCCGCTTCGCGCATTACCTCAAGGTGATGGGCCGCGACAAGATCGGCTCCTTCATGGAGGCGTCCGATTGCGAAGTCTGGCTCAACCGCTGGATCGCCAACTATGTCAACGCCAATGACGAGGCGGGCGAGGAAAGCCGGGCGAAATATCCGCTGCGCGATGCCAAGGTGACCGTGCAGGAAGTGCCGGGCAAACCCGGCGCCTACAATGCGGTCGCATGGATGCGGCCCTGGTTGCAGATGGAAGAACTGACGACCTCGCTGCGCATGGTCGCCCGTATTCCGTCCAAGAACTGAACCCGGACCGGGGTGGTCCGCCACCCCGGCCCCGTTCGTCACCCGGAGCCCGCTCATGGCGCATCAGTCCTTTCCGGACGCCCGCATTTTCGCCGACCAGCTCATCGCCCTCATCGACGATGCGCTGACCGGCCAGGTGAACGCCATTCTCCACCACCCTGATTTTCAGGCGATGGAAGCGAGATGGCGCGGGCTTGCCATGGTCGTTCGCGAGGCTGGCCGCGGCGCAGACGTCAAGGTGAAGCTGCTGAACGCCAGCTGGCGCGATCTTGCCCGCAACACCGAACGCGCCACCGACTTCGACCAGAGCCACCTTTTCGAAGTCGTCTATAACCGCGAATTCGGCATGCCGGGCGGCGAGCCGGTCGGCATGCTGATCGGCGACTACGCCTTTTCCCCCGATGATCTTCAGGGCGCCGATTCCATCACCACGCTGTCGCAGATCGGCATGGTGGCTGCGGCCGCCTTCTGCCCCTTCGTCGCGGCGGCAGCACCTTCCGCCGTCGGCCTGCAGGACTTCGCCGAACTCAGCCGGGTTCACGACTTTTCCTCGCTGAAGCAGGATAAATCGCGGCTGCGGTGGAATGCGCTGCGTGCACGCGACGATTCCCGCTTCGTCGGCCTTGTCGCGCCGCGCGTTTTGCTGCGCTCGCCCTACAGGCCCTATGCGCGGGGGCGCGATGACGGATTTCCATTCCGCGAGCATGTGGCGGAAAGCGGCGAGACCCTGTTGTGGGGCAATGCCGCCTTCGCCTTTGCAACCGTGGTGGTGCGCAATTTCGTCGATTCCGGCTGGTTTGCGGATCTGCGCGGTGTGACGCAGGATGCCGTGGATGGCGGCATGCTCTCTTCCCGGCAATTGCCGCCGCTCGATCTCGGCATCGAAAGCAACGGCCTTTCCGCGCAGCCGCCTGTCGAGGTGCAGCTGACGACCGGACAGGAGCAGCAATTTTCCGATCTCGGCATCGTGCCCGTCTCCACCACCTATCTCTCCGGCATGGCGATCTTCAACGCCAACCAGTCCCTGCATGCACCCGGCCATTATTCCAGCGAAGCGGCAAGACAGAACGCCCGCCTCGCGGCCATGCTGCAATATGTGCTGTGCGCCTCCCGGTTCTCGCATTATCTCAAGGTCATCATGCGCGACGATATCGGCCAGCTGAGCGATGCCTCGACGATAGAGCGCAAGCTGGAAGGCTGGCTTTCCTCCTACACGCTCGGCAATGACGATGCGGAAGCGGCGCTGCGCACGCGCTACCCGCTGCGTTCTGCCGGGATCAACGTCTTCGAGGTTCCCGGCAAGCCCGGAACATTCTCCTGCACCGTGCGCCTTCAGCCGCATTTCCAGCTCGATGACGTCTCCACGAGCTTCCACCTCATTGCCGAAACCATGATGCCGCCCGCCGCCGCATCCCGGTCTCCGGCCGAGCCGCAAAGGATACCCGCATGACGCTGCGCGACGATATCTCCCGCCTTCTCGACGATGACCGGCTGCAGGACGCGATCAATCTTGCGCGCGAACACGTCAAGACGAAGCCAACCGACAAGGATGGACGCCATTTCTACATCGACCTGCTAGTCCTTGCCGGCGACTATGAGAAGGCCGATGCGCAATGCAATCTTGCCGCAACATTTTCGCCGCAGGAAAGCGTCGGTTTTTCTCTCTTTCGCCACCAGCTGCGCGCCATGGCCGCACGCAATGCGTGGTTCGAAACCGGCGCGGTGCCGGATTTCCCCGGCGGTCCGTCCGAACTCGATCAGCTGGCCATCCGGGCGAATATCGCAGCGCGCAGCGGCGATGCGGATGCCGCCAGAACCGCACTGGCTGAACTCGATGATAAACGCGGCGATGTGCCGATCGGCCGCAACGGCAAGAGCGCCGGCGATATTCGCGATCTGGACGACCGGATTCCGCATGCGCTGGAGGTGCTGACCAATGGCGGCCGCTACCTCTGGATCGATTACGGTCGCATAGAAAGCCTCGCCATCGACCCGATGAGCCGCCCGCGCGACCTCGCTTTTCGCGGGGCTGAGCTGACGTTGCGCGACGGCGCGGTCGCATCCGTGCTGCTTCCGGCCATTTATCACGGCGCGAAGGACGATGTCGGCCTTCTCCTCGGCCGGGAAACCCGATGGAGCGAGGATGACCAGCCTCTGGCAACCGGGCAAGGCCAGCGCTGCCTGCTGATTGGCGACGATGTGGTGCCGTTCCACGAGATCGGCTCCCTTTCCGCCGCCTCCGACGATGAAAGGCAGATTGCCCGTGGTTGATCCGCTGGAGCAATATCGCGCACGGCAGAGAACGCTGTCGCGCTCCGTTCTGGACCGGCTGCTCGATGACGCGCCGGATGCGGAAACGGATATGCTCGTCAGCCTGAAGGATCAGGCACGCGAGATGCGCGAGGTGATCCGCCGCGATCTCGAGGCATTGCTCAATACCCGCCGTAACCCCGCCGGCCCGCCGGCGGCGCTGAAGGAACTGTCCGACGCGCTGGTGAGCTATGGCGTGGACGGCATTCTTTCGGCCAATCTGGTGACGGATGCCTCCAAGGCGCGGCTCGCACGCAGCATCGAGCGGCGGATTTCCCTGTTCGAAACCCGCCTTGGCGATGTGCATGTGACGATCCTGAAAAACCGCACGGATGGCGACCGGGCGCTTCGCATGCGCATACAGGCAAGTTTCCGGCTTCAGGAAGGCATGCCACCGATCAGCTTTGAGTCCCGGATCGATCCGTCCACACAGCGTTTCCTGGTGGAGGCGACGAATGGCTGACGGCTTCCTCGAAAAATACAATGACGAACTCTTCGCCCTGAGAAAGCGCGCATCGCGTTTTGCGGCGGCGTTTCCAAAGATTGCCGGCAGGCTGCGTATGACGGGCGATGTGGCCGACGATCCGCATGTCGAGCGACTGATCCAGAGCTTCGCCTATTCCGCCGCCCGTGTGCGCCAGAAACTGGACGACGAGTTTCCGGAACTGTCGGACAGCCTCTTGGAAACGCTCTACCCGCATTATCTTGCGCCGATCCCGTCCATGAGCGTGGTTCAGTTCACCCCGAGCACGGCGCTCGCAACCGTGCAGACGCTTCCACGGCACAGCGAAATCCTTGCGGAGCCGGTGGGCGGTGAAAGCTGCCGTTTTCGCACCACGCAGGCGGTGGAGATCGCGCCGCTGCAAATCGCAGCCGCAACGCTTTCCGGCCAGCCGATCGACGCGCCTTTTTCGGCCTCGTTTGCCGGCGCCGCCAGCTGCCTGCGGCTTTCGCTGCGCAGCACGGCGCCGCGCGGCGGCACTTTCCCGGAAATGGGCCTGACGAAACTTCAGATTTTTCTGTCAGCCGCCTGGCAGCAGGCCACGGCGCTTTACGAGCTTTTGAGCAACCACTGCGTGGGCATGGCGCTTGCGCGGCACGCCGAGGACAAGGAAGCCGTTTTCCTGCCCGCCGGCAATCTCACGCCATCCGGCTACACGCGCGATCAGGCCATGTTGCCCTATCCGGCCAACAGCTTTGACGGATACCGGCTTCTCACTGAATTCTTCGCGCTGCCGCAGAAATTTCTCTTTCTCGATATCGACGGGCTGCACAAATGGAGCGGCGGCGACTGCGAACTTTACATCTATCTGGACGCGGCGGACACGCAGCTTGAGCGCATGGTATCGGTCCGGGATTTCGTGCTGAACGCCTCGCCGGTCATCAACCTGTTCAAGCAAAGCTGCGAACCGCTCAGCCTCGATGGCACGCGCACGGAATACCGCCTGCTGCCGGATGCGCGGCGGCAGCGGACCCGCGAAATCTATGCCGTCGAAAACGTTCAACTGACCAGCCGTTCCGGGCAGACCGAAAAGACCTCCCCGTTCTTCGGCCGCACCCAGCGCAACAACGGTGCAAACGTTTTCTGGCAGATACAGCGCCGTTTCGATGACGACGGTTCTTCCGATACGGACATCGCCTTCGTGGATCAGAAGCGCGGACCGCTGGGACCGCTCGACATGGTGGCAAGCATCGATACGCTGTGCATCAATCGCGAGCTGCCAAGCCAGCTTCCCTTTGGCGGCGGCCACCCCTTCCTGCAGCTTTCGACCGGCAACGAGGCTATAAAATCCATCCATGCGCTGATGCCGCCGACGGCGGCGATCCGCGTCAACGAGCGCTCGGCGCGTGAATGGCGGCTGATCTCGCATCTCCTCCTCAACCATCTCTCCCTCACCGACAGCGGCGGCGCGCCGCTGAAGGACATTCTGTCGCTCTATTCCTTCAGGGACAGCCCGGAAACCCGGCAGCTGGTGGAGGCGATCAGCAATGTCGAGGCGCAGAATTCCCATGCCCGGATCGGATCGGCCATGGTGCCGGGAACGGACATCACCGTGGAATTCGATCCCGCGCTGATCGCGCGGCCTGCCGCATTTGTTTTCGCCAATGTCCTCAATCATTTCTTCGGGCTCTACACCTCGATCAACAGTTTCACACGGCTGACGGCGACGATGCGCGGCCACTCCAAACCGATTGCCCGCTGGCCTGCCCGCGCGGCAGATCGGCCGCTGCTCTAGGAGACCGGGATGGAACAGCAGACGCCAACCATGAAAGACCGACAGGCGGCGCTTCTCAGCGACGATCCCGGCCGTTTTGAGCCCGCCACCGCGTTTCGCGTCGCCCAACTCGTTTCGGCAGATGACGGGATTGTCGTCGGCGCTCATGGCGGAACACAGCCAACCCCGCTGGCGATCAGCGGCTTCAACCGCAAACGCGGCCAGGCCGAACTGAAATCCGCCTTCGCCCCCATTGTCGGGCCGCTCGGTTCGCTGCCGCCGGCCTATGGCGAGTTGTTGCAGCGGGAAGAGCGCAATCGCTCCGGCGCGCTGGCAAGCTTCTTCAATCTGTTCGCAGCAAGGTTCAGCGAACTGTTCGTATCCGCGACGGAAAAATACCGCCTCGCAAGGGGATTGCGCTGGTCGGCCGAGCAGAGGGAGAACGGTTTTCGCAAGACCCTGCTTGCACTCACCGGGTTCCGCACAGCCGGTCTGGTGGAAAAGGCAGGCGTGAGCGAAGATGCGCTCCTGCGTTTCAGCGGCCTTCTGGCCGGCCGCAACCGCAATGTTTCGGCCCTGACCTCCATGCTTTGTGAATTCACGGGACTTCCGGTCCATGTCGAACAGTTTCGCCGGCGATGGGTGGCTTTGCCGCTTCACGAACAAAGCCAGCTCGGACAGGCATCCGGTCTGAGGCTCGGACAGAACACGACGGCGGGAAGCGCTGTCGAAGATATGAGCGGCGGTTTCCGGATCGTGATCGGTCCCGTCGCCTATGCGGATTATCTGGCCCTGACGCCCGGATCGAAGCGGCTTGCGGAGATATTTTCGCTGACACGCCTGTTCGTCGGAAGCGCCTTGCATTTCGATGTGCAGGTGATCCTGAAAAAGGAGGACATTCCCTTTTGCCGCCTCGGCCAGTCCGATGCCCCCGCCCGCCTCGGTTGGAATAGCTGGGCTCGTGTGGCGCCCGCAGAAAAAGACAGCGCCGATGCTGTGGTGACCGAGCGGGAAGGCTCGGCGATTTCCGCGTGAGGGCATGGATATGAAGCTTGCACTCAGGGACACACGAAATATCGGAGCCGCAAGAGCCGGTCAGTGGAGCTTCGAGCGCGGCCGCCGCGTCATCGGCCGGTCTCGCGATTGCGACTGGCAGATCGATGACAATGAGCGGCGCGTTTCCAAGCTGCACTGCACGCTCAGCCGCGATGGCGAAGGTTTTACGATCCTTGACCAGAGCGCGAACGGCACGCTGGTCGATGGCCGCCTGCTGCTGGAAGGCGAAAGCGCGCGTCTCCGCGACGGTTCGCAAATCAACATTGGCGGGCAGGTTTTTCAGGTCGCCATCAGCGGCGATGCCGAGCTGGATTTTTCCGATCCCGACGCTTCCCTGCGCATGAGTGACGAGCCGCTGACCATTTCGGCGATCCTTGCCGACATCGCCCCGAACGGTCGCTCGGCCGGCGGCGTGATGGGCAACACCGCCTCCGCCGACGACTGGTCCGAAACATGGCGCGAAGGCGCGAAGCGGAAGGCGAAATCCATTTCGCGAAATGTCGAGATCGGCTGGAGCGAGCCGCCCGCGACGCGCGGAATAGGCGCCGTTCTGCCTGATAACTGGGACGAGGAGCCGGTTGCAAGCAGCGAGCACGAACATACCGACGCACTGAACACGCCGGTCATGATCTCTCGTCCGGTTTCGGCCTCAGGTAACGAGGATTTCGACAGCGTTTTCCCGGAAGCAGGCGAAGACCTGACCGTGGAGAACGCATCAACTGCTGCTGCTTCGACCGCGCAGGAGATCGGCGATCTTCTGACCGCGCTGGAGCAGGAAAGCGCCGATTGTCTGGCCATTCTCGACATTGAAGGCGAGCGCACCGGCCACGGCTCGTCAGCCTCCCTGAGCGAGCGGATGGAAACGCTCATCCGCCAGCAGCGGCGGCTCGCCGCCTCGCTTGAGACCCTGATCCACGGCTGCACGCAAAAACTCGAGCCGAGGCTTCTGGAAGCCTCCGTCGATGCCAGCAACGATCTCCGTGCGAAAATCGAGCGTCGCGACTGGCAGGGGCTGATCATGAAGACCGACTACTGGTCCACTTACAAAAAGCAATTTGAGGAAAACGGCCGTCCATTGCCAGTCAGGCAGTTCCTGCAGCGGGCAGCGCGCGGTGAAGCCGCGCCCACGCAGGAACCTGACGCGATAACAGCCGATGCTAAGGGGGTAAACAACCACGATGAGACATGAGAACCGTGTTGCCTGGAGCGAGGGCATGTTTCTTCGCGTCCAGCATTTTCAGCAATCCGACCGCTGGACCGAACGGCTGGTGCGCAACACCACGCGCAACCTCTCGCCTTACCCGTGGGGCATCGCCGAAATCGGCGTGGACCGCAGCGCGCTGTCGATAGGGCAATTCGCCCTGTCGAACCTGCGCGGCGTACTTCCCGATGGAACGCCTTTCGAGGCGCCGGAGGATTCCGACCTTCCGCCGCCGCTCGATCTCGACGAAAGCGTCAAGAACGCCGTCATCTATCTCGCCCTGCCGGCAAGGCAGCCGGGCAAGGCCGATATGTCTGCCAGCGGCCGCAACGATGCGAACAATGTGCGCTTCACCGCCTCCAGCTATGAGGTCTCCGACACCAATATCGAGACGGATTTCGTGGCCCCCATCGATGTCGGCCGTCTCAGCCTGAAATTCCTGAAAACCGGCGACGATCTTTCCGGTTACGATCTCATCGGTCTTGCAAGGGTCATCGAGGTCCGCTCCGATCGCGCGGTCATTCTGGACCCGGATTTCATTCCTCCGAGCCTCAGCTGCGCGGCGGCGCCCCGCCTCAACGAATTGCTGACGGAGCTTCTGGGGATCGTTCGCCACCGCGCCCAGGCGATTGCCGAACGCATCGGCGATCCGACGATCAGGGGAACGGCGGAAGTGGGCGATTATTTCCTGCTGCAAATCCTCAACCGGGCCGATCCGCTGCTGGCGCATCGCTGCGCCAACGCCACGCGTTTTCACCCCATCCGTTTTTACGAAGACTGCATCCAGCTTGCCGGCGAGCTTGCAACCTTCACCACGGACAAAAAGCGCGCGACGGATTTCCCGCCCTATCGGCACGAGGACTTGAAAGCCACCTTCGGGGCGGTTTTCGACGATCTGCGCACATCGCTGTCAGCGGTTCTGGAACAAGCAGCCGTTGCGATCGAGCTGGTGGAGCGTCGCCACGGCGTCCGCGTCGGCACCATCCACGACCGCACGCTGCTGCGCGATGCCGGCTTCGTGCTTGCCGTGCGCGCGGACATGGCCGCCGAAGACATTCGCCGCCGCCTGCCGGCACAGATCAAGGTCGGGCCGGTGGAGCGGATTTCCGAACTGGTCAATGTGGCGCTGCCCGGCATTCCCGTGCGCTCCCTGCCGGTCCTGCCGCGGCAGTTGCCCTATCGGTCCGGTACCGTCTATTTCGAGATCGACACGCAATCACCCCTCTGGAAGCAGCTTGAGACCTCCGGCGCGATTGCCCTGCATCTGGCGGGCGAGTTCCCCGGGCTTGAGATGGAAATGTGGGCGTTACGCGAATGAGCAAGGAAAACCCCTCCTCCTGGCAGGATTTGCCGACGGTGGTCGAAATCACCGAGGAAAGCCGCCGACGCAACCAGAACGCCCGCAACATGGCGGCAATCCTCGAAGATATTGTCGAGACCGACGCCCCGGCCGGGCGGCCGAAGGCAGGCGCGGCCGCCATGCCGGTCGATCAGCTGCTCTCCGGTTTCCATTTCGGCGGCGGCGATGTGCCGACGCTCGTGCAATCGGCCGCTCCTCTCCTCAACCTCGCGCATCTCCTGCGCTTCAGCGATGCCGAGCCGGATTCCGATCAGCTTCGCCGCGCCTGCATTGAGGCGATCACCCGCTACGAGCGCGATCTCGCTTCCGCCCGCATCAGCCCCGAGCGGGCAAGGGCGGCGCATTATGTCGTCTGCGCCACGGTGGATGATGTGGTTCTCAGCAAACCCTGGGGCGTGCGGGCAGGCTGGGCGCGCTCCGGCCTTGTCTCCACCTTCCACAACGATGTCACCGGCGGCGACCGGGTTTTCGACATTCTCGACCATTTCCATCAATCGCCCGGCGCCAGCAAGGATCTGCTGCTGCTGATCTATCTGTGCCTGTCGCTGGCTTTCGAAGGGCGCACCCGCGTTTCGCCAAAGGGTGCGCTGGAGCTCTCACGCATCCGCGACAGCCTCTACAAGACGCTGATCGGCCAATATGGCACTTTTGAGCGGGAGCTTTCGCCGCACTGGAAAGGCGTGGAAGCCCGTCATACGCCATTGCGCACGATGGCTGCGCTGTGGACCCTGCTGTCCCTGATGGCGCTTGCCTTCGCGCTTGGTTATCTCTTCTTCACGCTGTCGCTCAACAACGCATCCGATGTCACTTTCGAGAGGCTCGCCCATCTGCCGCCGAACGAGACGCCCAGCGTGCTGATCGCAAGCCCGCCCCAGCCACCGGCGCAGGTCGAAACGCCCAAGGTCGTGGAACCGCCGAAGACGGTGGAGCCACGACAACCCTCCCGGCTTGAAAAGCTGATGGCCTTCCTTCAGCCGGAAGTCGAAAAGAAGCTTGTCACGCTGGCGGATGTGAATGGGCGGCTGCGCATTCGCATCAACAATTCGGGCCTGTTCTCCACCGGCAGCGCCGATGTTAGCCCCCAGTTCCGCGATCTCATCCAGCGTATCGGCGGCGCGCTTGCGGCTGAGAAATTCCGCGCCGTCGTCATCGGCTATACCGATACCGTGCCGATCAAGACGGTAGAATTTCCGTCGAACTGGCACCTTTCCGAAGCCCGCGCCAAGGCGGTCGGGGACATTCTTTCACAATTCACCGGCCCAGAAGCGATCCTGACGGAAGGCCGTGCCGACAGCGACCCGATCGCCGACAACAAAACGGAGGAAGGCCGCCAGATCAACCGCAGAACGGAAATCATGGTCCTGACCAATCCCGATGAAAAACTGAGCGACGCCGGCATTCTCTCGCCGACCATCCAGAACAGTTCGGGACAGCAGCCGCAAGAGGCACATCCATGAATCCATTGAGCTATTTTTATACGATCCGATCCTATGTCGAGAGCTATGCCGCTCTCATCGGCCGCCGTTTCCTGTCGCTGTTATGGGTGGTCGCGCTCTGCATCGTCATCTGGTTTTACGGCTATCTGGTCGCGCTGGGCGATTTCAAGCCATTGGGAACGACGCAGGCCCGGCTCATCGCCATCGGCATCGTTCTCGCCATATGGCTGATTTATATCGCCGTCACCATTTATCGCGGCCGCAAGCAGGACAAGGAACTTGTCGACAGTATCGAGCGCGAGGCTCTGGCCAACCGCCAGGCCGAAGTCGGCGAGATCCAGATGCGTCTCAAGGAAGCGCTGGCGCTGCTGCGGCGGGTCACGAAAAAGCGTTTCGGTTATATTTACGATCTTCCCTGGTACGTGATCTTCGGCGCACCCGGCTCCGGCAAGACAACGGCGCTCACCAATTCCGGCCTGCAATTTCCGCTTGGCGATGCGCTCGGCGAAAACGCGGTGAAGGGCATCGGCGGCACACGCAACTGCAACTGGTGGTTCGCCGATGAGGCGATATTGATCGATACCGCCGGCCGTTACACCACACAGGACGACCTCGATGGCTCCTCGAAGGCCGGCTGGGAAGGATTCCTCGGCCTTCTGAGACGGTATCGTCGCTCGCAGCCGATCAACGGCGCGCTGGTGACATTGTCCATCCCCGATCTTCTCACCCGCGATCCCGAGGAACAGCGACAGGAACTGCGCTCCATCCGCCAGCGGCTTTCGGAACTGGACGAATATCTGCACGCCCGCGTTCCAGTCTATATCGTGCTGACCAAGGCCGATCTGCTACATGGTTTCGTGGAATTCTTCGACGGTTTCAACAAGACCGACCGCCAGCAGGTGTGGGGCACCACCTTCAAGCTGGATGAGAGCTATACCGCCGAAAACCTGCCGCAACGCCTGACGGAAGAGTTCGAACTGCTGCAACAGCGGGTCGATGCGATGCTGATCGAGCGCTTGCAGCAGGAGCAGAATGCCGAGACGCGCGGGCGCATCTTCCGCTTCCCCGCCGAACTCGCGCGGTTGAAAGACCGGCTCCATGAGGCCCTGACCGAACTTTGCGCACGGTCCCCGCTGATCGAAGCACCGCTTTTGCGTGGCGTTTATCTTGCTTCGGGAACGCAGCCGGAAACGGAAAGGTCTCCCGCAGCGGCCAGAACCCGCCGAAGCTACTTCCTGTCGCGGCTGTTCAAGGATGTCATCTTCCCCGAAGCCGCGCTGGTGATGCGCGACAAGCGCCTTTCCGGACGGCAATTGCTGGTGCGGCGCATCGCCTATGGTGTTTCGACCGCAGCAGTCGCCATCGTCTTCACCGGCTGGATTTTCACCTATTTCGCCAATACGCAGGCGCTTGCCGAAGCGGATCGCAAACTTGGCGCTTATGAACAACTCGTTCAGGGCATTCCCGTACGCGATGTTTCCGACGCCGATTTTCTCCGCATCCTTCCGGCGCTCGACAATCTGCGCGACGTCAATTCCGGCTTTGCCCGCGAGAGAGTGTGGAATGTCAGCTTCGGGCTCGATCAGGAAGACAAGATCGCCGGACGGCAGCGTGACGCCTATCAACGCGCGCTCAATGCCCTGCTCCTGCCGCGCATGATCGTGCAGCTGCAGAAACAGCTGAAGGATGAAAAGGATGTCACGCGCACCTTCAATTCGCTGAAGCTCTATGGAATGCTCGGCGGCATGGGTGCGCTGGACCCCGATTTCCTGACCGTGCAGACACACCAGATGTTCGCATCCCTCTATCCCGGCGATGGAAGGGCGGCGGCGAGAGAAGCGCTCGACCGGCATGCGAAAGCGCTCGCGGACGGCGTGCTCGCCCCGATTGAGCTCGACGCACGGCTCATCGCCACCGCCCGTGAAACCATTCGCAACCAGGCTGTCGGCACGCGCGCCTATGATATTCTCGCCGGTCTTCCGCAGGCGCGGGAACTGATGGAATGGACACCAGCCACGGCCTTCGGCCCGCTGGGAGAGCGCGCCTTCGAGCGGCGCAGCAAAGCGCCGATGGCGGAAGGCATCGAAGGTCTTTTCACGGCGGAGGGATATCGCAGCGTCGTCATTCCGCAGGTTGCCCATGCGGCACGCATCGCACTTTCCGAAGGATGGGTGCGCGGTTCCGATGATGCCATAAGAGGTGCCACGGTCGAGCAGGTGGCGCAGGCCGCGCTGCAAATCTATTTCGACCGTTTCGAGAAAAAATGGGCCGATACGCTGGCCGACCTTCGGGTCAAGCCGTCCCAAACCCTTGGCGACGCGGTGGAAACGACCCGCGCGCTTGCCAATGAGCGCAATATCGTGGTGGAGGCTGCCAGATCGATCGCGGAGGCGACCGATCTGCGCCCCGGGGCAAACCCCGCCGCCCTCGCCTCCGCCGCAGAAGGTGACGCAACCGCGGCCGTTCTGGCCGCCACGGTAAACGCGGCCGATCCCTATGCGAGACTGCGCGACATGCTGGCGGCGAAAGGGACAGCCACAACGGGCGAGCAGGCCAATGGCGGCAAGGCCGGTGGCTCGCCATCGGAACAGTTGCTCGCGCATTTCAAGATGCTGAACGAGCAGCTTGCCCGTTCGGCAACCACCTCCGACGAGGTCGCCAAGGTGTTCGACGTGGATAGTCAACTCACCAAGGCCAATCAGGATCTGCTGCAGCAGGCCCGTGAATTGCCGGCGCCCCTCGATGTGTGGGTGGCGGGTGTGGCGGCGGATGTCGGCTCGCTTGCGGTCAAATCCGCCCGCAGCCGCATTGCGGAACTCTGGGCGGCCGATGCGGCATCGCTGTGCTCTTCGATCGTGACCGGCCGTTATCCTTTCGACAGGTCATCTTCCCGCGATGTCGCCATCGCGGATTTCACCCGTCTCTTTGGGCCGACCGGTGTTTTCCAGTCCTTCTTCAAACAGCGAATGGAAGCCTTTGTCGACAAGACCACCAACCCCTGGAGCTGGAAAGGCACCTTCGGCGCGGCCGGCATTCCAAGCAGCGCCGTCGCCCAGTTCGAGAATGCCGACAAGATTTCGCGCGCCTTTTTCCCGAATGGCAGCGAGACGCCGGCGGTGTCGATCAATGTCAAACCCGTTTCGCTCACCAACGCTTCCAGCGCAGTGATGCTGGAAATCGAGGGCGAGCGGGTGGTTTATTATCACGGCCCCATTCAGGCGAAATCGATCACCTGGCCGTCGCGTGAAAACACGGCGAGCCTGTCGCGCATCGCCTTCCAGCCGGGCGGCTGGCAGCAGGCGAAAACCGAAAACGGCGACTGGTCGCCATTCCGGCTGTTCGACGGCGCCGATATCGAAAACCAGTCGGGTGATCTGCTGCGGGTGCGATTTGCGAATGGCGCTCAGGCTGCCGAATTCGATATTCAGTTCGGCTCCGTTCTCAACCCGTTCAGGCTGGATGCCATCGCCGGCTTTGCCTGCCCCGCGCAATTTTAGCGGCGGGGCGGCGCACCGTTTTTTCAAGGAGGGGATTATGATGAAAGCAACGACGAAAAGCACCGCGGTCAATAACGACTGATGGCCAATCAGGCATCGAGGCCCGCGGAAACCGCAGCGGAAAGCGACCGCATCGGCTTCTTCGGCAAGGTCCCCAGCCATGGCGACTTCATCTCCGACGGGCTTGAACGGGAGCTGATCGGGACATTTGACGACTGGATGCGATCCGGCCTGCACGCCTGCGCGGACCTGTTTTCGGGCCGATGGCCCGAAATATTCACGTCATCGCCGCCCATACGCTTCATCATCGAAAGCGGCATATGGGGAAACTGCGCCTATGCCGGCGTGCTGGTGCCCAGTGCAGACCGGGTGGGACGCAAATATCCGCTTGCCATCATTGCCCAGCTCAATAGCTTCCGGAAACATCCGAGAACGCTCTATCTCGACGACACCTGGTTCATGGCCGCCGAGGCGCTGGCCGAAACATCCATGACAGGCGATTTCGACATGTCCCGGTTTAACACCTCCGTTAAAAAACTGCGCCTGCCGAAACCCCGGGAAGAGGATGACGCCCCGGAAATGGTGCGCAGCCGCGCGCCGACGAGCCTCTGGTGGCGCATCGATCCCGTCAGCCGCCGCGCCCGCGGTCTCAAATTCGACGGCAAACCGAAAGCTTCCGATTTCCTGCGCCTCTTCAGCGACATGGCAGGCAAGGGCGAAGAGAACGGCTCGACACCCGTACAGACGCAGGAAAGTGCGAGACAAAAAACTCCGCCCGTAATGACGCCCGCGCCCGCACCGCCAACGGAACAGCCGTCACCGGTCATCTATAGCTATGCCACGCACCCGGGAACACGGCTCTCCCTGAACGCGGATTCGCTCTTCGTTTCCCAGACCCCTGCCCTCTTCGCCATAGCAGATGGACAGGGCGACACGCACAGCGCCGTGGAAGCCGCACGTCTGGCCACAAATATTCTTGCCGAGACGCCCGATGCCGAAAGCCCCGAGGTGATGGCGCAGCAGATCAGGGGAAAGCTCGGCACCGTCAACAGCCTGCTTCTTTCCCGGCAAACCATGGGCGCTGACGGCAGGCCGATGGCAAGCGTCATCATCGCCTCCATTATCGGCCGCAGGTTGAGCGTCCTGTGGTCCGGCGACGCGCGCGCCTATCTCCTGAAAAACGGAACCATGCATCAGCTTTCGCGCGATCACGTCGTTGTCGGCATGAAAAGGCAGCTCGCGCAATGTGTCGGCCTTTCCCAGCAGTTCCGCCCGGACATCGTCGGAGAAGACTGGGGTTCGCAGGACAGGCTGCTCCTGTGCAGCTATCCGCTGGTACAAATCCTGAAGGAGCGGGCCATTGCCGAGATTGTCGGTAACACCCCGATCAAAGACTGCGCCAGTGCCCTGATCCAGGAAGCATTGATCGAGGACGCACGCGAGAATGTCAGCGCCATCGTGATTGGAAACCGGCTTGAGCAAGGGTAAACAACCGGGCGACGGGCCTGCCTATCCGCAGGTTGCAGAGCGCTTTTCCGATCTGTGGCAAACCATCCGCCATGACGGCACGCGGGAAAGGCCAGCCGAAGAACAGAAAGACCTGATCGATCAGGTCAGAAATGCACTGGACCGGAAAATATCGCATTTTTCCGATGCGAAACCCGGCTGGATCGCCGACAGTTTTGCCCTTGAACGGATCGCCTACGAAAGCGAAAACACGCTGCTGCTGCAAATGCGGCACCGCGATCTCGGCTCCCTTCACGCCCTGAAAACCACACCGCCGGCGTTGAGAAACGACGCGGCGCTGCTGCAAAGATTACGCGAGGAGGCGCAGGTCGGCCTGACATTGCGCCATCCTTGCCTGGTGGAAACATCGGCGCTGCTGAGACTGGCCGATGGCCGGCCGGGCCTGTTGCAACCATGGTTCCCGCAATCATTGGCGTCGCTTGCATCGCAGCGGCCGGTTAGCGCGCCGCAGGCGATCACAATCCTTCGCCGCCTGCTGGAAGGGCTGAGCGCCATGCATGCACGGGGGTACGTCCACTGCGATGTCACGCCAGCCAATATTCTGCTGGAGGGCGGCGATTTCGAAACGGGCAGGCTTGGCGATTTCGGCATTGCGCTGGAGATCGGCCAAAAACACGCCGACCGAGGTATGAGCTTTGCCGCCTCGCGTGAATTTGCAGCACCGGAACGGATGCGGGACGCAACCGCAAAGCCGGATCAGGATATATTCTCCGTGGGGCGGCTTGCCCGGCGGCTTAGCGCTACGGATGAGATACTAACAACGCAAAGGCTGGCGGATTTTACGGATGCCTGTTGCCAGGACGAACCCGCGTCGCGACCGCAATCGGCGATGGAAGCGCTACAGCTTCTGTAGCGCTTCATTGATCAGTTGCCGCTGCCGGGAAGCGGTGCTGCCGCCGTCGGCACGCTCTTCTGGAACACGGTCAGGAGCTTGGCCGAATCCACCAGCGGCGCGTTGCTGGCATAGAGCACGTCGCCCTTCTGCATCTGGAAGAGCTGCATGAGCGCAATGCTGGAAGCATCGCGCATATTGACGTGATAAATCACCGGCCGCATGGTCGTGGCCGTCGCGACCGGGCCTTTCGCGCCCGATGCGGTTGCCGACGGCACCTGAATGATCTCGTTGCGGAAGACATAGACATTGCGCGCGTCCGCACGGTCATCCAGCAATCCGCCGGCGCGGCCGACGGCCTGTGCCAGGGTGAGTTTTCCGGCTTCGAACTGGAATTCGCCGGCGCTCTTGAAAGCGCCGAGCGCGGTGTAGCTCGCCGCATCGCCATCGATCATGATCTGATCGTCCGGCGACAGGCGGATATTCTGGCGGTCCTCCCGCATGACGCGGTCAAGCGGCGCGCTCGCCCTGTGCGAGCCGCGAACGACGGTAACCGTGGCAGCGCCCGGAGCGACGGTCGGGCCACCGGCCTGATTGAGCGCATCGAGCACCCGCTCCTGACGGGCGGTGAGCGTTATTTTTCCGGGGTTTTTCACCGCACCGCTCAGCATGACGGCGCTCGTCGGCTTGTCGACGACGGTGACGACGGCCTGCGGGTTCACGGCCGATCCCTTGAGCCCGGCAACGACCTGCGATTGCAGCCCCTCGGGCGTCGAATCCACCACCCTCTGCTTGCCGACGAAGGGGATATTCACCGATCCGCTCTGGTCCACCGTAAAGCGTCCGAGATTGAGCGTCTTGCTTTGCGTCGGGGAGAAAAGCCCGTCTTCGCCGGTATCCAGCACGGTGATGTCGATCACGTCGCCGCGACGCAATCTCTGGGCGTTGTAACCGGTGTTGCGAAGCGCTGTAAGGCCGGGGCCGGAGGCATTCTGCAGGCTTCCGGCGGAAACCGTGGCCGCCGGTGCATTCGCCAGCTCGATGACGGGGATTTTTTCGTTGGTTCGAGGGAAAGTCGCAGATCGGATATTGCCTGCGGTCGGTCCGTCAGATGGCTTTGCACATGCGCTCAAAAGAGCCACCAGCAAAACCGCCCCCAACTTTTTCATCCCTCATCCCCTTGATGATTCAACCTGACGCAGAGATAACATCCAGACACGTCATCGCAACAACTTTAGCGGTTGCAATTTAGCGAAAACTTGTCTTCCGGAGAAAAGGTGTGACCATTCCGCAACCTTTTCGGAACCGCCTGCCGCAAACCCCAACAATACACCGATGAGAAATCACCGGTCCTCATGGACTGGCGCCGGCCAGCGACATTCAATGGAACGGTTTTGCGGGGGAGGAGTTTGTTTTCTGCAAACCAAGACAGGAGGAAGAACAATGGATCACACCAATCACGTACGCCTGGCTGAAACCGAACTGACGCCGTCCGTTCTTGAAGGCGCCACCGTTTATGGTGCAGACGATCACAAGGTCGGCAAGGTCGATCATGTCCACGGCGTCGGGGCGGGCAGCACCGCCATCATCGATGTCGGCGGCTTTCTTGGTATCGGCGCAAAGCCGGTCGCAGTACCGCTCAGCGATCTTGATTTCATGCGGGATGAGGACGGCGATGTCCACGCGGTCACTTCATGGACCAAGGACCAGCTGAAAGAAATGCCCGAGCATCGTCATTAACAGCATTGTCATTCATTAGGAGGAGCGCCCGGCTGTTTGCCGGGCGTTCTTTTATTTTCGGGCAGGCGTTTGCGCGTCAGACCTCCCCCCGCGCAGATCAAACGGCGAGGAAACCGCCATCGACCGGCAACACGGCTCCGGAAATCATGCGGCTGTCATCCGAAAGGAGCAGCGCGATGCTCTGAGCCACCTCTTCCGCTTCGGCGAACCGATTGAGCGGATGGCGAACCATCATCGGCTGGCTTTTCGCCGGATCGTTCCATGCTTCTGCGGCCAGTTCGGTGAGGGTGATGGTGGGCGCAACCGCGTTGACGCGGATGCCGTGCGGGCCAAGCTCCTTGGCAAGAACGCGGGTTGCCCCTTCCAGCCCGGCCTTGGACGCCGCGTAGCAGAGGTGATCCTGAAAACCGCGGTGACCGGCGATGGAAGTGATGTTGACGATGGCGCCGCCGCCCCCCTTCGCAACGCGGGCGCGGGCAAATTCCTGACATGCGACCAAAGCCGCGCGCAGGTTGATGCCGAGAACGGCTTCATAACCCGCATCGCTCATATCCAGCACGCTTTCGAGCACGTTGATGCCGGCGCTGTTGATCAGGAAATCGCAAGAGCCCGCTTCCTTCATGGCGGCGCGGGTGGCGGCGACATCGGCAAGATCGACGCGGATCGAACGGCCGCCGATTTCGCTTTTCAGGCTGTCGAGATCGGACTGGGTGCGGCTGATCGCCACCACTTCCGCACCGCGCGCGGCCATCAGCTGCGCGCAGGCGCGGCCGATGCCCTTTCCTGCGCCGGTGATGATGACGGATTTTCCGGAAAACTGCATGGAATCCTCTTTATTTTGCGGCCGATACAGCCGGATGATCTAAACTTTTGACAGCGCTCAGGAATGGCTGGCAGAACGAATGGCGCGCGCGGCATTTTGCAGCGCCAGAAACGCGTCGTAACGCGCCTGATGAACCTTCTGAAAATCTGGATCTGGCGCAGCACAGCTGTCGATACGCGACATCGCGGGCATGGCGACCATCAGGTCCCGATAGGTTCCGGCGGCGACGGCGCCCAGCATGGCCGAGCCGAGAAGCACCGGCTCTTCGCATTCAGTCAGTTCCACGGGAAGCCCCGTCGCGTCCGCCAGCAGCTGCCGGGCAAGCGGATGCGCACCCGCCCCGCCGCTGACGCTGATGGTTTCCACCGGCGCACCATTGCGGGCCTGCGTTTCGATGATCTGGCGAAGTCCATAACCGAGGCCGAGAAGGCCGGCCACATAAAGCGCCACGAGGGAATCCACACCCGTCTCCATGCCGTAACCGGCGATGACGGCGCGTGCATGGGGATCGGCAAACGGCGCGCGGTTACCGAGAAATTCGGGCACCACGTGAAAATCCTCGGCGATCTTTGCGGCAGCGGAAGCGGATGCGGCAAGATTGAGCGCCTGGTCAGCGAGCCATACCGGCAAGGCTTTGCCTTCCTTGTCGGCAAGCGCCTTCGCCTCTGCGTAGGCCGGGTGCAGTTGGACGAGATAATCGATGGCCGCACCGGCAGCGGACTGGCCGCCTTCATTCAGCCATGCGCCAGGAACCATCGCCGAATAATAGGGTCCCCAGACGCCGGGCACGAAGGCGGGTTCGGTGGTGGTCGTCATCGTGCAGGACGAAGTGCCGAAAACATAACCAAGGCATCGAGACGCATCGCCGCCCGCGGCCACCGTGCCGGCGCCGCCGGCATGGGCGTCGATCAGACCTGCCGCAACCGCAGTGCCCGCAACCAGACCCATGGCTTTTGCAGCGTCTTCCGTCAAACCGTTACCCAGCGCCGTGCCGGGATGGACGACGCGTTGACCGATGCGGCGAAAGCCCTGTTCGGCGAGATCGCCAAGCCCGATGCGGGTGAAATATTCCGCATCCCAATGGTTCTCATGGGCCAGATAAGTCCATTTGCAGGTCACCGTGCAGGCGGAGCGATCAAGCGCGCCCGAAGCTTTCCACGTCAGAAAGTCCGTGAGGTCGAAGAAGTGCTCTGCCCGGGCATAGATGTCCGGCCTGTTTTCGCTGAGCCACAGCAGTTTCGGCGTCTGCATTTCCGGGGAAATACGGCCGCCGACATATTTCAGCACGGCGTGTTCACCGGCATTGATGCGCTCCGCCTGTTCGACGGCGCGGTGATCCATCCAGACGATGATGTCGCGCTCGGGATGATCGAGCGCGCCAACCGGCAGGGTCTCATCTTCCGGTCCACGCACCACCAGCGAGCAGGTGGCATCGAAACCGATGCCGGCGACCTCGGCGGGATCGATGCCGGAGCGGGAAACGCTTTCCCGAACGCTGTCGCAAACGGCCTGCCATACTTCGCCGCTCGATTGTTCGGCAATGCCGCCATCCTCGCGATGCATGCCGATCGGGCGTTTGGCGGTGGCGAGAAGCTTGCCCGCGACATCGAAGACACCGGCGCGCGCCGAGCCGGTCCCGACATCGACGCCAATCAGATAGGAAGCCATTTGCGATACTCCTCGGAGCGGATCATCCGGTGCTTGAACAGGGTTGAGCGGCGAGACCGTTTCCGGTTTTCCCGCCGCTCCGGAGATTTTTAAACGCGGTCGAAGTTGGTCGGCAAGACCAGCATGTCGCGGATGGTGACCGTGCGCTTGCGCGTCAGCATGTAGACGACGGCATCGGCCACTTCGCTTGCATCGATGAGGCTGCCGGATTCCTTGGCCTTGCGGAGGTTTTCCTCCGGCCAGTCGGCCAGCAGTGCGGAAACGACAGGGCCGGGGGAGACCTGCGCAACGCGCACGCCGTGCGGGATCATCTGGCGGCGCATGCCCTGCACGAAGCTGGTGATCGCCCATTTCGAGCCGGAATAGACCGGCTCCCAATAAGTCGGGAAGTGGCCGGCAATCGAGCAGGTAACGATGATGTCGCCGGTCTTGCGCTCCGACATGTGGGGTACGACGGCATGGACGTTCTTCATGACGGCGTTGACGTTGAGATTGAGCATCTTGTCGATGGCTTCCGGCGTCGTCTCGGTGAGATCGCCGCCGATATAGGTGCCGGCGTTGCAATAGAGAATGTCGATATGATCGACCTTCTTGAGGATCTCGGGGATCATCGCGTTGCAGCTGTCGGCATCCAGCAGATTGGTGACCTGGGGGATGGCGCGGTCGCCGAGCTTGGCGACCAGATCATTCAAGGCTTTCTCATTCCAGTCGACCATGACCACGGTTGCGCCCTGTTCCAGCAGAGCTTCCGTTGTGGCAAGCCCGATGCCGGATGCGGCGCCGGTGATGACCGCAATCTTGCCTTGCAGCGATTCAGACATTTAATTCTCCTGCGTTTATGAAGATATTTCCGGGCCGGCTTAGCGCCATTCGCGCCCGATATAGATGGCCAGCAGGATGATGCCGCCCTTGATGACATCCTGCAGATAGGGGTTGATGCCCATCAGGTTGAGGCCGTTGTTCAGAATGCCCAGCAGCACCGCGCCGATGAGCGTACCAAGAATGAGACCTCTGCCGCCGGCAATCGCCGTGCCGCCAAGAACGACGGCAGCGATGGCATCAAGTTCGAAGCCGACACCGGCATTGGGCTGTCCGCTCATCAGGCGGCCGGTGAGGATGAGCGCGGCGAAAGCGGCCGTCACACCCGAAATGCCATAGACGGCGAGCTTGACGCGCTGCGTCTTCACGCCCGAAAGACGGGCCGCCAACTCGTTTCCGCCGAGAGCATAGACATGGCGGCCAAAAGCCGTGCGCTGCAACAGCACCCAGGCGATGGCATAGATCACCACCATGATGACGACCGGCACCGGAACGACACCGATACGGCCGACGCCGAACCAGGAAATCCAACTCGGAATGCCGCTGACGGGGTAGCCACCGGAATAGATAAGGCCGAGGCCACGCGCCATGCCCATGGTGGCGAGCGTGACAATGATCGCCGGCATCTTGCCCCAGGCGACGAGCGCCCCGTTGAAGATGCCGATGCCGAGACCGATGAACAGGCCGGCCGGCAGGGCAATTGCAGGCGAGAGGCCGGTATTCACCATCAGGCCAGCGGACAACGTTCCGATCAGCGCCATGACCGCGCCGACCGACAGGTCGATGCCGCCGGTGAGGATGACGAAGGTCATGCCGACGGCCAGAATGCCGACGACAGAAACCTGCCGCAGCACGTTCATGATGTTGTTGAGGCTGAAGAAATTGTCGCTCGCGAGCCCCATCAGGATCGATACGACAATCAGGCCCGCCAGAGGCAGGGCAAGCGGCGAACGCAGCATGGCGCTGAGACTAAAACCGCCCGTTTTCGCGGCAACGCCGGTGTTTGCATCAAGCGACATGTTCAACTCTCCCGGTGGTGGCGTTTGTCATTATTGTTTCTGAATTGATGTCTTCGCCCTCGACAGTGGCGACGATGCCGCCGGAACGGAAGACGCAGACCCTGTCGGACATGCCGATGACTTCCGGCAGTTCCGAGGAGATCATGATGATCGAATGGCCCCTGGCGGCGAATTCCCGCATCAGCGCATAGATTTCCGCCTTAGCGCCGACATCGATGCCGCGTGTCGGCTCGTCGAAGATCAGCACGCGCATGTCATGGTTCAGCCAGCGGGCGATGACGATCTTCTGCTGGTTGCCGCCCGATAGCGTGTTGACGCGCGCATAAGGCCCCTGCGCCTTGACCTGCACCTGCGCCATGGCCTTCGTCGTGTGTTCCAGTTCCTTTTTGAGATCGAGGAACCAGTGGGCCTTGCGGTATTTGCGGTAATTGTTGAGCGAAATATTCTGCAGAATAGAGAAGCTGGTAATCAACCCCTCCTCCTTGCGGCTTTCCGGCAGCAAGCCGATGCCCCGCATAAGCGCTTCATCAGGGCCGGAAAAACGCGTGTCCACGCCATCAACCCTGATCTTGCGGCGCGAGGCGGAATGCGCGCCGAGCATGGCGAGAACCGTTTCCGTGCGGCCCGAGCCGACAAGTCCGGCAAAGCCGAGAATTTCGCCCTTGCGCAGCGCAAAACGCGACACCGGGCCGCCCTTCTTCAATTGCAGCTCTTCCACCTCGATCACCTTTGCGGCGGAAGGATCGAGCTGTGGCTTCGGCGGGAAACTGGCTTCGATGCGCCGGCCGACCATCATCTCGACCAGACGGTCATTGTCGACCTCCGACGTCAGGCAGGAACCGATCAACTCGCCATCGCGCAGAACGGTGATGCGGTCGCAAATCTCGAATATTTCTTCGAGGTGATGCGAAATGAAGATGATCGCCACGCCCTGACGCCGCAGCTCGCGCATGACCTTGAACAGGTGTTCCGTCTCGGAGGGGGTGAGCGTCGCCGTCGGCTCATCGAGAACGAGAATGCGCGCATCCAGCGACAGCGCCTTGGCGATTTCGACGAATTGCTGCTGGGCAACGGAGAGACGATGCACCGGCACGTCGAGCGGCACATCCACGGCCAGACGGCTCATGATCTCGGTCGCGCGCTTGCGCATGGCGCCCTTGTTCAAAAGGCGCAGCGGCCCGCGGATTTCGCGGGCAAGGAACATGTTTTCAACGGCGTTGAGATAGGGGATCAGGCTGAATTCCTGAAACACGATGCCGACGCCGGCGGCAATCGCCTCGTCGTAATTGGCGAAGCGGCGATCCTTGCCGTCAATGCGGATCGTTCCCTCCGATGGCTGCAAAATGCCGCACAGGATTTTCATCAGCGTCGACTTGCCAGCGCCGTTTTCTCCCAGAAGCGCATGCACCTCACCGGCGCGCGCCTCAAGGTCGACGCCGCGCAGGACTTCGATCTTGCCAAAGCTTTTTCTTATTCCATTCAGTTCCAGCATTTCACCCTCCTCAATGGTCGGGATTTAACCCCGCCCCCATACTAGATGGGGACGGGGCCTGGGAGGAGTTCTTACCAGCTGAACTCGCCGGCGTTCTTGCTGTCGACGACCATAACATCGATCGGGACTTCCTTCGGCACGACGCGAGCGCCCCACTTCTGGGCGAGCGCCATGGCAAGGCCAACGCGAACCTGGTCACGCGGGAACTGCGCGGTGGTTTCGATGAAAGGACCACCCTCGGCAATTGCCTTCACAGCTTCCGGAGCACCGTCTACCGAGGTCAGCTTGATGTCCTTGCCGGAACCCTGGATCGCAGCCAGAGCGCCCATCGCACCGCCGTCATTCACCGAGAAGATACCCGCGAGGTTCGGACGCGACTGGATCATGTTTTCAACGACGCCGAGAGCAACGGAGCGGTCCTGACGGCCGTTCTGCGTATCGACCAGCTTGATGTCGGCGAATTCGGCGAGAGCTGCCTTGCAGCCTTCGACACGCTGCAGGATCGGAACGACCGGAATGCCGTCGAGAATGGCGACTTCACCCTTGCCGCCGAGCGCGTCACCGAGATGCTTGCACGACTTGTAACCCGCGTCACGGTTCTTCGAGCCCACGAAGGTGTCGACCGGGCCGTTGGCATTGGCGTCAACAGCAACGACGATTACGCCGGCAGCCTTGGCAGCGTGAACGGCGGCTTCGATGCCAGCGCTGTCGGTGGGGTTCAGAAGCAGGATGTCGATCTTCTGCTGCAGCATGTCTTCGACGTCGGAAATCTGCTTTGCCACATCGTGGCCGGCATCAGTCACGACAACGTCGGCGCCGATGCTTGCGGCGGCTTCTTTCAGCGCTTCCTGCATCGACACGAAATAGGGGTTGTTCAGCTCCTGGAAGGTCATGCCGATCTTCAGCTTTTCCTGCGCCAGCGCCGGAGCGGCCATCATTGCAATTGCGGCTGTCGCCATCAGAAACTTGGACTTCATTTTCATCTCACTCTTCCTCCCGGTTGGAAAATTGGGGCAACAAGACCCCGTTTCCGGACAGCCCTCTGCCCGAATTCTTAGAAACTGGCGATGTGTCGCTGGTTTAATCCGCCATGACCGCTGCCTTCTGGGCTGCGAATATCGTGCGGAACCTCGACGGCGACATTCCCTTCAATTTGAGGAAATGCCGGTTGAAATTGGAAAGGTTGGAGAAGCCAACATCGTAGCAGACCTCCGCCACCTTGACCTCCTGATCCGCCAGCAGCATCTGGCAGGCAAGATCGATGCGTAACTGATTGCGATACCGCACCAGCGTCGTTCCCGTGTGACGCTTGAAGGCGCGGGAAAAGGCGCTCTGGCTCTGGCCCACCATGTCGGCGAGGTCGATTTCCTCGACCTGCTCGGTCAGATGCTGGCGCAGATGCGACAGCGCGCGGTTGATGCCGCTGTCGCCGATGCCGGTAAGGTCCAGCTCGTAGCTCAGGCTTGCAAGCACCTCGGAAGACGGCGCGTTGACCAGCAGATCGAGAATTTCCCAGAAAAGCGCGAGCCGCGTCAGCCCCTGCGCCTCGATCAGCCGAAGGATCAGCGGACGAACGCGATCGCTTGTCTCATCGTCGAACAGAATGCCGCGGCGGCTGCGGTCCAGCAGCGCACGCACCACCTCCATCTCGGACATGGAGGCGCAGGCATCCTCGATAAAAGCCTCGGGAAACTGGATCACGAGAGAGCGTGTCGGCACGATCTCGTCCGGCTCGATCTCGCTGATCCAGTTCTGGGGGAGATTGGGACCGGTCATGATGAGCTGACCGGGGCCGAAACGGCCGACGAAATCACCGATATAAAACGTGCCTGAGGTGGCGACGACCAGATGGATTTCGTATTCGGGATGATAATGCCAGCGCACGGTGCGGAACGGATAGCCATGCCGCCAGGCGGCGAAGGATTCGCCCTTGCGGATGTGCACCAGTTCCAGATCGGGCTGCATCATAGTTCCTCCCATCAGTCGCGTCCGCCGTATTTGCGGACAGGAGCCATTTCCTCTTTATGGCTCGTCCCAGGCGTTGATGAGGAGCATATGGCGGGCGGCTGCGGTACATCCACATCACGCCGAAGAAATTGCCGATACTTTTTTGACTCTTTTTTGTCGAAAATTGAAGAGTCGTCCGAAAGGGCTGACCATAAACGCGGCGATGAGGCCGATTTTTCCGCTCAATTTGGCGTGATGCGCTCAAACAATGCGCAACAGGAAGCGATTTTCGTTGAAATTTTGAGGTGTAGCCTGCCGGATGCCGGCAGGCTACACTCATACTTTTCCGCAACGTCTTTGCCGCTCAATCATCAGCGGCTGGCTTCGTTACTGCGGCATCACGATCTGCAGTTTCACATCCGTTTCCCGTGCTTCAACCGCACGGTCGAAACCGGCAATGCTGTCTTCAAAGGGAATGGTCGCGGAAATCAACGGCTTCAGGTCGACCTTACCGGAGGCGATGAGCGCAACTGCCCGGTCGTAAACATTGGCATAACGGAAAACCGTTTCGACCCGCAGTTCCTTGGCCTGCAGGCCGACAATATCGACCGGAACCGGATCGACGGGCATGCCGACCAGCACGATCGCGCCGCCCGGCCGCGCCAACTTTGCCATGCCGAGCACGGCGGGTGCTGCGCCCGAGCATTCGAAGACGATATCGCAGCCCCAGCCGTCGGTCGCCGCCGAGACGGCCTCGGCGAGATTGCGTTCGCGTATGTTGACGGTTTCGATGCCATCATATGCACCGATGATATCGAGCTTCGGCTGGGCGAGATCGGCAACGATGACCTTGGCGCAACCGCCGGCAAGCGCCGCCAGCGCTACCATCATGCCGATCGGACCTGCCCCCGTGACGACAGCGATATCGCCCGGCTGGATACGTGCCCGGAGCGCCGCCTGCATGCCGATGGCGAAGGGTTCGACCATGGCGCCTTCGGCAAAAGACACGTTGTCGGGCAGCTTGTAAGTGAAGGCGGCGGGATGAATGACCTCAGGCGTCAGGCAGCCATGGATGGGCGGCGTCGCCCAGAAGCGGACAGCCGGATCGACATTGTAGATGCCGAGCTTGGAGGCGCGCGATGCGGGATCGGGAATGCCGGGCTCCATGCAGACGCGGTCGCCCACCTTCAGATGCGTCACCTCGTCGCCGGTTTCGATCACCGTTCCGGACGCTTCATGGCCGAGCACCATCGGCGCGTTGACGACGAAATGACCGATCTTGCCATGGGTGTAATAATGGACATCCGAGCCGCAGATACCGACCGTGTGGGTGCGGATGCGCACATCCCTGGGCCCGAGTTCACCGGATCCTGCTCCACCCGGAATGTCAAAATCCCTGAGCGAGAGCTTGCCTTTTTCTTCCAGCACCAGTGCCTTCATCTCATCCTCCGTGGTTTGCGATACGTCTGGCAGCGAATTCAGTGAGCGTGATGGCGTGCAACCCCGGCAAAAGTAAACAGAAATCGGTCGGATCGGCCGGTTTTTCTTCGCTCCGGAAAAACTGTATCGGACAGCCCGCGATTTCTCATCATCCGCCGCGCGACACGATCCTTAAGAGGCAGGAAAACCGGCATGATTCGTCCGCCCATTTCGCGATCATCGCGTGCTTGAAAGCCTCTGGGACCGGTAAACCCGCTCGCTCACATTTTTTCGCCGGGCAACACGCTTGCCTGCCTCACCCACTCCACGAACTGGGCTTCATCGAACGCATCCTCGCGGATATCGAGGTAACGGACTTTCGGATGTTTGGAAGTGCCGGGCGGCAAGGGCTGCAAGGATGCGCCGTTAAGGAAGGTCACCTTGATATATTTCGTGAAGCAGTGAAGGCTGAGGAACCAGATGTCGTCCTCCATGCCGTAAAAGGGCGAATTCCACTTCACAGCCTTGCGCACACCGGGCACGACACCTTCGATCAGCCGGTCGATACGGCCACCGACCGCGCTCTTCCAGCCCGGCATGGCGGCGATATAGGCCTGAACCGGCGCGTCGCCATATCCTTTTGCAATCTGGGGATTGCCGCCCGAAAGAAGCTTCGGCGTCGCAACCGATGGCTCGCTTCCGGAGACTTTGTCTGACTTCTTGCCGACCATCGCCTTGGCCTCATGGGTGTCACAACAAGTGCTACCAATAACATGATCTGTGTCTATTCCAGATCTTTCTACACATTTTCCGTGATGATCGCCCAGCCGACCCGGAATAACAGATCGGCAGCTGTGCGGGTCAGTCTTTCCTGACCCGCAATCCCTCCAGAAAGGTCCGGAAACTGCCGACAGCCCGTTTCGAGGTCGTTTCCGGGTCGTCGGAATTGGCTATCCATTGGGCGGCGCTGCTGCTCGCCGCATTGATGAAGCGGGCGCATGCCTCCGGATCAATGTCGCCGATGGTGCCTTCTTCCCGGAGCGCATCCAGGCTTCGGGCGACAGCCGAGATACAGCCATTGGCATTGGGCCAGCGCGACGGATCGCCGAGCACGGCCGGCCCGTCACGAAACATGATCCGCTGGATTTCCGGTTCGAGAGCCATGCGCACATAACCGACATTCTCCTCGACGAAACCCTCCCACCGGGTCGCGGCCCTTGAGGAGATGTCGCAGAGCCTCTTTGTCATCTCCGCATCGATCTCGGCCACAACCGCCAGCAACAGGCCTTTCTTGTCACCGAAGTGGTGATAGAGCGCGCCACGGGTGAGACCGGCTTCAGCGGTGAAGTCGTCCATCGACGCTTCCGCATAACCGATGCTGCCGAAGGCCTTGCGGCCGGCAGCCAGAAGCTTCGCCCGCGTCTCGGCAATCATTTCACTGCGAGGTTTGCGCATTTCTTCTCCTTTTTTCACATACGACGCGTATATTAGTTGACATACGCGTCGTATGCAATTATCTCATTCACATACGCCACGTATGTATGTGGTGGACACCCTTAGAACAAGGTGCATCCCGATGTCTAATCCATACAGAGAAATTTTCCGGGCTCCAGGCGCAAAAGGCTTTTCCGCCGCCGGTTTCTTCGCCCGGCTTCCCATTGCCATGGCCCCGATCGGCATCGTTGCCATGCTTTCCCAGACTCATGGCGAATATTGGCTGGCCGGCGCCGTCTCGGCAACCTTCGCGTTGACCAATGCCGCCCTCTCCCCGCAAATCTCCCGTCTGGTGGACCGAAAGGGACAGAGCAAGGTCCTCATCCCCGCCACCATCGTCTCGGTCATCGCCTTTGCGGCGCTGATTATCGCGACAAATCAGAGATGGCCCGCCTGGACGCTGTTTCTTTCCGCCTTCCTCGCCGCCGCCATGCCGAGCATTCCCGCCATGATGCGCGCCCGCTGGACGGAAATCTTCCGCGACCGGCCGGAGCTGAACACCGCCTTCGCCTTTGAATCCGCCGCTGACGAACTTGTCTACATCTCCGGCGCGTCGCTTTCCGTTGGCCTTGCGGTTTCGCTCTTTCCGGAAGCGGGCATGATGATCAGCACCACCTTCCTGGCGCTCGGCACCTTTGCTTTCCTCCTGCAACGCTCGACCGAGCCCAAGGTGCGACCGGTTGAAAGCGGCCGCCGGCAGCGTTCGGCCATCTTCCTGCGCCCGGTCCAGATCATCACGCTTGCGCTGATCTTTGTCGGCTCGACTTTCGCCACGGCCGAGGTGAGCGCCGTCGCAATCACCAAGGCGCTTGGCCAGCCGGAAGCCGCCAGCCTCGTCATCGGCGTCTATGCCATCGGCTCCTTCGTGGTCGGCCTCATTCTCGGCGCGCTCAACCCCAAAATGCCACTGCAACGGCAATTGCTGATCGCCGTCAGCGTGCTTGCACTCACCGCCCTGCCGCTGCTTGTCGCCAACACCTCGGTAGCACTTCTCGCTTTCGCCGTTTTCCTCAGCGGCGTTGCAATCTCGCCGATTTTCATCACCTCGTTCGGCCTGATAGAACGCCGCGTGCCGGAATCGATGCTGACGGAAGGCGTGACCTGGGTGATGACCGGCATCGGTATCGGCATGGCGCTCGGCGCCTTCGTCTCCGGCTGGGTGATCGACAATTTCGGCCCGGATAACGGTTTCTGGGTGTCCGTCGCCGCAAGCCTTTCGACAGTCGCCATCATCGCGCTCAGCCAGCGCAGCCTCTCCGGAGATCGCGGACGGTCCGGCCCGGTAGCTGCAATGCAGCAGCCCGCGGAGTAAGAACAGAGGATCAAGGTCATCCCGGGCGAGAAGCCGCTCGGGATAAACCCGAATTTTCATGGGCTGGAATTGCGCGTTCAGCCCATGCGTTCGGACACATGTTCTCCGGGAGACGCGGGAAAGACGACCGTCCTGTTTCCGTTCAGAAAGACCCGGTGATGAATATGGGCGTGGATGGCCCGTGCGAGCACCTGGCTTTCCACATCCCGGCCGAGGCTGACATAATCCATCGCACTCTGGGCATGGGTCACGCGGATCGTGTCCTGCTCGATGATCGGCCCTTCATCGAGATCGGCGGTGACGTAGTGGGCGGTCGCGCCGATCAGCCGCACGCCGCGCTCATAGGCCTGTTTATAGGGATTGGCGCCCTTGAAAGACGGCAGGAAGGAGTGGTGGATGTTGATGATACGGCCAGACATTTCCTGACACAGCCGGTCCGACAGGACCTGCATGTAGCGCGCCAGCACCACGAGCTCCGCTCCGGTATCCTGCACCACCTGCAGGATCGCGGCTTCCGCCTCGGGCTTCGTTTCCGGCGTGACACGAATGTGGTGAAAGGGAATATCCTCGTTCACCACCTGCTTCTGGTAATCCAGATGATTGGAGATCACGGCGACGATCTCGACCGGCAGCGCACCGATGCGGGAGCGATAGAGCAGATCGTTCAGGCAATGGCCGAAGCGCGAGACCATGATCACGACCTTCGTCTTTCGCGAAAGGTCATGAATATCGTAATCCATATCGAAATCGGCCGCGACGGAACCGAACCCGTCAAGCAGTGCATCGCGTCCCGATCCCTGTTCGGAAACGAAGCTCAGCCGCATGAAGAAGCGGCCGGTCTCCTGGTCGGTGAATTGCGAACTGTCGTTGATGTTGCAGCCGGACCGGGCAAGATAACCGGAGACGGCGGCGACGATGCCGCTGCGCGCCGGACACGCGACTTTCATGATATAGGTGGTCAAATCCTGCTCCCCTGGGTCTTTGCCGCGCCGACGGATCGCCCGCGCTTTTGCGCCGATTGCCGATGAACCGCCGGCCGTGGCCAGGACGGCGATTGAGACTTGCCGAAGCCCGGCAGGGCCGCTTACGAACCGTAGATCGGGAAGGCGTCGCAAAGCGCTGCGACCTGCGCCCGCACGTCGGCCTCGATTGCGGCGTCACCCTCGGCATTCGCCGCCAGCGCATCGATGACACGCAGGATCAGCGCACCGATCTGTTCGAATTCGGCGACGCCAAAGCCGCGCGTGGTGCCGGCGGAGCTGCCGAGCCGGACACCCGAGGTGACGAAGGGCTTTTCCGGATCGTTGGGAATGGCGTTCTTGTTGCAGGTGAGTCCCGCCCGCTCCAGCGCGATTTCGGCGATCTTGCCGGTCACGCCTTTCGGGCGCAGATCGACCAGCACCATATGGCTGTCGGTTCCGCCAGAGACGATCCCCAGACCACCCTTCGTCAGCACGGCGGAAAGCGCCTGCGCATTGGCGATGACCTGACCGGCGTAATCCGCAAAGTCCGGGCGCAGCGCCTCGCCGAAAGCCACGGCCTTGGCGGCGATGACATGCATCAGCGGACCGCCCTGATTGCCGGGGAAGACCGCCGAATTGAGCTTTTTGGAGAGATCGACATCGTTGGTGAGGATAACGCCGCCGCGCGGACCGCGCAGGGTCTTGTGGGTGGTGGAGGTGACCACATGGGCGTGCGGCACGGGGTTCGGATATTTGCCGCCGGCGATCAGCCCGGCATAATGGGCCATGTCCACCATCAGATAAGCGCCGACTTCGTCGGCTATTCTGCGGAAGCCGGCGAAATCGATCTGGCGCGGATAGGCCGATGCGCCCGCCACGATCAGCTTCGGTTTCGTCTGCAGCGCCCGTGCCCGCACCTTCTCCATATCGATCAGATGGGTTTCGGCGTCGACCTCATAGGAGACGACATCGAACCATTTGCCGGACATGGTGACCGGCGAACCGTGCGTCAGGTGGCCGCCATGGGCCAGCGAAAGCCCCATGATCCGGTCGCCGGGCTGAAGCAGCGCCAGAAACACCGCCTGATTGGCCTGCGCGCCGGAATGCGGCTGCACATTGGCGAATTTCGCGCCGAAGAGCTGCTTCAGCCGGTCGATGGCGACCGCCTCAACCTTATCGACGAATTCGCAGCCACCGTAATAACGCTTGCCGGGATATCCTTCGGCATATTTGTTAGTCAGCACAGAGCCTTGCGCCGCCAGAACATCGGCGGAAACGATGTTTTCCGAAGCGATCAGCTCGATCTGCGTCTTCTGGCGATCGAGTTCTTCGGCGATGGCGTCGGCGATCACCGTGTCCGAAACGGTATTATGCGACAGTCGGTTGAGCATTGTTTTATTCTCCCAGATCAGGCGATGTCCGCCGCAAGTTCCTTGCAGCCGGTTTCAAGCAGATGGCCAAGATGCGACACGAAACTGTTCCAGATATCCATGCGGAAACGGTTTTCCGCATCGCGCCAGAGCACCACGCTGACGCCGTCGAAAATCGTCCGGCGTCCCTCGCCGACGGCAATCGTCTCGATGTCGCGGGCGCAGCCCAGCGTCAGCAATTCGGCAGCCTGCGGACCTTCGATCAGGAGCGTCGCTTCTCGTCCGGAAATATCGACGAGACTATGCGGATGGCTGGCGTAAACGCCTGCGCAGGCGGCAATCAGCCTGTCGACCGCGCTGACAGGTGCAAGCACGGTCCATTCGTCGGGGCCAAGGCGCAGGACCTCGATGTCGCCTGAAGCGGCGCGGAGGCCGATCCGGTCCGGCAGGGTAAGGCCAAGGGCGGCGTTGAGCGGGGCGAGATCGCCGCGCGCCCGCAGCGACAGCCGCGCCTGCGCGGCCAGAATGCTGACCCGCACTGCTTTGCTCTCGGCCAGCGTGCCGGGAACGGGGGAGGAAACGCGCATGTTCATTGTCATCTCCTAGAGCATTTCCAGTAAAGGCGAATTCGCCTTTATGTCCGGAAAATGCGCAAAAACAAAGAGTTATGGCATATCTGGCGAACTTGTGTTCGCCGGATATGCGCTAGTCAAATCTTCAGGCGGGTATTTTCAGGATCGACGAAGACCATCCCGGTGATTTTCGCGGCAATGGTGCGATCCAGCATCGGAATGTAGACGGTCTCGCCCATCCGATCATGGCCGCCCTCAACCAGAGCCAGCGCAATCGGCTGGCCTGCGGCATCCGAGTGATAGGACGAGGTGACGTGACCCACCATTTTCATCGGGATCGGCTGTTTCGCATCGAAGACGATCTGCGCGCCCTCTTCCAGCTTGGAGCGGTCTTCGGTCAGAAGACCGACGAGGTGGCGGCGACCCTTGGCGACGAGATCGGGGCGGGCAAGGCCGCGCTTGCCGACGAAATCCGGCTTGTTCTTGCCCACGGCCCAGCCCATCGCCGCATCATAGGGCGTAACGGTGCCATCGGTGTCCTGGCCGACGATGATGTAACCCTTTTCGGCGCGCAGCACATGCATGGTTTCCGTGCCGTAAGGCGCGATGCCATATTGCTGGCCGGCCTCCCACAGGATTTCCCAGAGCTTGCGGCCGAGCGGCGCCGGCACATTGACCTCGAAGCCGATCTCCCCTGTGAAGCTGACGCGGAACAGCCGCGCCGGCATGCCGGCCACGGTGCATTCCACGCAGGACATATGCGGGAAAGCCTCTTCCGTCAGTTCGATGCCTTCCACCAGCGGCGCGAGCAGCTTCGCCGCGTTCGGGCCGTTCAGCGCAATGGTCGACCACTGTTCGGTGGTCGAGGTCAGCCAGACATTGAGATCGGGCCATTCGGTCTGGAGGTAATCCTCCATCACGTTCAGGACGCGGGCGGCGCCGCCGGTTGTGGTGGTGACATGGAAACGGTCCTCGGTCATGCGGCCGATGACGCCGTCATCGCGGATGAAGCCGTCATCGCCGAGCAGCAGGCCATAACGGCAACGGCCGGCAGCAAGCTTCGTCCAGGGATTGGTATACATGCGGTTCATGAACTCGACCGCATCGGGACCGACAACCTCGATCTTGCCGAGCGTCGAGGCATCGAAAATGCCAACGCTCTGGCGCACCGCCCGGCATTCACGGCTGACCGCCGCATCCATGTCTTCGCCCGGCTTCGGGAAATACCAGGCGCGACGCCATTGCCCGACCGGCTCATAGACAGCACCGTGCTCCTCAGCCCAACCGTCGATCTGCGTCTTGCGCGTCACTTCGAAATGCGCACCGCGGTGATAACCCGCAAAAGCGCCGAAGGTCGTTGGTGTATAGGGCGGACGGAAGGTGGTCAGCCCCACCTGCGGCTGGCGCTTGCCCAGCGCTTCTGCTGCGATGTTGAGACCGTTGATGTTGGACATCTTGCCCTGATCGGTCGCCATGCCGTTGGTGGTGTAGCGCTTGACATGTTCGATGGAGCGCATGCCCTCACGCACGGCAAGCCGCAGATCCTTGGCGGTCACGTCATTCTGGTAATCCACGAAAGCCTTGGCCTTGCCGGCATCGCGGTCGCTCGGCAGTTCCGTGTGCGAGACGCCGCTGCCGGTACGATCATGTTCCACCGCATGGCTGGAACTATTGGCGGCCTTGCCGAGTGCGGCGGCGACTTCGCAACCCCGTTCCGCACCGTCCTTCAGCGCCGCCTCGATGCCCCACAGCCCTCGCCCGGCCCCGGCAATCACGCAATCCTCGTTAGTGAGGGCAGGAAGGAACGTAGTCCGTTCATCATCCCATGCGATCTTGCCCTGCGTATGGGAAAAGAGATGTAGCGACGGCGTCCAGCCGCCCGACATCAGCAGCGCGTCGCAGGCAATTTCCTGTCCCGCACCGACCGACGCGCCATTAACCGCATTGACCCGGACAGACTTGACCCGCAGCCGGCCCGAGGTCGCCGTGACCGTGTGCGACAGCTTGACCGGAATGCCGAGCGCGCGCGCTTCGTTCACCAGTTCCTCGCGCACCTTGGCGCGGGTATCGACAATGGCCTGAACACGCGCGCCCGCGCCATGAAGATCGAAGGCCGCATACCAGGCGCTGTCATGGCTCGTCACCACCACCGGCCGGTTGCCGACCTTGACGCCGTAACGGTTGAGATAGGTCTGGGCAGCCCCCGCCAGCATCACGCCCGGACGGTCGTTGCCGTGGAAGACCAGCGGCTTTTCCAGCGCGCCCTGCGCCAGCACCACCTGGCGCGCCCGAACGCGCCACAGGCGTTCGCGCGGCGTATCCTTCGGCACGGTTTCCAGATGGTCGGTCAGCTTTTCGCAGAGGCCGAGCATGTTCTGATGGTAATAGGCAATCGCCGTCGTGCGGGTCATGACCCTGACGCCGCGCTCCTTCAGCGCCTTCAACTCATCCGCCAGCCAGTTCCATGCGGGCTTGCCGTCGATCTTCGCCTGCGGTTCGGACAGAAGCGTGCCGCCGGCTTCGGCATTTTCATCGACCAGCACGACCCTGAGGCCATCGACCGCCGCCGCACGCGCCGCCGCAAGACCGGCAGGACCGGCGCCGACGATCAGCACATCGCAATGCAGGTTGCGCGAGGCATAAGTGTCGGGATCTTGCTCCGTCGGCGAAACGCCGAGACCCGCAGCCGCGCGGATGAAGGGCTCATAGACCTTGTTCCAGAAGCTCTTCGGCCACATGAAGGTCTTGTAGTAGAAGCCCGCCGAAAACAGCATATAGGCCATGTCGTTGACCGCGCCGATATCGAATTTCAGGCTCGGATATTTGTTCTGCGAGGTGGTTTCCAGCCCGTTCCAGATTTCCTGCACCGTGGCGCGGGTGTTCGGCTCGAAACGTCCGGCGCTGCGGCGGGTGCCGATCAGCGCATTCGGCTCCTCGGAACCCGCCGCCACCGGGCCGCGCGGGCGGTGGTATTTGAACGAGCGGCCCATCAGATGCACGCCATTGGCGAGAAGTGCTGACGCGACCGTATCGCCCTTCACACCGCGATAGGTCTTGCCGTCGAAGGTGAAGCTCATGGAGCGGGCGGCATCCACACGGCCACGGCCGGAAACGCGATAGGAGTTCATTTCGACACCTCGGAACTGGCTGGTGCACGGGTCAGGGAAGAAAGTTCTGGACGCGGCTCGCCCGCCCGATAGGTCGTGAGGAAACGGTCACTCACCGTGTCGCGTACGGCGTTGAAGAAGCGCCCGCAGCCATGCAGGTGCCGCCAGCGCTCGAAATGCGGGCCTTTTACGTTTTCGCGGATGAACAGGAATTCTTCCCATTGTTCATCGGTCTGCGACGAGGGATCGGCGGCGCGGGTAATATGGGCCTGTCCGGCATAGGTGAATTCGGCCTCGGGCAGGGTTTCCTTGCAGTAGGGGCAGCGGATCAGCAGCATGGTTCTTGTCCTCAGTGCGCCACGGCGGCGGCGGCGGCCTCGTCGATCAGGCGGCCGGAGCGGAAACGTTCCAGCGTGAAGGGCGCGTTGATCGGGTGCGGTTCGTTTTTGGCGATGGTCCAGGCGAAGGTATGGGCAGCGCCTGGCGTGGCCTTGAAACCGCCGGTGCCCCAACCGCAATTCACATAGAGGCCGGCCACCGGCGTCTTGCCGAGAATGGCCGAGCGATCCGGCGTCACATCAACGATGCCGCCCCATTTGCGCAGCATCCGCATGCGGTTGAAGATCGGGAAGATTTCAACGATGGCGGCGATCGTATGTTCGATCAGCGGCAGGCCGCCGCGCTGCGAATAGGATGTATATTGGTCCGTACCCGAACCGATCACCAGCTCGCCCTTGTCGGACTGGCTGATATAGGCGTGAACCGCGTTCGACATGACCACGCAGGGGAAGACCGGCTTGATCGGCTCCGACACCAACGCCTGCAACGGATAGCTTTCGAGCGGCAGGCGCACGCCGGCCGTGTCCATGACGACCGAGGTGTGGCCGGCGGCGGAAACCGCGACCTTCTTCGCCTTGATGAAGCCCCTTGCCGTCTCGACGCCCGCGACCGAGCCATCGGCGTTGCGGCGAATGGCCGTGACCGGGCAGTTCTGGATGATATCGACACCGCGGGCGGCAGCCCCGCGCGCATAACCCCAGGCGACAGCATCATGGCGGGCCGTGCCGGCCCGTTCCTGAAGCGCGCCGCCCATGACGGGATAGCGGGCATTCGGCGCGATGCTGAGCGGCGGGCAATATTCCTTGCATTCTTTCGGGGTGAGCCAGCGATTATCCACGCCGTTTAGACGGTTGGAATGGATATGACGCTTGAAGCTCTGCACGTCGTGGACGTTATGCGCCAGCATCAGCACGCCGCGCCTTGAATACATGACGTTGTAATTCAGCTCCTGACTCAAATTCTCCCACAGATCGACGGCGTGATCGTAAAGACGGGCGCTCTCGTCATAGAGATAGTTCGAGCGGATGATCGTGGTGTTGCGGCCGGTATTGCCGCCGCCGAGCCAGCCCTTGTCGATGACGGCGACATTGGTGATGCCGTGCTGGCTGGCCAGATAATAGGCAGCGCCCAGACCGTGACCGCCGGCGCCGACGATCACCACGTCATATTCGGCTTTGGGCTGACTGTCGGGCCATTGCTCGTCCCAGTTCTTGTGGCCGGTCAGGGCATTCCGCAAAAGATTGAAGGCATTAAAACGCGTCATGAGCGGACCCGATGGTTGGAAAATCTCGTGTCGTAAAAGCTAGGAGCATTTGGCGCGCTCCGGCTGGACAATCGCGTCTGTTTGCATGAATATTTGCGTCATGACCTCACACCGCGCCAGAAAACGCCTCAGCGTCGCCTTCCTGCTTGCCGACCGCTTCACGCTGTCGGCCTTCGCGAATTTCGTCGATGTGCTGCGCCTTGCGGCCGATGAGGCGGACCGTTCGCGGCCTATCCTTTGCGAATGGTCGGTGCTTTCGGCAACCATGAGCAGCGTGCAATCGAGCTGCGGCGTGAAGGTGCAGCCGGATACGCGGCTGATGGACGCCGGGCATTACGACTATATCGTCGTTGTCGGCGGTTTGATCAGCGATCACAGCGCCCTGCCATCGGAGGCTTTGCGCTTCCTGAAAGAACGGGCGGCGGCCGGCGTTCCCATCGTGGGGCTGTGCACCGGGGTTTTCATCCTGCACGAAGCGGGCCTGCTCGACGGTTATCGTTGCTGCGTGAGCTGGTTCCACCACCAGGATTTTCTCGACCGTTTCGATACCGTCCAGATGATCTCCGACCAGATTTTCGTCATCGACCGCGACCGGCTGACCTGTTCCGGCGGCCACGGCGCCGCGCATCTGGCAGCCTTCCTCGTCGAGCGTCATGTCGGCCAGTCCGCCGCCATCAAGAGCCTCAACATCATGATGATCGACAGTGCGCTGAGCGGTGAAAAGCCTCAACCTGGCCAGCAGAGCGCGCGCAAGGCCAACGATCCCCTCGTCAAAAAAGCAATCCTGCGGATGCAGCAGAATATCGAGGTTCCGAAAACCGTGCTGGAACTGGCGAATGATCTCGGCCTTGGCCGCCGCAGCCTCGAACGGCGTTTCCTGAACGACCTCAGCGCCACGCCTTCCAAGGTCTATCTCGAACTACGGCTGGATCGCGCTTTGTCGCTGCTGCGCACGACGCGTGACACCATCACCCAGATTGCGCTCGCCACCGGTTTTTGCGATGCGCCGCACCTTTCCCGCACGCTACGAGCCGAGCGCGGTTTCACCCCCAGCGAATATCGCAAGACTCAGGCCGGCCACGTCGCAACCGAGGAGGAATTCGCCGTCGGCGTGCTGCTTCCACAATCCTGAAAATCTTGCCTCTGTTCTAGGAACCCGCACCCATGAAGGTCACCCGGGTAAGAGCCGTATAGCTGGATTCCGAGGCCATCAGGGCGGCGAAGACGAGTACGAGGACCGGCGGAAGCAGGATGACGTAGACCAGGACCAACCGTTCCCAGGCCAAATGCATGAAAATCGCCATGATCAGCCCTGCCTTCAGGATCATGAACAGGATGATCAAGGACCATCTCGGATAGCTCTGAATGCCCAGATAATCGACCATATAGGAGAAGGCGCTGAGGACGAAAAGCAGTCCCCAGACCACCATGTAAAGTCTTATCGGATGCTGCTGTCCCTGTTGTGACTGTTGCTGTGCCATGATGCCATCCTTACTCACCACAGATAGAAGAATGCGAAGATAAAGACCCACACCAGATCCACGAAGTGCCAGTAAAGCCCCGTTATCTCGACGATCTCGTATTGCCCCTTGCGGCTGGTGAAGAACCCCCGCCTTTCCTCATCGAAATCTCCCCGCCACACCTTGCGCGCGACGATGAGAAGAAACAACACGCCGATGGAAACATGGGTGCCGTGAAAACCCGTGATCATGAAGAAAGCGGAACCGAACTGCGCTGCACCCCACGGGTTTTCCCAGGGGCGAACGCCCTCTGCGATCAGCTTGCTCCATTCGAATGCCTGCATTCCCACGAATGTCGCGCCAAGCGCTGCCGTCGCCACCATCAGCGCGGCGGTTTTGCGACGGTCGCGGCGATATGCGAAGTTGACGGCCATGGCCATCGTGCCGCTGCTGCTGATGAGAACAAAGGTCATGATGGCAATCAGGATCAGCGGGATGTGCCTGCCGGCAATCGTGAGCGCGAAAACCTCACTCGGATTGGGCCAGGCGACGGTGGTGGACATGCGTGCGGTCATGTAGGCCAAAAGAAAACAGCCGAAAATGAAGATATCGCTCAGGATGAATATCCACATCATCGCCTTGCCCCAGGAGACGTTCTTGAACGCCCGCTGGTCCGATGACAGATCGGCGGCGATGCCGCGCAGTCCCGCCGGCCGCAGATGCGGATCACTTACCGGTCTTTCCTCCATGGATGCGGCCATGATCGACACTCCTCAGGTGACCAATTGACGGCAGAGATCGACGAAACTGTTCGCCCAGCCGGCGAAAAGCGCAAAAAGGACCAGCCAGACGACCAGCATGAAATGCCAGTAGATGGCGCACAGCTCCACACTCAGACGCATCCTTGCCGAAAAGGGCTCGCTCCGGGCACGGATTGCGGTGCGTCCAAGCACAAAAAGCCCGCCCAATATATGCAGGCCGTGCAGGCCGGTGATCATATAGAAGAAGCTGTTCGATGGGTTATCCGCCAGAACATAGCCTGCGGAGATGAGTTGCTGCCACGCCAGGAATTGACCGGCGACAAAGAAAACAGCCGTCGCAAAGGCTGTCACAAGGGCCGCATTCAGCCTGTCGCGATGATCTGGACGGATTTCGGTTTTCGCCCATTGCAGCGCCAGACTGCTGGCGGCAAGCGCCGCAGTATTCACCCATAACAGTCCGGGGATCGGGATACCCCACCAGTCGGCGCCGCCCATGCGGCCAAGATAGGCGCTGATAAGCAAGGTGAACAACGCGCCGACGACCGCCAGAAATATCCCAAGTCCGACTTTCGCGGTTGTCGCCGACGATCCCTGCATCTGTGGCGCATCGCCTGCCAGACCGACTTCCAGCCAGGGCTTCGAGGCCAGCCGCTGCCGCGCCATCCACCAGCCGATGATGCCGGCGATCCCGGCCATGAAGACGAGGATGGCGCTCATGACAGGGCCCTTTCGGAAGGCCCGGCCGCAGTCGGCTCGTTTTGCGGCAGGAAGTCCTCAGCCGCGCCGGGCACGCTGTAATCATACGGCCAGCGATAAACGACCGGCAGTTCCTTGCCCCAGTTGCCATGAACCGGCGGGGTCTGCGGCGTCTGCCATTCCAGTGTCGTGGCCCGCCACGGATTGCCGACCGCCTTTTTGCCCCAGCGCAGGCTCCACTCGAGATTGAACACGAACAGCAATTGCGCCGCACCGACGATGAGCGCGGCCACGGTGATGAATATGTTCAACGTATGCGCCGAATCTGGAATGAAAGCGGTTTCGCCCAGCTCATAATAGCGGCGCGGCACGCCCATCAGCCCGAGATAATGCATCGGGAAGAAGATGGCATAGGCACCGAGAAAGGTGATCCAGAAATGGACGTGCCCCATCGCCTCGTTCAGCATCCGGCCCGTGACTTTCGGATACCAGTGGTGAATCGCACCGAAGATCACCATGATCGGCGCGCCCCCCATCACCATATGAAAATGGGCGACCACGAACATCGTATCCGAAAGCGGCACATCGACAACGACATTGCCGAGGAAGAGACCCGTCAATCCGCCATTGATGAATGTGACGATGAAGGCGAGCGCAAACAGCATCGGCAGGGTGAGATGGATATCGCCGCGCCAGAGTGTCAGCACCCAGTTATAGACCTTGATTGCCGTCGGCACGGCGATGATCAGCGTCGTGGTCGCGAAAAAGAACCCGAAATTCGGGCTCATGCCGCTGACATACATATGATGCGCCCAGACGACGAAGCTCAGCGCCGCGATGATGACGATCGCCCAGACCATCATGCGGTAGCCGAAGATATTCTTGCGCGCATGGGTGCTGATCAGATCCGAGACGATGCCGAAGGCGGGAAGTGCGACGATATAGACTTCCGGATGGCCGAAGAACCAGAACAGGTGCTGGAACAGGATCGGACTTCCGCCCTCCTGCTTCAATTGTTCACCCATCTCCACGATGGCCGGCATGAAGAAGCTCGTGCCGAGCAGCCGGTCGAACAGCATCATGACCGCGGCGACGAAGAGCGCCGGGAAAGCGAGCAGCGCCATGGCGGTCGCCGTGAATATGCCCCATATCGTCAATGGCATGCGCATCAGCGTCATGCCCCGCGTGCGTCCCTGCAACACGGTGACGACGTAATTCAGCCCGCCCAAAGTAAAGCCGATGATGAACAGGATCAGCGATGACAGCATCAGGATGATGCCCCAGTCGCGCCCGCCCGGCGTTCCCGAAAGAAGCGCCTGCGGCGGATAGAGCGTCCAGCCTGCGCCCGTCGGCCCGCCGGGTGCGAAGAAACCGGCCACCAGCACAAGGACGGCGGAGAGGTAGAGCCAGTAGCTCAGCATATTGGCATAGGGGAACACCATGTCGCGCGCGCCGAGCATCAGCGGGATCAGGTAGTTGCCGAAACCGCCGAGAAACAATGCCGTCAGCAGGTAGATCACCATGATCATGCCATGCATGGTGATGAACTGATAATAATGTTCCGCATCTATGAAGGAGAAATAGCCGGGAAAAGCGAGCTGCAGCCGCATCAGCCAGGAAAGCACCAGCGCCACCATGCCGATTGCGATGGCTGTCAGGAAATATTGAATGGCAATGATCTTGGCATCCTGGCTGAAGACATATTTCGTCCACCAGCTTTTCGGGTGATAAAGCTCGACGTCCTCGACTTCAGCGGGCTGAATGACCTGCCCGACGCCGGATCCAATCTCGACCATGTTCCATCCTCCCTGTTCCCCCGATGCGGCCTTCCCTTCCAATATGCACGGCGCTCATCTGGCCGCCGACGTTTCCGCCGAAGCCAGCAATTTCGAGAAAGTCGGCTGCTGCTGCAGCCAGGCTTGATAATCGGTCTCGGTATCGACGACGACGGTACCGCGCATCTGCGGATGGCCCACACCGCACAGTTCCGCGCAGAGAACCTCGAAAGTCCCCGTCCGGGTCGGCGTGAACCAGTAATAGGTGACCGAGCCGGGGATCATGTCCATTTTGGCCCGGAACTCCGGCACGTAGAAATCATGCACGACATCGACCGCGCGCAGCAGCATTTTCACCGGCCTGCCGGCGGGCAGATGCAACTCTCCGCCTTCAATGATGACGTCGTCCATTCCGGCGGGATCGTTCCTGTTCAGGCCGAGCGGATTGCCGGGTCCAATAGCGCGCGTATCCGCCCGCCCGAGCCGTCCGTCCGCTCCCGGCAGGCGGAAACTCCATTGCCATTGCTGACCGACGACTTCCACCTCGCTCGCACCGTCCGGTACGGTCACGAACTGGTTCCATACGAAGAGACCCGGCAGAAGCATTGCAGCCACCCCAACCCCGGTTCCGCCCGCCAGCCACCATTCCAGGCGCTTGTTTTCGGGCTCGTATGCCGCCCGGTTTCCGGCGCGGTGCCTGAAGCGGAACACGCAATAGGCGACGAACAGCACAACGGCCGAGAAAACGAAGCCGGTGATCCAGAAAGTGATGATGATCGTATTGTCGATATAGCTCCAGTTCGAGGCTATCGGCGTCCACCACCACGGGCTTAGCAGGTGGAATACGATCGATCCCACCACCAGCAGAACGAGAATCACAACGACAGCCATCGTCTCCTCCCGTGACCCGGCCACGAATACTTCTACAACTCCATCGCGAGGTATATTAGAATTATCTCATAAATTGATCAGGCGAGCAATTATCGTAGCGCCTGCGGCAGCGTCCCCTTTTCTGTGCTACGGCCTCAATCAGGAAGGCACTCGCGGAAAGCAGACAGATCGAAACAAAACGAAACCACATGGCATCCCCGCACTCTCCATGGCCATCCCAGCCGCCGCGGCTCCCCACAGCGGGGCCGCAACGGCAGTAAGGATGATCTACGAATAGATTTCCTCTATGAATTCAGGGCGTACGGCGTGAATAATCGGACACGATCAGTTTCCGATAGAGGTGCCAGGTCGCGTGGCCGAGGATGGGCATGACGACCGCGAGGCCGATAAATACCGGGATCGTGCCGACGACGAGCAACGCCGCGACGATCAATCCCCAAAGCGCCACCGGAACCGGGTTGGCAAGTGTGGCGCGGATGCTTGCATCCACCGCCGCAACTGCGCCGACATCCCGGTCGAGCAGCAGCGGGAACGCCACCACCGTTGTCGCCAGCACGACGACCGCGAAAACGAAGCCGGCCAGATTGCCCCAGACGATGAGGGAGAGACCTTGCGAGGTCGTCAATACGTCCGACAGAAAGGTGGAGAGGGAAACCGGACCGGTCGCATCGAAAGTCGCAGTGTAGATTCTCTGCGCAACAATCAACCAGACGACGAAAAGCACGAACAGCATGACGGCGACCGCGATGATCGACGGCAGGGCCGGAGAGTGACAAACCTCCAGTGCATGCCGCCAGGAGCTATCCAACCCCTGCTCGCGTCGTCGACTGATTTCATAAAGTCCGATGGCCGCGATCGGACCAATCAGTGCAAAACCCGACATCAGCGGATAAATAACCGGCAGCAGATTGGCGCCGGAACTCCACATCACCAGAAAAACACCGGCGATCGGATACATAAGACAGAGAAAAACATAGTGGGACGGCTTTTCTTTAAAGTCCTCAAGTCCCAGCTTCAACGCATCCACAATATCCGGGATGCCAATCTTGCGGACTTCCGGGCGGGCAAATTCACCACTCGCACCGGCCATGACATGGAATGCCGTCATAGCACTTCTCCTCCTGCGCCATGATCCGGCTGGCGGTACAGGAACGCTCGGTGACTTCTATCGACGCGTCAAACCGCAACCGGCTGTTTTGTAATTTATCAAATTCTGTCGCCTTTGTCGCCTGTTCTTTAAATTGGAGAAATCAGACGCCCGCTGCCGGCACGGTCGACAGAACCGCACTTGTGCAAGTTTTGGATCGTTGCCAGCTCCGCGCACTGTCTATGGCGCGTGCGAAGCGGGCATGGTCTTCGGCATCGACCGATCCGTCGGGGGCGAATATCTCGGCGTCGCCTCGCAGGGCCGCGACATCGACGCCGCACAGTTCCGCCAGGCCGAGCGCCGTCAACTCGCGCATGGCGGGCAGGCAGATGGTTCGACCGCTGGCCGCGGCCAGAAAGCGGGCGAAATAGCGGCTGTTCGACAAGCCGCCATCGATGGAGATCGTATCGCCTATGGGGGCGACCGCCGATGCCGCCTCGATCAACCGCGCCGTCAGCAGGGCAATGCCTTCCAGCACGGCGCGCACCATGTCACGCCGCTCGGTCGCGTGGTCCATGCCGATGAACAAAGGCACGGCCTGCCTGTCCCAATAGGGTGCGGCAAGGCCCGAAAGGGCGGGCACGAAGACAAGGCCGCGACGAATGGCCGATGGTCCCTCGAAACCGTCGAGTTCGGCATTTTCAGCATAGAGGCCGATCTTTTTCGCCCATTCGAGCGCCGCGCCGGCATCATAGATCCCGCCTTCGATGGCGAAAACCGCAGGCGCGCCCCGCATTTGCCAGCCAATGGTCGGCAAAAGCTCTCCCGTCAACGGCCGCCCGTGACCGGCAACGGCGAGCAGAAAGGCCCCGGTTCCGAAGGTTATCTTGCAATCACCGGCCTTGCGGCAGCCATGCCCATAAAGCGCTGCCTGCTGATCGACGATGGAAACGCGGATGGGCGTTCCGTCAACCGCGCCGAAGCCACCATCGACAGGGCCGATTGCGGGCAGGCAATCCAGCGGCACGCGGTGAAGCGCGCAGAGTTCCGGACTCCAGTCTCCAGTTGAGAGATCGAGCAGACCCGTGCGCGACGCCGTTGCAAGGTCGGTGCGGAAACAGCCCGTCAGCCGGTCCAGAAAAAACGCATCGGTGGTGCCCAGCCGCAAACGGCCTGCGGCGCGTGCCTGTGCCACTGCCGGATTGTGCCTGACCAGCCAGGCCAGTTTGCTGGCCGAGAAATAGGGATCGAGCGGCAGCCCGCAAATCTCTTTCGAACGATGCGTTGCCGAAGGCGGCAGGGCGGCGAGCGCTTCGGCGGTGTGGGCATCCTGCCAGACGATGACCGGCGACAGCGCCTCCCCGCTCACGGCATCCCACGCCAGGCAACTCTCGCCCTGATTGGCGATGGCGATGGCATCCACCGGCCCGGCGGCAGCCAGCACTGCGCGGATGTTGCCCAGCAGTTCTTCCGGATCATGTTCCACATGGCCGGCGGCCGGATAAAATTGTGCGTGACGTCGGCTGGCCACGACCTCCGCCGTGCCGCCATCGCTCACCACAAGGCACCGGGTCGATGTCGTTCCCTGATCGATTGCCGCGATGCGCATCAATTGGTCTCCCGAAAATGAAAAACAATCTGCCCCGCTTCAAACGCAGCGCCGGGAATGGGCACCAGCACACGGCGTTCAGGACGCCAACGGCCGGTCTTGCTCCACACTTCCGTTCCGTCGAGATGCAGCGAAAGCCGGCCTTGAACGCGTCTGTCGAAGCGAAGCTGAAAGTCGCGAAATGCGGGTCTGTCGAGCCCGCCCGGCCGCAACATGGCGGGAACCGCCAGCTTGAGCGGATCGGCGAAGGTGACGGGAACCCCCGGCGCATTGCAGGGTTCCCGAACGAGATCGTCAGCCACCGCCGCGCCAACCCGACGGCCTTCGCGAAACGCCCAGCCGCCCGTTTCCACGGCTCGCAAGACATTCCCGCCGGCGAAGAATATCGGGTTGGGCATCCGTCCGTCCTGATCGATCAGCGGCCCGGCGCTGCCTGCCGCAACATCCACGGGGGACGCATTGAGAAGCGCTGCCTCCGGCGTGAACCGCCCGGTGAGCAGAACACCGTCGCATTGAACCGTCAGGATACGACCATTCGCAAGACGGATATCGGCCTCCTCGACCCGGCCGCGCCCGCGAATATCCGTGAGTGCCGCGCCACAATGAAAGGGCACCCCGGCCAGTCGCGGAAACCAATGGAAAGGCGACCGCGCCAGCGGATGGGGCTCCGGCTCGATCATCGCCACCGGCTGGGCGCGATGCGTCAGGCAGGTCAGAAGCGCGGAAAAGGAAACCAGTTCCGAACCGATGATAAGCGGCCGACGAAAGGGCATGATGCCGTGAAAGGCGACATAGGATTGCAGCGTGCCGGTGGTGACCACACCCACCGGCCGGTCACCAGGCAGAAGTCGCGCGGAGTGTGGTTTTTCCCGCGCGCCGGGCGCAAGCACGATACGCCGGGCCTTTAGCGTCTCGACGCCGCGCGCCGATGCCACCAGCAGCGCGCCATCCTGCCCGAGTTCCACCACGGAATGACCGGTGCGTATATCGACACCCGCATCCTGCGCCTGCCGCTGCAGGCGTTGCGCATAAGCCGGACCGAAATAGACGCGTCCGAATTCACGCATGCCGAAGGGCGAATGCAGGCAATGCCGGGTCGCGCCGCCAAGGGCCGGCTCACGGTCAAGGATCATCACGCGGGCGATACCGCGCGCTTTCAGCTCCAGCGCCGCCGCCACACCCGCCGGGCCGCCGCCGACCACGATCACATCCGCACTCTTTTGCTGAAAAGCTTCCCCTGCGCTCATTGGTTATCTCCCTCGCGAACGGCAAGCGGGGTTACCAGACGGTCCCTCGTCATCGCAGCCAGTCGGGCGTTGCAATAAAAACCCTGACAGCGGCCCATGCCCGCGCGGGTGCGCCGCCGAAGCCCACCAAAATCGCCCGGCGGCACCGGGCTTAAAAAGGTCGCCTCGATCTCGCGGCGGGTGACGAGTTCGCAATGACAGACGATTTCGCCGTGATCGGCACGCTGCCAGTCCCGCTCGCAGGTTTCCGTCAGGTTGGGCATCGTCACGTCGGGAGCCGAGGGCGGTGGGATAAAATGCGTGTCGAAACCTTCGTGAAGCCTCAGCGCATGTTGCGCCAGACCGAGGGCGGCGCTGAGGCCCGTGGAGCGAATGCCGCCGAGCGTGATCGCCCGCCGGTCCGGTCGGGCGGAAATGCGGTAATGCTTCTTTTCAGACGCGGGGCGCAGACCGGCATAAACGGCGGTCACGGAAACGCAGGCCAGCGCCGGAACGATCTCCGCACCGCGTTCCAGCAGTGCTTCCAGCGTCGTCGTCCCGACCGTCGCGCGCTCGCGGTCTTCCTGCTCTTCCGCTGTCGGACCGACGAGAACATTGCCGAAGGCGGTGGGGCACACCACGATGCCCTTGGTGATTTCGGTCGGAACGGGCAGGACGATACGCGGCACATGCCGGCGGGCAGCCTTGTCCAGTACCACGAACTGCCCCTTGCGGGGCTTGATGGCGAAGTCGGGTGAAAGCCCCAGACGCGCATCGACGATATCGCCGAACAGCCCGGCGGCGTTGACGACACTCGCGGCAAGGATAACGCCTGCCGTCGTCTCGATCCGCCACGCGCCGTCGAACGCACCGGACAGGACTTCCGCGTTGCGCACTAGCTGCGCACCCAGCGCCACCGCCTGCGTGAGATAGCCGAGCGGCGCGGACCAAGGATCGATGATATGTTCGCCCGGAACGTCGAGCGCGGCGACAAGGCGGTTGGACAGGCCTGGCATGGTTTCACGGGCCTGCCCGGCCGTAAGGAACTCAAGCCCGGCGATGCCATTGCGCCGCCCCTGATCGGAGATGCCCTGCAGTTTTTCCGCCTCGTCCGGGTTCCAGGCGCAGACCAGTGCGCCTGTTTCGACAAGGCTGAGGCCCATCTGCCCATGAATGGAGAGATACTCCTCCCGGCCTGCCTTCACCAGTTCAAGTTCCAGACTGCCTTCCGGCGCATCGAAGCCGGTATGGAGGATGGCGCTGTTGGCCTTGGAAGCGCCGGAGAGGATATCGGGGCCTTTTTCGATGACCACCACCTTCGCACCGGCCAGCGCGAAACGGCGAGCGACCGCGCAACCGACCACACCGGCGCCAATGACGGCGACATCAAATTCCGTGGAGGGGGTTTCAGCCATGGGCTTCCCTTTGCCTTCGTCTTTCAAAGCGAAATCAACGGGCGCGACGGATCGCGCCGATGCAGCAGCGGCGTTCATAAACGGGAGTGAAATTCGCGCCTGTACCAGTAGGGGCAGCCAGCACCAGCGGGCGGCCCCCGCGACTTTATTTCACGAAAGTCTTGGTCAGGCCCGCCGTGCGGTCGACGATGAGGACGACGGCAAGGGTGAGCACGATCAAGAGAACGGAAATGGCCGCAACGAGCGGATCCGCCTGCGTTTCCACATGCTGATACATGGCGACGGGAAGCGTGGTGATGCGCGGGCCGGTGAGGAACAGCGAAATCACCGCTTCATCGAACGACACCAGAAAGGAAAGTGCCGCCGTCGCCACGACACCCGGCGCGATCATCGGCATGGTCACGCGTCGGAAAATCGTGAGCGGCGATGCCCCGAGCGTGGAGGCTGCCTCCTCGAAGATCAGCGGCAGGCCGGCAAGCGAGGTGGTGAGAACACGCAGCGCATAGGGCAGCACGATGATGAGATGCGCAATCACCAGACCTGTGAAGGTGCCGAGCAGGCCGGCACCGGCAAAAACGATCAGGATCGCGAGGCCAAGAACGATGGTGGGCAGAAGCAGCGGCGCGGTGAAGAAGGCGAGAAGCGCATCCGCCCCGATCACCCGCATGCGCACGATGGCATAGGAGGCGGGCAGCGCTATCAGCATGGAGAGCACGGTGACGATGATGGCGAGAAGGGTGCTGGTGCCGAGCGCTCCCATCATCTTGGAATTATGCATGAGATCGACATACCAGCGCAGGCTCCAGCCGGAGGGCGGAAAGGTCATGTAGCTATCGGCCGAAAATGAGATCGGCACGACGAGAACGACGGGCGCCAGCAGGAAAAGGAACATGATGAAGGCGAGGATTTTCAGCGCCAGCGGAGCGGGACGTTCTTCCATCTTCGATCTCCTTTAAAGAATGGCCCGCAGAAGCCGGGAATAGAGCACCAGGGCAGTGCCGAAAATCACGAGAATGATCATCGACAGCGTCGCGGCGAGCGGCCAGTTGAGCGTCACGATGGCCTGATCGTAGATTTCCGTCGCCAGAAGGAAGACACGCCCGCCGCCAAGCAGCTTGGGGGTGATGAACGAACTGACGGCGAGAACGAAGGAAAGCAGGCAACCGAGGGCGACGCCGGGCATGGTAAGCGGCACGATGATCCGCCAGAATACCTTCCACGGCGATGCGCCGAGCGTTTCCGCCGCCTCTTCGACACGCGGATCGAGCCTGCCGAAACCCGCCAGCAGCGCCAGAATCATATAGGGCATCAGGATTTCCGTGAGGCCGATGACGACGCCGACCTTGTTGAACAGCAGCCGCACGCCGCTTTCGGCACCGAGAGCCAAAAGGATATTGTTGATGAGACCGTCATCGGCAAGGATCGCGATCCAGCCATAGGTGCGCACCACGGCCGAGGTGAGCAATGGCGAAATGACGAGCACCAGCAGCAGCGTCTTCCAGCGACCCTGCGCCCGGTGAAGATAAAGCGCGATGGGATAAGAGGCGATGAGTGTGAGAACCGTGATCAGAAGGCTGGTCAGGATGCTCTGGCCGATCAGTTCGATATAAAAACCGTCGGTCAGGGTGGACGACCAGTTGTCGAGCGTGTGGGCCTCCCCGAGACCGCCGCCGCCAAGGCTTTCACGGAAAGAAAGCAGGAGCAGGTTGAAGACGGGCATGACGAAGGCGAGGCCATTGACCGCAATGATCGGCCCGAGAAGAAGCGTTGCGAGAAACACCATGGAGGATGTGCGGCTGCCGGGAGCCGTGATCATGACCGCCGCTGTCATTGGCCTGCTCCGAAGACCAGCGTGTCCTCCACGCGCCAGACGAGGCTGACCGCGCTGCCCGTCGCCACAGGTGTTTCCCCGCCCGAAGTCGCACGCTCCACCGACAATGTCTGTCCGCCCGCGGCAATCTCGTAGTGAAGGATATCGCCTGCATAATAGACATCGCGAACCTCACCGGCGATGCGATTGACCGGCGCTCCGTCGAAATCGGGTGCGGCGTCACCGGCAACCGTCATGGCCATGCGGTGCGGCCGTACCATAAGGTCGATCGTGCCACTGTGCGAGCCGGGCGCACGCAGTGTCGCGTCGCCGACCGTGATGTGATCGCCGACCGCGTTTCCGACCAGCCTGTTTGTGCGGCCGACGAAAGAGGCGACGAAAGCCGTTGCCGGGCGCTCATAGAGATCGTGCGGCGTGCCGAGCTGTTCCAGACGCCCGCCATTGAGCACGGCGACCTTGTCGCACATGCTGAGCGCCTCGACCTGATCATGGGTGACGAAGATGGAGGTAATGCCGAGCTGTTTCTGGATGCGGCGGATTTCAGAGCGCATCTCATCGCGCAGCTTGGCGTCGAGATTGGAAAGAGGTTCGTCGAACAGGAGGATGGAGGGCTGGATGACGAGTGCACGCGCCAGTGCGACGCGCTGCTGCTGGCCACCGGAAAGCTGGGCAGGCCGGCGGTCCTCGCGCCCTTCCAGCCGCACCATGGCAATCGCTTCGCGCGCACGCCGTTCCGCTTCGGCAGCCGGCACCTTGCGCATTTCAAGACCAAACATGACGTTCTTGAGAACCGTCATATGCGGGAAAAGCGCATAGCTCTGAAAAACGAGGCCGATATCGCGCTTATAGGGCGCAAGCTGCGTCACATCCTTGCCGTCGATCAGGATCGAACCTGACGTCACGGGGGCAAGGCCGGCAATCATGCGCAGCGACGTCGACTTGCCGCAGCCGGATGGACCGAGGAAGGCAACCAGTTCGCCCTTGGGAATCTCGAGATTGAGATTATCCACGGCGACCATAGTTTCGTAGCGCTTGGTCAATGAACGAATCGAGAGAAATCCTGGCTGCATGATGTCTGAAGTTCCCATTCTGGCTTTTTGCCTTTCTCCAGAACATGTCCCGTCCCGGCGGGGTCGCGGACATGCCCTGTCCCTTGATCTATGCAATCGCGGCGGAAATTCACCTGCACTCTGCGCGGCGCTTTCCCTATGCAGGCCTTCGGACCACCCACCCCTCCATCGATCCCAACACCGACGGAGGAAATGAGCCGGGGCCCATGCCGTTTCCGCATCCGCCCGAAGGGGATGCGGAAGTCTTGCCATTTTTCACGACAGAGACGCGAAAGCCTTAGCGGCTAAGCGGGATGACCTTGCGGCGCCAGTCCTGCGTGATCTGGTCACGAACCTTCGAGAGGCCGATCCAGTCGACCGGGATAACCTTGTCCATCGCCTTTACGACCGTGCGATCGCTGACATCGGGAGCCACCGTGGCCTTGGCGTTGGTCGGCGCATAATACATGGCGGCTGTGAAGGCGGCCTGGGCTTCCGGGCTCAGCGCGTAATCGATGAACTTGCGGGCCGCCTCGGACGACGGGCCGCCCTTGACGAGGTTGAGCGTATTGATCTGCAGGATCGTGCCTTCCTTCGGAAGAACGACCTTCATCTTGCCCTTGGAACCATCGGCATTCACCTGACTGCGGGCATTCCAGCCCACGCCCAGCGACACCTGGCCGTTGACGACAGTCGGATAGACTTCCGGCTTCGGTTCCCAGGTCTGGACGTTCGGCGCGACTTCAGCCATGGCATTGATACCGGCGTCGATATTCTTGATGAAGTCGGTGCCGCCATTCATGTGGTCCATGATGATGGTCGTGCCGATACCGACGATGTCAGGAGCGCTCAGCATGGCGATCTTGCCCTTTAAAGCGCTGTCTTTCAGGGCATTCCAGCTGTCCGGCGCGGTCTTGATTGCATCGGTATTGTAGATGAGAACGAGGTTGTCGAAGGTCACGCCGACACCGGCGACGCCTTCGAAGCGAGCGTTCGGATAGAGGTCGGCAACGTTCTTGGTAACGCTTTCATCGACCTTGTCGAACAGGCCTTCATCCGTGCCGGTCTTGGCGACGGAAACGTCCATCAGCGCGATATCGGATTGCGGAGCAGCTTTCTGGGCGCGCAGCGAGCCGAGCATGGCGGCAGAACCCTGCTGCGGGAAATAGTCTACCTTGATATCCGGGTTGGCGGCCATGAAGGGCTCGATGACGGCCTTGGTGTAACGCTCCTGGAAAAGGCCGCTATAGCCAAGGAACGTCACGGTCTGCTGGGCGTGCGCCGGCAGGGCGGCCGCGCCAAGCATGAGAATCCCACTCAGAAGTATCGATTTCTTCATTGTCCTGTTCTCCTCTATTGTTATTGGGAGTGGCGAACGGATCCGCCACCCGAAAGATTGTGTCAGGCGCTGAGCTTGGCTTGGACGAATTTATTGGCGCCGGAAATATCCGGCAGCTTCTCGCCGTTGCGCAGGCGCTCCAGAAGCACGATCTCGGCTTCCTGCATGCCGATGGCGCGTTCCGCCATGGCGCGGGCCTGGCTCGGATGAAGGGCGACAACGCCGCTTTCATCGCACAGGATCGCGTCGCCCGGATTGATCATCTGGCCACCAACGCTGATCGGAACGTTGATCGCGCCTTCCAGACCAAGGATCTTGGTGGTGATCGGCGACGGGCCTCGGCACCACATTGGCATGTCGACCTTGGTGAACTCCGAGAAATCGGTCGCCGGGCCATCGACGACACCGGCTCTCACACCCGCCATCTTCATGGTGTTGGTGATGACACCGCCCCAGCAGGCGTGACGGGTATCACCGCAACGGTCGATGAGAACGATATCACCCGGACGCACGAGTTGCGTCAGGTAGTGAAGCATGGTCGAGTCGGCATTCGGGATGCGCAGCGTGACGGCGGTGCCCGCCACGCGCTTGCCCGGAAGAACGGCCCGGATTTCAGGATCGACGAAACCGGAATGAAGTACATGGCCGATCGTTGCGACTTCAACCTTTTCAAGAAGCTCGATGATGTCGGCGCCGATCTGTTCCGGCATGGGGTTGACGATAAACATTGGGTCTTTCTCCGATCAGAGAACGTGGTGGTTCGCCACCGGCACGTTGGCGCGCACCTTGGCCGAATAGTCGAAGTCGAGAGCGGCGCCGGCAGTTCCGACGGTGTCGGAGCATTGCGCGACGATGTGACCCCACGGATCGATGACCATGGAATGACCCCAGCAGGCCTTCTTGCCGCCCGCATGGGTGCCGATCTGGCCGACAGCGAGGAAATAGGTCTGGGTTTCGACGGCGCGGGCGCGGGCCAGCACTTCCCAATGGTCCTTGCCGGTCATCAGCGTGAAAGCGGCCGGCAGAACGATGACATCTGCACCCTTGTCCCGCAGGGCGCGGAACAGTTCCGGGAAGCGGATGTCGTAGCAGATGCCGCAACCGACCGTCCTGTCGCCAACCTTGTAGGTCACGACCTCTTCGCCACGGGCAACGGAATCGGATTCGCGGTAGCTGATGCCATTCGGCGTATCGACGTCGAACAGGTGAATTTTACGGTAACGGGCGATCTGTTTGCCGTCAGGTCCGAAAACGAGCGTCGAATTGTAGAAGCGGTTGCCTTCCTTCTCGACGATGGAACCGGCATGCAGCGTGATCGCGTGCTTTCTGGCCAGATCCGAAAGCAGCGAGTAAATCTCGCCGCCGGGGAATTCTTCCCCGCTCTCATGCATTTCCTGAGGATTATCTCCAAGAAATGCGAAGTATTCCGGAAGAACAACAAGATCAGGACTATCCGCCTTGACTGCCTTCTCAATTAAATCGGCAGCAACCTTGAGGTTTTCTGCCTTGTCGTTCTGGGTATTCATTTGAACAAGTGAGACTTTCACGTTGCTCTCCTCTCATGTTGCGAGGAGAATTAAGAACGGGAACTGTTTTCCTGACAAACGGAAAAACTCTATCGAAACCCATAAGGTAAGCTTATAGATTAATCATTTTGCGTTGCAGCATAAAATTTAAGCTGCCGCCGTCATCCATTGCGTGGTGGTTTCACTGACGATTTCCGTCGCCATGTCGGCAATGGCACGGGCAAGCGCGTTGTCGCCACGCTCCTGATAAACCGTGTGGAAGGTAAGAGGCGGCACCGGCGGCGTGATGTCGAGAATACGCGCTTCGCCCGATTTGATGATGCCGTCCACCAAAACGCGCGGCAAGGCGCCCACCCCGACGGCCGTGGCCACAAGGCGCGTCATGATCGACAGCGAATTGGAATTGTAGATGCGGCTATCGGACAGGCCATGTGAATCGAGAAGCGCCCGCAACGCCTGATGCGGTTGTGAGCCGGTCGAGAAGGTAAGTAGCGGAAAATGCGCGATATCTTCAAGCGTGACACCGGTTTCCGGCAGCGGCAGCTCGACCGCGCCGACCCAGCAGGATTCGAATGTACAGAGCGGTGAATTATAAATATCCGCAGCCATGATCGGCCCCATGATGAAACCGACATCCACCTCGCCGTTCTGAATGCGTTGCGAGAGTTTCAGGCTGGTATCGATGGTCAGATCGAGGCTGACACCGGGATATTGTTCGTTCACGCGGCGGATGAGAAGCGGCAACCAGGCATAGACGATCGTATCGGCGGCACCGATCCGCACCGTACCCCTCAGCGCCTCCCGGTTACTGACGATCTGCCGGAACTCGCCGGTGAGGTTGACGATCTTTTCGGCATGTTGCAGCGCCAGACGACCGGCGGGCGTCAGGTTGACGCAGCGCACATCGCGCGTGAACAGCACGACACCGAGCTCCCGCTCCAAAGCGGCGATTCGGTTGGACACCGATGCTTGCGTTGTGTGCAGACGTTCCGCGGCTGCCGAAAAGCTGCTCAATCGGGCAGCCCAGAGAAAAGTTTCGAGGAATCGCGTATTCATGGGCTCAATCTTCTCGCATGGCTCCGCGATCCAGTTCCAAGTCTCTGGCTTCGTCTTGCCCTTGGCCTTTGTGGTTCAAGGGTAGTATGTCCGATGCGCGCGCCCACAGGCAAGCGATCAAAGCCGGCGCCTCCCTTTCTCATGGGGATCGCGCCGGCCTCGTTTGCAGGGCGAGAGAATAGTCTTGAGGCGACGGGATGGCGCGAGCCAACAGACGCCCGCGCCATCCCTGCCCGGTTCTTAGTGACCGCCCTTTGTGGCCGGCACCGGCGTGTTGAGAAGCTGCTGTTCCCAGAGATAGGCGATGCCGCTGCCGCCGAAGTGCTGGATGAGGATTTCGGTCAGTTCCTCGACATGCTCGGTGCGCGCCCAATCGCGCTGCCATTCGCCGGCGAGCGCCATCACGGTCATCGGGTTCGCACCGGCCGCGATCATGCGCTGGATGGCAACTTCGTGAGACTCCTTCGAAATCCCGCCCGACGCATCGGTGATCACGGTCACGTCCCAACCTTCGCCGGCGGCCTGGATGACGGGCATTGCGACGCAGACCTCGGTCCACAGGCCGGCGATGATCAGTTGCTTGCGGCCGGTCGCCTTGACGACGTTCACCACATTCTCGTCCTGCCAGGTGTTCACCCAGGTGCGATCAATGACTTCCTGGCCGGGGAACACGTCGGTGATCTGCTTGAAGAGCAGCCCGCCGCGCGCTGCGATCACGCTGGTGAGAACCGTCGGAACATTGAAGGCTTTTGCCAGCTTCGCCAGTGCGGTCGTGAGGTTAACCACAGCCTGCGGATCGTGGCTGTTCAGGTTCGCGAGCTGATAGGGCTGATGATCGATCAGAACGAGGACGGAATCTTCAGGGCGGAGAAGTGAATCGAGGCCGTTACGAAAGGTCATGGGTTCATCCTGTGTTGGCGGTTTATTGAAGCGCTTGCGCAAAGACATGCGCCCCTTCGGGCGTTGCCGCGGGACGAAACTTGTCATTCCTGTTTATGATGCGGTAGTCCTTGTCAGCGCTGAGCTGTGTCGCAGAATGAGGAACGCCGAGTGGAAATCGAAGATCTCCGGACATTCGTCGAAGTTGCAGATGCGGGAGGCGTCAGTTCGGCCGCGTTGCGGCTCGGCATCTCCAAGTCGATGGTCAGCCGGCGGCTCGTGCGGCTTGAAGCCGAGCTTGGTGTCCAGCTTCTGGCCCGATCCACACGCGGTGCTTCCCTGACGGAGGCGGGCGCAACCTTCCGGGACTATGCGGCAAGGATTTCAGCCGAAATCGATGTGGCGAGGGAGACAATTCTTCCGGCTGGCGAGCTCCGCGGGCGTCTGCGGATTGCTGCGCCGCTTTCTTTCGGCCCGACGCATTTTGCAATGGTGATTGCGCAAATGGCGCGCCGCTATCCCCAACTCCAGATCCAGACCTGTTACACGGATCGTTTCGTGGATCTGATCGCAGAAGGGTATGATTGTGCGATCCGGGTCGGCCACCTTCAGGATTCCAACCTTGTCGCCAGACGTGTCGGCCCCCTCTACGGAAGTTTCGTCGCCAGCCCGGACTATATCAGGGCCCATGGTTCTCCGGAGACACCGGAAGAACTCCTCACCCATCAGGCTCTCATGCAGGGAACGGAGACTTGGCAAGTGATGGATGGAGACAGGGTGACAAACATTCGCCCACAGGGACGTTTCAAGGCCGACAACGGAGCCGCGCTCGCCGTCGCAGCAGTTGCCGGTTTGGGGATCGCCGTGTTGCCCGACGATCTCATCAAGGATCATCTGGACTCGGGCGAGCTGGTCCGCGTCATGAAACGCTATCCGCCGCCGCCGGCGGGAATATTTGTCGTCAGACCGCCCGGCCAGCATCCGGCAAGAAAAATCCGGGTGCTGACCGAAATGCTGATCGAGTGCTTTGACCATGGCCCGGCGACGGTGTTCCGTTCCAATGCCGGGGGAAGCCCCCCGGCCGCCACCTGACCGGCGCGTTTTCAAAAACGAGCGCGCTCCATCCGTCACTCAGCAATGGGCTTCGGGAGAACCAGATCGCCGACGGTATATGTGTGGAACTCGCTTCTGGAGACGGTGTCCAGTTTCCGGAATTTTTCGACGAATTGCGGATCGGAAAAGAACTCGTCGACATTGCCGGTTCCCTGAATGGCCTCGACGTTGACGACCGTCTCTCCGTCGGTGCTTTTCGCAAGGCTGCTCCAGAGGAACCCTTCCTTTCGTTCGGCAACATAGTGAACGACATCCTGAATAATGGCGAAGGCTTCGTCCTGCTTTCCCGGATGCGCATGAATGACGTTGACAACGAAGGTCGTGGGAGCGGGTGAGCCCGCAAAAGCTGCGATAGGTTTCGTTTCCATGAGTTATCTCCATTTGACGCTTGGGGCCATTTCGGCCGCGACGACATCTGGATATCGGAAGCAAAATAGCGGATAAACGAGCTGCTATTCTTAACATACCGGACAAAAATTCCTTAATTGCGGCGTCATGGACAAGCTCGGAACACTCGGCATATTCATTCAGGTGGCGGAAGCGGGAAGCTTCGTAGCCGCCGGGCATCGCCTCGGCATCTCCGGATCCGCCGTCGGAAAAGCCATTGCGCGTCTGGAGGAGGAGCTGGGCGTAAGACTGTTCAATCGCTCGACACGCAGCATGGCCCTGACGGAGGACGGAAGTTTCTTCCTCGATACATGCCGACGCATCCAGTCCGAATATGAGACCGTGCAGGCGCAACTGTCGAGATCGCAGGCCGTTCCGCGCGGGCAACTTCGGGTGAGCCTTCCGCTTGCGGGCATGCTTCTGATGCCGACGATATCCGCCTTCATGGAGGTATATCCCGAAATCAGCCTCGACCTCGATTTTACCGATCGTCTGGTTGACGTTATCGAAGAGGGATTCGACGCCGTCATCAGAACCGGCGAGATCAGGGACACGCGGCTGATGAGCCGAAAGCTCGGCACCTTCAGACACAGCGTCGTGGCGGCGCCTGACTACCTCAAGGCGCATGGACGCCCGGAGGTCCCGGAAGATCTTGTCCGGCACTGCTGTCTCCATCATCGCTTCGCCAATTCCGGAAAGCTGGAGCCATGGCCGCTGGTTCGCGAAGGACGCGAAATCAGGATCGATCTGCCGGTCGCCACCGTTGCGAGCACGCTGGAACCACTGATCTACCTTGCGGAACGATCGTTCGGGATAACATGCCTGCCCTCATTCGCGGTGACATCCGAAATCGCTCAAGGGAAACTGGTATCGCTGCTCGACGACTACATGGCCGACACAGGGACCTTCCGCGTCCTCTGGCCGACCAATCGATATCTCTCTCCAAAAGTCAGAGCATTTGTAGACTATATGGCCGCCAATCTTTTCGCCCGATGATCGCACCGGGGCATGGCGAACCACACGAGCTCCCTATGCGCCGGACCGGAAGCATCGTTCGGGCATCAGCCTGCCGTGATTTTTTCCTGCAAGAGCCGGATGGCGAGATGCTGGATCAGAATGATCGTCTTGCCATCGCGAATATCGCCGCGGCCGATCATCCGCATCGCCTCGGGCAAGGCGATTTCCAGCACGTCGATGTCTTCGCCCTCGTCCGCTGAACCGCCGCCTGCCCCGACCTTATGTTTCTCGGCATATTCGCCGTAGAAAAAGGCGAGATATTCCGTGACCGATCCGGGGCTCATATAGATATCGAACAGATGCGTAAGTTCGGAAACCTCATAACCGGTTTCCTCGATCAGTTCCGCACGCATTCGCGTCGCCGGGTCAGCGCCTTCCAGCAGCCCCGCCGGTGTCTCGATCAGCGATTCCAGACCGCCATTCAAAAGTGCCGGCAACCGGAACTGGCGGGTCAGCAGCACATTGTCGCTTGCCGGATTGTACAACAGGCATGTCGCGCCGTTGCCGCGATCATAGGCCTCCCGGGTCTGCCGTTGCCAGCTTCCGTCCCTCAACTGAAGTTCATACTCATACTTGGTCAGCCGTCCCCAATCATCCGCCAATACACGTTCGGAAATGGGGCGGTAAACACTGCTATTCATCAAAGTCACCTCGTTTTCGTCTGTCTTTTCAAATGCCTTGCAGCTGGCCTTCTACATGCGTGCGCGTTTCGCCGCCAACCCATATCTGGCCGGCATCGTCGCGGGTCAGGTAGATGCGGCCGTGGCGGCCAAGGCGCGTTCCCTGCGCCGCGACATAGTCTTCGCCAACCACGCCCGTCGCGAAGAGCCATTGCGCCAGCGAGGCGTTGAGGCTTCCGGTGACGGGGTCTTCGACGATGACGCCCAGATGATCGCTGAAGAAGGCGCGAACCTCAAAGGCGATCTCGCCGCCTGGCGCATGAGGGCCAACCACACCGATATCGATACGGCCGGGCCAATTGCGGGCCGGGTCGAGGCCAAGCACCTTTTCGGCCGATGCCAGCCTGATTCCCAGCCAGCCGGGACCATTATCGATCCAGGCGGCATCGATGATATCGCAAGCCTCGATCCTCAACAGCTGCCGCGCTTCTTCCAGTTCGGCGGGCGTCGGTACGCCGGAACGGATAAGCGGTGGAGCGGCAAAACAAAGTCGCCCATGCGAGCGCCGGATCGTGACCAGTCCCGCACCGCATTCCTGAACAATGTCGGTTTGATTTTCTGGCATACCGTTGGCGCAGAGCCAGGCATGGCAGCTGCCAAGTGTGGGATGCCCGGCAAAGGGCAATTCCCTGTCCAGCGAGAATATCCTGACCCGGTAATCAGCCTGCGGATGGGTGGGTTGCAGCAGAAAGGTGGTTTCGGAAAGGTTGAACCACCGCGTCAATCGCTGCATTTCATCCGCCGACAAAGCATCGGCGCCGATGACGACCGCCAACGGATTGCCGGAAAGCGGCCCGGAGCCGAACACGTCGATCATATGGATAACAAAACTCATGGCATGGCTCTTTTCAGTTGGGATTGATCGGCAACGCCGATGGTGGGGCTCTCAGTTCTGAGAGAGAAGCAATTTCAGTCCCGCAACGGCAAATACCGTAGAAAGCACGGATTCGATCCAGCGCCGCAATCTGGTGTAGAGCGAAATCATCGAAGCGGTGGAAAAGAGAAGCGCATAGCTGCCGAATACAATGACGCCGAGAAGGGCGCAGCCGCCAATGATCGCCGGCAACATGCCCGCAGGCGCGTCCTCGCGAAACCCCAGCGACATGATCGCTATCCAGGCCATGATGGCTTTCGGATTTCCGATATGCATGAGGAGACCCTGCCGGTAGAGCGCCCGATAGCGCGGCGTCGCACGCCCGGTATTCATCCCCACAAGGTCGGAGACCGGCTTCAGGGCCGACCTGCCCGCTCGAAAGGCCAGATAAAGCAGGTAGACGCCGCCAAATATCTTGATGATGAAAAGCGCCTGGGCATAGGCGGCCAGCACGGCGGACATGCCCGTCGCCGCAAGGATCGCCCAGAAGAGCGAGCCGGTGATGACACCGGCAGCCAAAGCGAGTGCGGGCAGACGGCCATCGCGCATCGCCGTGCCCATGATCGCCATGTTGCTTGGCCCCGGGCTGGCGGTGGCGACGATATAGGTGCCGTAGACGAGGGCGATCTGGCTGGCGGTCATTTCGATTTCTCCAGAAGCAGGATACTTCCCCAGCACTATTGCTGGAGGTCTCCGCGATGAACGATGTGGACCTTGTTGCCGTCAGGGTCACGCAGATAGGCGCCGAAATAGCCGTCTCCGTAATGCGGGCGTGGCCCCGGAACTCCTTCATCCATGCCGCCATGCGAAAGGCCGCCGGCATAGGCCATCTCCACCGCCTCTTTCGACGGCGCCAGAAAGGCGACCATGCCGCCGTTGCCAACCGTGGGCGGCTCGCCGTTGAAAGGGCGATAGACATAAAAGCGGGGCAACGGGGAGTGTGCTGCCACCCAGCAAAGCGCCGCAGGCCCGCCATCCGGGGTAACGACCCGCCGCGTCAGGCAGAGTGGGACAAGCACGGCATCGTAGAAGCGTTCCGCCCGCTCAAGATCACGCGTTCCGACGGTTATATGGCTGAACATTCGATCCCCCGGGCGCCGGCATCATGGCCGATCGCCCGCCGTAAAGTGTGGATTTCAATCAGCGTCGTCATAGCCTATGTTACACTTAGTGTTTATTGAAATAGTGTAACGTGACACTTTTATCGAAGGTACGACCGTGCTGCTGCAATCCCCCTGGACTCCCCGTCTTGCAGATATTGAGGCGAATGCCGCAGAACGGCTGGTGCTTGCGCTTGCCGATGACATCATCGAGGGGCGGCTGACGGGCGGCGACCGTCTGCCCGCCCATCGCGATCTCGCATGGAAACTTGGGGTGGGGCTTGGCACGGTGACAAAAGCCTATTCGGTTCTCGAACGGCGCGGGCTGACACGCAGCGTCAAGGGACGGGGAACATTCGTGGCGCTCCAGGAGGCGCACAAGGATCGGCAGTTCGACCTCTCCTCCAATGCGCCACCGGCCACGCTCAACGCCCGCATCCTGGCCAGGACGCTAACGGGGATCGCCCGCAGGATCGATGCGGATCACATCAATCTTTACGCCCCGCCCGCCGGACATCTGGAACACCGCCGCCTTCTCGCTCACTGGCTCGAGACGCTGAGCCTGACCGTCGATCCGTCACATCTGGTGCTGACAAGCGGCGCCCGCCAGGCGCTGGCGCTGGCCTTCGATCTCGCCTGCGGCCCGAAGGGCCTGCTCCTGACCGAACGGATCACCTATCCCGGCGCGATCGCACTGGCCCGGCGGAAAGGATACCGGATGCAGGGTATCGAAATCGATGCCGAAGGCATGGTGCCGGAAGCGCTTGCCGCGGCGCTCGCCGGCACGACGTCGCGTGACGGCACCGCAGTCTACCTGACGCCGACGCTGCATAATCCGACAACCGTCACCATGGGCGCAGCGCGGCGGCAGATCATTGCGGATATTTGCCACCGGGCGGGCGTATGGATCATCGAGGACGGCGTTTATGCGGCATCGGCCGAGGCCTTGCCGCCGCTCGCCTCACTGGCTCCTGAAATCTCGTTTCATGTGAACGGGCTCTCCAAGTCGCTTGGTCCCGGCCTGCAGATCGGCGTGCTTGCAGTGCCGGCCGGGCTGCACGACACCGCCGAAGACCTTCTGCAGGACATGCCGATGGCCCCATCCGCACTGTCCTGCGTGGTGGTTGAAGATTGGCTGACCTCCGGCATCATCTCGTCAATCCAGCGGGATTTACGCCACGAGGCCCGACGGCGCTCCAGCCTGGCTGTTTCGCTGCTCGGCACGAACCGGCTTGGCGCGCATCCCGATGCATACAACGTCTGGCTGCCGATGGAACGCGACGCCGCCAATCGTTTCGCATTCGCCGCTGCGGCGATGCGTATCAAGCTGACCCCTCCGGAATCCATGCTGGTGAATCCCGACGATCCGGCGAGCGGTATTCGGCTCTGTCTCGGCGGCCCGTCATTCGATGATCTCACGGAGGCGCTGACGCTTCTGGCGGGGTTGCTGAAGCGTTGGCCTTGAGGCCATCGGCAAATAAACGACGATACGAAAATTGCATGGAAGCGACCGTATATTATGAGTGATCACCCGCTTGCGCCGGACCAGAATGGGTGGAACCCCTGGAGCCCTGCCGAGCTGTCCCAGCGACTGGACGGCGTATCGCGGCCATGGTGCGTTGTCGGCGGCTGGGCGCTCGATCTGTGGCAGGGAGCAAGACGCGTGAGCATGATGATCTCGAATTCACGGTCCTGCGCGAAGATCTGGGTATCTTTCGCCGGAAACTGGGTGACATGGAGTTCTATACCGTCAACGATGGCGTTATCGAACCGCTGCCGGCGGACCAGCACCCGGCTCCCGAGATTTTTCAAATATGGTGCTTCGATCGCCCTGCCGGGTGCTGGCGCGCCGATATGATGATCGAACCGGGGACGAATGACACCTGGGTTTACAAGAGAAATCCGAAAATGACGCGGCCGCGGATCGAAATGGTGTCGCTGACCGCAGACGGCATCCCTTATCTCAATCCCTCCGCCGTGCTTCTGTTCAAGGCAAAGTACAGGCGTCCCAAGGACGAGGACGATTTCGCAAGAGCCCGGCCAAAGCTATCTCTTTCGGAACGCCTCTGGCTGCGGGATTGCCTCGAGCGCCTGCACCCGGGTCACGACTGGGTACGGGCGCTACACGTCCTGTAAGGCTCGCTTACGGTTAAACGGTCGGTAAAACGCCAGAAACGCCTCATTTTACGACTTTGATCGCCCAATGTTTAGTCAAACATCGCAGGCGCATCTGTTTTATGCAGCAATACCTATCTAAACGGATAGGTACTGCGCTTTCAAACCAGCCATACTACCCACCCGAAAGAGTGAAGCCCCTATTCGCCTAAACTCTTTCGTCCGGCGGCAAGCCGATGCACCGTAAGGCATCGGAACAAGCGGCGCAGTCACCGGAGGCTCGGCAAGCGTCGGATACGCAACTTCAGGCCTGGTTTTGCCCGCATATGCAAGTCGTTGCGGTGCTGAAGGAGATATCGAGAATGCGTGACGTCCATGTTCGTGTCGTATCCCCCATCGTAACGCGCGGCTTTCGCAAGCTGGCGGATCTCAAGGCGCTGGAATATCCCGGCATCAGCCTTTCCCACGCCGAAATAGCCACCGGGCCGGGCTCGATCGAAAGCGAGTTCGAGGCGGCGATGTCCGTTCCCGGCACCCTGCTTGAAATAGCCCGCGCCGAACGTGAAGGTGTCGATGCCGTCATCATCGATTGCATGGGCGATCCCGGCCTGCGCCCGGCCCGGGAGATTTCCGGCATGGTCGTTCTCGGACCATGCCAAACCGGCATGCATGTTGCTTCCATGCTGGGACACAAATTCTCCGTCATCACAGTCATGCGCCGCCTGATCCCGTCTTTTGAAAACACCGCCGCCCTTAGTGGCCTTTCCAGCAAGCTGGCCTCGGTGCGCAGTGTCGATATTCCCGTGCTGGATCTCGAGGCGGACCTTGCCGCCACCGCCCGCCGCCTGGTCGAGGAAGGCAGGAAGGCGGTGGAGGAGGACGGCGCGGAAGCCCTGATCTTCGGCTGCACCGGCCTGATGGGATGCGCCGCCGGCCTGCGTGAAGGGCTGCTTGCCGAGGGCATCGACGTTCCCGTCGTCGACCCCATCCCGACAGCCGTTTCCATTGCCGCCGGCCTCGTCCGCGCCGGCCTTTCCCAGAGCAAGACGACCTATCCGGCACCCCCGGAAAAGGAACTGATCGGTTACGACGCACTGCACAGGGCCATGTTGCCGCAAGCGGCCGAATGACGGGGGACCACGCAACATGGCGGTATCGGCAATGACGACAACGGACAAGCAGATGGACGGCCTGCCCCTCGCTCAGGTTTCGCCGGCGCGAAAACGCTTGAGCGACGGTTTCGGCTTCTGGCTGCTCCTGCTGCCCGCCCTGATTTTTTTCATCGCCTTTTTCGTCGTGCCCACCGCCTCGCTTTTCGCCCTCGCCTTCAACAAATCGGCGGCCGGCGTCATCACATTGTCGAGCGCGATCACGTTCGACAATTTCGTGCGCATCTTCACCCGCGCCATCTATTACGAGGCCATCCTGCGCTCCGTCGGTATTGCCGCCATGGTGGCGCTCGTCTGTCTGGTGCTTGGATATCCGCTTGCCTATGTCATCGCCAAAACGGTCAATCCCGGCCGTAATACCATCGCTCAATGATCAGAACTCATTGGCCCATTTGCGGTGACCGATGGACATGATGCGCCATGGCTGGCTTTCGAGTTTCCGCCAGGCGTCGCAG
>NZ_JBNWCP010000020.1:0-72645 GCF_053522345.1 Agrobacterium sp. 22-226-1
TAGCCCCCGCTGAAAACACGCAGGGCAAGGTTCAAACATGGGTCAATTCTCGATGGAAATATCCTGGGCTACCGGGTCAGTTCTCAGTGGAAATCAACAGGCTGTGTCACATTTGGGAACGTGACACAGATGTTTGCGACGATGCTGGAGCTTGAGAAAGAGTCTTTCAAAACGCAGCCGTCTCTGCCTGACGAAGAGCGTCGTCGAATAATTGGCCTGCCCGCCTGTGAGGTTCGTCACCGTTTTGAGCTACGTGTCCGGCCTCTTCGATTCCAACCGGGAAGGAGCAGATGTCACTCAGGAAAAGTGAAGATTGTGACATCGCTCGCCATTTGTATTTTTCACCCAGCAGCGCATAAGAGTTTGTGATGCATGTTGCAGCGCTGCTAACAACCATCGAAGATTGCGGGGACCATTATGGATCGAGAGATCATCATACCCGACGAGATGCAGGAGATCGTCAGCCGGGCAGGCTATGCTCCCGCGGTTAAAGTCGGAGACACAATTTATGTCGTCGGCCAGGTAGGAAGGACGAAGGATCTCAAGATTATTCACGATCCGGCAGAGCAGTTCAGAGCTGTATGGGACAACTTACGAATTGTCCTTGAAGCCGCTCATTGCACGTTCGACGACATCGTGGAAATGACAAGCTATCACGTCGAAATGTCCAAACACATGGACATCTTCCGGACTGTTAAAAACCAGGTGTTTCCGAAGGGAACCTATGCGTGGACCCGGATAGGTGTCTCCGAGCTCGCCCACCCGGGACTCCTCGCTGAAGTGAAATGTGTCGCCGTCAAGCGATAATGGAACCTATGTTGTCACGAACCCGACGAGCAAGAAGGTCTTCCCGCAGATTTTCGAAGATGCGGTCTATGCTTGGAAGACCGGCGAATTCGAGGGCGAGAGCGTGTAATTCGCCAAATTAGTGCGACAACAATGCGAGAAAGTAGTGGTTCGCCACTCACACGACGACCGCTTTCGCTGGCAATCAAAAGAAATAGACCGTTCGTCCTCCTCTGGAAGTTGCCCCAAACGGCTGGCACGTCGGTGACGATCTAGAATCGACGGCGTCGCAAAAATCAGATAGCCGTTCGCGTTTATGGGTTACGACCTACATAACTTATTGAAAACTGGTGGCGATAACGATGTCTAGCCTTGCGATGAAGGTACTGTCGACGGTGAACGCCCTTAAGGGATGAGCCTTTCGGCTGAGCAACTCGCTTCGAAGGTTTCGGATTTTGCGAGCGTTGAGAATTTTGATGCTTCCGCATTCTCATTCTATTCCGAAGTGAAAGCCGAGCTCCAGCACCCGTTTCTCGATGAGATGGAAACCGACCACGGTACCGCATCCGAGATTGCACAGAAATTCCCGGGCCCGAGATCGGGGCTGGCTCCCTGAAAGCCCAGGAGCCGAAAAAATAATTCTAAAAATTCAAGAATTATTCGCAAAAGATTCAGCAATTGTAGGCATGAAGGTCTCAACAAGTAACCTTTGGTATTAAATGACCGCCGAACTGGACCTTCCGACCATCCTCTTCCTGCAGAAAACGTCTTATATTGCGGGGGCTCTAACTTTATGCTTTTTACGTCTGACCTCCGCCGAGAGCCGTGGGGGCGGGCTTCTCGCAGCAAGCTTTGTGGTCCTTGCGGCGGGCGCGACGTTGGCAGGATATGCAGAACTTTATCCGGCGCTTTACGGGATACTTAGTCTCGTCAACATCACATTGGGCGTGTTGGGATACTGTCTTTTGAGCTCAGCGTTCGTTCTGATCAGCAACCCGGCACGGACATTCAATATATGTCTGATATTCGTGCCGACAGTCGGAACTCTGGCCGCCGGACTGATTACGGATTTTCATCTGAATAATACCTACCGGGCGGCAACCTTTACATTACTTGGTTGTTTGACCATGGCTGTGGCGGCAGGGGTCGTGTACCGCGACGCTTCTCGCGAGCCGTTGCCGATCCGTAAACTGCTTGTCGGAATACTTGGCGCTGCCAGCCTGCTCTCATTGATCATGGGGGTGCAGTTTTCCTTTCACACTTTCCCGGTACTCAGTGTGGTCAACGGTTTTTCCCTCATGATCCTTTCCAAGTTTGTGCTTGCGATTGCAATCGTGATCTTCATCAACGAGCGCCAGCACATCAAGATCAAAAATCTGGCTGATCGTGACCCGTTGACAGGGATTGATAATCGTCGCTCATTCAACGCGAAAGCACCAAACGAGCCGGAGCAGGGCGACGCCATTCTCTTTCTGGATATAGATCACTTCAAACAGCTGAACGATCGTTTCGGACACGCCATTGGTGACCAGGTTCTTTCAATGATGGCGCAGGCCGTACAGTCGGTCTTGCCTACATCGGCGTTACTCGCACGCCAAGGGGGGGAAGAGTTCGTCGTTTTCCTTCCGGCAAGCGTCGGAGATGCCGTACTCCATGCGGAGCGAATCCGTAAAACCGTGGCAGACCTGCGCTTCCCAGCCCTTGGTTCCGGCCTGACAGTTACCACAAGCGTCGGGATTGCGAGAGCAGTTCATCAAGGGGATACGCTCTCGGATCTTTGTCGAGAGGCGGATCGGGCATTATATTTGGCGAAAGCTCGGGGGCGAAATCGGGTGTGTGATGCTGACCGTGAACAAGAGCTGGCTCGGGGAATTTGAACAGGGGGAGATAAGTGGAATGTCTGCCTGACCTCGGCTCGACCTGCAACAGCAAAGGCTCGAAGCGCGTTACGCGACGGTCGATCGAGCCAGAGAAATGGACGACATCGTGGCGGCGGCTTTCAATATTGAAGCTGAACTTATGGACGATAAGGCAATTGCGTATTTTTCGAAGAGATCATGGAGATCTCAAGAGTGACAAGCCTTGCGCCTCAAAACCTTGACACCGCTATGGTCGATACTATGCAGATGAAAAATCGTGCCACGAAGCAGTCGGGTCCGTGAGCAATAGGGGGAGGTTCAAGAATGACCGATTTCTATGAGCGAGGGTATGAACGGTGCATCTTTTGATCACGACAGTGCGCTGAGGCAAAAGGGAGCGGTCCCATGAACCGCTCCCTTCAATGCTTGCCCTCCGTTCATCCGGCGCTGCGAAAAGGCTCAGTGCACTCACGGGGCAAGCGAGCCGTCGTCCTCACACATGCACTCGGTCCAGGATCTCGTAATAGGCATTGAGGTCTAGCCACTCGATGCCAGATACCACCCGCCCGTCTTTCATCGACATGATGTACATATAGCTGTTGGCATAGGGCTTGCCATCTTTGGCCGTGGTCGCACTCTCAATATGTGCAAAGACGCGATCCCCATCGGCCCATATTCCTTTTGGTTCCACCCTCAGGGGTTCAGCGAAGCGGGCAAACAGCGCCTCCTCTGCGTTGGTAAAAAGATCTTCCATCCCAAAATAAGTTCGCGCGACCGGGCCGTGACCGGCGATGGTCCATTCAGCGTCCTCGGCGAACATCTCCGCGAAAAATTTGGTGAAGTCATGTGCCGATGCCGCGAGGGCATCCTTGATGGCGAGCAGGTTTGCTTTCTCTTGCTCTGAATATGACATAAGTTACTCCTTTGTTGTACGGAACGTCAAATCTGGCTCCCAGAAGCTATCCATACCGATCGTTCCAAAATTAAATAGAACGATCGTTCCAAATTGTCAACGCCGTGAGGTATCCCAGTCGTGACCGCGAATGCCCCCCTTTCAAATCTCAGCCGACCCGGCGGACCGGGCCGGCCAAGGCAGTTCGATCAGGATGCAGCGCTTGCTGCTGCCATGGACGTATTTTGGAAACATGGATATGCGGGCGCGAGCATCGGCATTCTTATTGCGGCGATGGGCATAAGCCGTGCGACGCTCTACGCTTCCTTTGGGGATAAGGAACAGCTTTTTAAGCAGGTCATGGAGCTATACGAGCGCGAGAAATCAGCCTACATGCTGGACGCCCTAAGACAACCTACCAGTCGAGGTGTTGCCGAACATCTCTTGCGAGCAACGATAAATTTGCGGACTAATACGGCGAGTCCGAAAGGTAGCATGGGCGTGGTCCACTCCAACGCCTATGCGCCAGGCGACGAGGGCATACGTGAGTATGTGCTGGAGAAGAGCCGATTTTGGCGCGCGAGGCTCCTTGAACGGTTTGAGCTTGCTGATCGGGAAGGAGATATTCCCCCAACGATCAGTGCCCGTGGATTGGCCATGCTGCTGAAGGCAACAACGGACGGCCTCCTTGCTGCCGCCAGCGGAGGCGCAAGTGAGGAAGAACTGAACGAGACCGTGGCAACATTTCTGCAAATGTGGCCAGGACGTTGAGTGTCAGTTTGGCACAGCCTCGAATGGTTATTCGCGCTGCCGGGAAACACTTGGTTCCCGGCACTATTTGCCGACTCGAAGATGCCTCACCTCAGCTGAAGACTCGCGTGTCATCCTGTCGCTGCTGCTCGGATGCGCTGATCGATTAGCTGCTCCAGAAGGTGTTCAACGCCATCGCCATCTCGTCGGGTCGCTGAAGTGGGTACCAGTGTCCCGCGTCGAGCAGAACTACCTCGCGCGCCCGGATGTCTTTTGCCAGTGCCTCTGCCAGCTCCGGCGGAACCGGCCGGTCCTTTAAGCCGTGAACGACCAGCGTCGATGCGGTAATGTTGGCGAGGCTTGGCTGCCATTCGCGCCCGACATTCAGCGCCGAGCGATAGAGCCGCAGGATGCAGTCTCCCATGCGGCCGTCCACATCGGCGACGATCCGGTCGGGGCGCCGGCCTACGAGCGCGAGATCCTGTTTCGCCTGTTGCAGGGCTCTATGGGCTGGATGCTGCGTGACATCGCGCTGCAGGAGACGGCACTGTCGCGTATCGGCGTCGCTATCCGCTGGATCAGGGAGAATTTTGCGAGCCCGCTCAGGGTGGACGATCTGGCCGATATGGCGGCACTCAGCGTTTCCGCCTTCCACCGTCATTTCAAGGCAGTCACCGCGCTGAGCCCTACCTGTACCAGAAGCGGGTGCGGCTGCTTTATGCCCGTTCTATGTTGCTGGCAGGGGAGGGCAAGGCAACCTCGGTCGCCTTCCGTATCGGCTATGAGAGCGCCAACCAGTTCAGCCGGGAATATGCCAGGCTGTTCGGGCGCCCACCCCTGAAAGACATTGCGAACCTGAGCCAGGCGCTGAAACCGAAGGCCGCCTGACTTCATGCGACTGGAACCGGTAGCGCCCGAAAGTGGAGCCTGCTCCGCCTTCGTGGCCTTGGCTCACATACTGGCGAAGTCCGTCGATACAGACACCTGCCGCCAGACATCAAGGATCGCGGCATCTGCCGCGTGCTTCTTCTCTATTGCCGCGACAGTGTCGCTACCGAGCGGCAGGCGCATCGGCGGATTGGGCGCGCTAGCGAAGGCGATCAGTACATCTGCCAGCTTTTGAGGGTTGCCGGGCTGGTTGTGGCTGAGACCGGCGGCTATTGTTCGCACCTTGCCGACAGTGTCTGCGTAATCGCCAATGATATTGCCGCTCACCGACAAGGAAGAGCTATCGAGGAAATCTGTGCGGAAATAACCCGGCTCGATGACAGTGACATGGATGCCAAGCGGCGCGAGTTCGTCATGCAGGGCTTCGCTTAGCCCTTCGACGGCGAATTTCGTCGATGAGTAGATACCAAAGCCCGCAGCGCCGCGATAACCGCCGATCGATGAGATATTGAGGATGCGGCCGGAGCGGGTTTGGCGCATGAAGGGCAACACAGCGCGGGTCACGTTGAGAAGACCGAAGACATTGGTGCGATAGACAGCCTCGATGTCGGATGCCGTCGCCTCCTCGACAGCGCCCAGCAGTCCGAATCCGGCATTGTTAAGCAGGATGTCGATGCGGCCGAAGCGATCGATCGCTGCTTTCACAGCTGTGGTCGCCTGTTTGTCGTCGGTCACATCGAGAGCGACCGGAAGTAGATTGGGGTGCTCACCGAACCGCTCGGTGATCGCCTTTGGATTGCGCGCGGTGGCGACGACGGCGTCGCCCTGTTCAAGAGCGCGTGTGGTGACGAGGGCGCCAAAGCCACGCGAGGCGCCGGTGATGAACCAGATTTTCATGAGAATGTTTCCTTGATGTCGGGTTGATGGGGAAAGTGGCGCGCGCGACCTCAGAGGCGCGGCGATGTCATTGTGCAAAATGTGAGTTCCATCTCGCGGGCCAGCAGATCCGGAAAGCGCGCCATGACTGCTGTGGTATAGGGCTGCTGGAAATGCGCATCGAGATCGGCGCGCGATCGCCAGTTTTCATAGAGAATCCAGACGCTGGGATCGTCGTTGTCGCGGTGCAGGTGATAGTCAATCGATCCCGCCTCGGCCCGGGTCAGGGAGACGAGCGCCTGCAGCGCTTCGCCAAGCGTCGTGGCGCAGCCCGGTTTGGCGGTCAATCTTGCAATCAGTGTCAATGTTTCGGTCATGTCAGTCTCCCTTGAAGGCGTTTGCGGGGTAGACGGCTTCCCAGTCTGAATTCGGGTCTGTTGCCAGCGTCCAGATCGTGTCGGCGGCCTCTCTCGCCTCTGCCGATCCAGGGCCGACGAGGGTGGCGATTGTCGCCACCCCTATGCGGATGCCGCGTTCGGCAAGAGGACCGGCCAGACCTTCGACGACATTTCTCAGTGCAGCCTTGCCAAGGCCGAGGCTGGCATAGCCGGCATGGGGCGACACGGCGAGGCCACCGCCTGTGACCAGGATCGTGCCGCCGCCCGCACCGAACAGATCGGTTGACGCCCGGATCGTGTGAAGGCCAGCAGCAACGTTGATCGCGAGATCGTCCGTGATCTCATCGTCGCGCATGCTGAACAGATCCTGTTCTCGCACGACGGCGGCATTGAAATGGACCGCCGTCAGCCCGCCGGTGATCCGATCCGCCTTGGCGACCGCTTTGCGCAGTGCGACCGGATCGGTCGCATCGGCTTGTAGAGTGGAGACCTGGAGACCTTGCCCGGAAAGGGCGGCGGACAGGTCGGCCAGACGATCGGCACTGCGCGCGGTGAGCACGACATGCCAGCCTTCCCGACCAAATCTCTCCGCGACGGCCTGCCCGATGCCCGGGCCAGCGCCAATAATCATGATGGAGTTCGTCATGGGATATTCTCCTGATGTGCTGGCCATCGCGATGCCGTGACGGCCAGCCGGGTAAGAAAGGGTCACGGCAGGACTTCCGCCAGCTCGATCAGATTGCCGAAGGGATCGCAGAAGAAGGCGAGGCGGCGGCTGATTGCCAACAGCTCGAACGGCTCGGTAACGATGGTGACGCCGCGCGCCCGTAGCTCCTCGACAGTGGCGTCGACGTTTGCGACATTCAGGCAGAAATGGTGGTAGCCGGCATATTTGAGGCTATCGCCGAGATCGGTATAGGGGCGGACGTCTTTCGGCGACGGATCGCCGCCGCCGAGGATTTCCACATAGAAATGGTCGTCGGTGGCCGGCGCAAGGTAAGCCAGTTGCTCGTCGGCATAGTCCCATTCGGCGACGACACGGAAGTCGAGCTTCTCGACATACCAGCGCTTGGCGGTTTCGAGGTCCGGCGTGCGGACGGCAACGTGATGGCCACGCATGTCGGCGAAGGGCGATGCTGTGTTATGGGCGGGAGGAATGAAGTCGGCCATTATCTTGTCTCCTGTCTTGTCCGGCACCAGCGCCGGTTTGCGAGGAGAAATCTGGACCTTTTTGACGATCAGTATTAGAGACGTAATCTTCTTCTCAATAATGAGTGAGATTTGATAATGCGCAGCACGGATCTCTCGGAACTGGCCGCCTTCGACGCGGTTGCCCGTCACCGCAATTTTCGCCGGGCCGGCGAAGAGCGCGGGGTGACGGCTTCCGCAATCAGCCATGCTGTCGGCAATCTGGAGGCGCGCGTCGGTATCCGGCTGCTCAATAGAACGACCCGCAGCGTGTCGCTGACCGATGCCGGCGCGATGCTGCTGGCGCAGCTGTCGCCAGCCTTCGGCGAGATCGGCTCGGCGCTGGATGCGCTCAACCAGTTTCGCGACACACCATTTGGCAAGGTGCGCATCAACGCGCCCAATTCGGTTGCGCCATTCGTCTTCCGATCGGTCATCGGTCCGCTCATCGCAGAAAATCCTGGTCTCCATCTGGAAATCGTCGCCACCGACCGGCTTGTCGATATTGTCGAGGAGGGCTTCGATGCCGGCATTCGGCTTGGTGAGAGCCTGCGTGATGGCATGACTGCTGTGAAGATCAAGCCGCGGCTTCGGTTCGCGGTCGTGGGCTCAACACGCTATTTCGAGCGTCATCCGATCCCGAAAACCCCGGATGATCTGCATCAACATGTTTGCATCCGCAATATCTATCCAAGCGGCAAGCCATATGCCTGGGAGTTCAGCCGGGCCGGCAAGATCATCGAATTCGAGCCGACCGGATCTCTATCGCTGGATGATCACGAATTGATGGTCGAGGCGGCGCTATCGGGCGTGGGGCTGGCCTATGTCTGGGAGGAACGGGCGCGCGCCCATGTCCAGAACGGCAGCCTGATCGAATGCCTGGCATCCTGGAGTGCGCCCGAAGACTGGCTGTATCTTTATTACCCGACGCGGAAATACCTGTCAGCCGGCCTGCGCGCCGTCATCGATGCGCTGCGTGTATGAACGGAGGGGTGCATAGACGGGTTCAATTGCAGGGCATCTTCGGTCACTCCATGAGCGGTCATGGGGCCATTACACTAGCGCTGAAGAACCCGGCTAGGTTCCGTTCAGTCTCTGCGTTCGCTCCAATAGCGCAACCATCAACCGCCGATTGGTCTCGGCCGGCATTTGAGAAGTATCTTGGTTCTGACCAAAATTCATGGCGGTCCTACGATGCGACGCTGCTGATCGAGGACGGGCATCGCATCGGCCCACCTTCATGGCAGACCATTTGGAGTGGCATGCCGCGCGTCTGCTGAAGGAACGAAATGTAGATTGAGTCAGAAGTTCCATAATATATGTTATGCGATTATTGTGTGTAGCCGGGTACATTCTATTTCCAAGTGCGACATGCCAATGATTTCAATGGCTTCACTTTGGGGATTTTGGCATCTCTGGATATTATCAGCAACTAACCCTCGCCGATCGTCGCCTTCTTCATCGCTTCGTAGAGCAGAAACTTGCTGTCAACGAGATGGCCCGTCGGCTAGGACGCCACCGTTCGACGATCTACCGGGAAATCCGGCGCAACACCTTTCATGACAACGAACTGCCTGAGTACCGGCTATTTTGGTACGATCGCTGACGAACTGAGGCGCGAGCGGCGGCGACGTTTGCGCAAGCTTCGACGCCACCCAGATCTTCGTGCTGAAGTCATCAGTCAACTGGAGGCTCGGTGGTCGCCCGAACAGATCGCCGGACGCCTATAGCGCGGCGATCAGGATGAGACGCGCAGGCAAATGCCAACAATGACCGCTGACTAACTAGTTGTGGCCTCGCGCAGATGGCCCCGTCGGCTTGCTTAAACTGCCGCTCCCCAAAGCAGACTGAGTCCTGAGGTAACCAGCAGCGCATCCGTGATATGACGAAAAGCTTCCGGCGTGAGCCGGAGAAGGAAAGGTTTCGCTATGAAGGAACCGACCATAAGAGATGCCCCCACTGTTAGACCCTTCACGATAATAGCAAAAGGAAGCGCTCCCGAGCCCTGAAAGGTGAGCGTTTTTGCGGTGTAGATCGCCAGCGAAGCTGCAGCTTCCGTTCCGATAAAGGCTCCTTTGGTCAGACCATAGCCGATGAACACTGGTACTGAGGCAGGTCCAGAAGAGGCCACGATCCCGGTCAAAAAGCCGATGCATGTTCCGGCTGCGGCCAGATGAGATAGTCGTAACTGGATAAGGTTTGCTGCCAACCAGCGACGTCCGGGGATCATCAATAGCAAGAATGCTCCAATCGCCGCATCTACTGCCCGGGGCGGCAGAACAAGCATGGTTCGTGCACCGAGAACCGCCGCAGGAACCCCGGTAACCGCATAGGCTACCACAGCCCGCCAATCAACTTCCCGCCACCACACAAGAATCCTGGAGATATTCGCCATAACGGCAGCCACCGCCATTATTGGTACAGCTTCCTTTGGCCCATAGACATAAGCCAACACCGGGACGAGCATGATGGAGGAGCCAGTACCGATGATACCACTGATGGTCCCGGCAAGCAGGCCGATGATTAAGATGAGGAAAAGTCCCATTCGCTGTACACCGAAACCTCGTGATTGCGTGCGCCCAGCTCTATCTTGATTCCAAGCGCTCAGACAAATTCAACTCACCTAAATAACCGATAACAACCGGTTTGGTGACGGCGCAACGCTACTTGGCCTGGGCGCGTGACAATGCGTGTCAGGGGACCACCGCATACGATTCATCGTCTTTTACAGGCTTACGATAAACTTGGACCTTCAGGTCTGATTTCGGGAAGACGCGCCCGCCCGAGCAATCGTCGTTACGGTGAGGATTTCCGAAATGCCGTTCTGGATCTGGTGCGGGCTTATTATCAGGATTTTGGGCCGACACTGGCCTGTGAGAAGCTTGTTGAACGGCATCAGCTTTCGGTCAGCAAGGAGACGCTGCGCCAATGGATGACGGCGGCGGGTTTGTGGACCTCGCGCCGCGAACGCAAGCGGCAACTGCATCAGCCGCGTGGCCGTCGTGACTGTTTTGGCGAACTGGTGCAGATCGGCGGTTCTCATCACTGGTGGCTTGAGGGTCGGGGGTCCAAATGCGCCCTCCTCGTTTATATTGATGATGCGACCGGCAAGCTTCTGCACCTGCGCTTTGCCGGATGAATGAAACGCGCCGCTCGCTCCATGACGCCAGTTTCATCAACTCCGACACGACAAAACTCTCCAATAGAGCACCAAAGCGCAGTTCCCGAACCTGCAAAACGACCATATGGCTCTCAAGATGAGCGGCAAGGACGAGCGGCCGAAGAGGAGAGATTTCAGACGTTTTGCGGCGACGGTTGGTATTCCCGCGATGGCTCCATCAGTTCTCAGCGCAAATCAACAATCACCCACCAGCGACCGCCCGGCATTTCCACTTCGCGATAGTCAGGCAGATGAAACTCCATCCGCCTGACAGATTTATTCCGCCAACTCGAAACGGATCGGATGCACGCCCTCCCACAGCACCTTGGGGCCGAGTTCCGAAAGCTTGTCGAGATTGGAGGTCAGCGTGATGAAGTGGTTGCCGGCGAGCTGGCCGACCTTCGAGGAAAAGTCGACGCCGCCATAGGCTAGCAGTATTTCCGTCTCGCTGATGCCGCCCGGATAAAGAATGAATTGGCCGGGTGCAGGGTGGCTGGTGTGGTTTTCATAACCGACACCGAAGTCGTAATCGCCGAGGGGGACCCACACCCCTTCGCCGGACCAGCGCACATGTACGATCTGGCCTTCGAAAGGCATGCGCGCGATGAAAGCCTCGCAGGTCTTCGGAGCCTTTTCCATTTCGAGCACGGCATCGAACACGTAGGGGCCAGCTGTTATCTTCAGTTTCATATCGTTAAATCTCCGGTCAGTGTAAAAATCAGGGGTTCTTGCGGGTACTGGCGGAACAATAGGCACCATCGCCCTTTTTGCCCTTCAGCACGCCGTCCTCAATCATGATGCGGCCGCCGAGGATGACGGTCGTGGGCCAGCCTTCCACATCAATTCCCTCGTAAGGCGAATAGTCCGCGCCGTCGTGCAGATCAGCATGGCGGATCGTGCGCATTTCCTTCGGGTCCCAGATGGCGAGATCGGCGTCAGAGCCGATGGCAATCGTACCCTTCCGTGGATAAAGCCCGTAGGTTCTGGCGTGGTTCGTCGCGGTCAGCGCGACGAAGCGCGGCAGATCAATCCGCCCCTTCATGACCCCTTCGGAGAAGAGGATGGGCAAGCGGGTTTCGACGCCGGGAATACCGTTCGGAATATGGCGGAAGCGCGTGCGGCCCTTGGGGTTGAGCTTGCCGCGCTCGTCGTCGTAACGGAACGGGCAATGGTCGGACGAGAAGAGGTCGAAGACGCCGTTTTCTATGCCGAGCCAGCATTCGCGCTGCGCGGCCTCGTCCCTCGGCGGTGGCGAGCAGACGAATTTTGCGCCTTCCCAGTCCATGCCGGCAAGATTGTCCGCCGTCAGCATCAGATATTGCGGGCAGGTTTCGCCGACGACCTTGACGCCGCGCGCCCGCGCCCGGCCGATTTCTTCCATAGCCTGACCGTTTGAGACATGCACGATGACGATCGGCACATCGACTATTTCGGCGAGCGTCAGCGCCCGATGTGTCGCTTCGCGCTCGACGGCGGCGGGCCGCGTCGTGGCATGGGCGCGCGGGACGACATCGCCTACAGCCTCATGTTTTTCGATCAGGAACCGGATAGCATCCTCGTTTTCGCAATGGACCATCACCGTTGCTCCCGTCTCGCGGGCGACATCCAGAACTTTAAGGATTTCTGCATCGCTGAGACGCAGATCCTCATAGGTCATGAACACCTTCAGCGAGGCGTAGCCGTCCGCGATCAGCGCTGGCAATTCCTGCCCGAGTACCGCTTCGGTTGGATCGTTGACGATCAGGTGGAAGCTGATGTCGGTGTAGCAATTGCCCTCGGAAAGCGCGTGATATTCCTTCACCGCCTCGCGTAGCGACTTGCCCTTTTCCTGAAGGCAGAAGGGCATCAGCGTGGTGTTGCCGCCGTACAGCGCCGACCGCGTGCCGCTTTCGAAATCGTCCGCCATAACGATGCCGTCGCCCGACGGTTGCGAAATGTGGACGTGGCTGTCGATGCCACCCGGCAGGACGTATTTGCCTTCCGCGTCGACAACCTTGCCGTCACCGTCAATGCGCTCGGCGATCTGTACGATGCGGCCATTCCTGATGCCGATATCGGCTCGAAAAACGTCCGAGGCCGTGGCTATGGTTCCGTTGCGCACGATGAGATCGAGTTCGCTCACGGCACACTCCTTTCAAATACTGTTCAGTGCTGAAGAATCTTGCTGAGAAACGCTTCGGTGCGAGCGTTGTGGCGCTCGTTGAAAAATGCCTCCGTCGGCCGGTCCTCAACGATTTCGCCGTTGTCGATGAAGATCATCCGGGTCGCCACGCGGCGGGCAAAACCCATCTCGTGCGTCACCACCATCATGGTCATGCCCTCGCGGGCAAGCCCGGTCATGACGTCGAGAACTTCCGAGATCATTTCCGGATCGAGCGCCGATGTCGGCTCGTCGAACAGCATCGCCATCGGGTTCATCGCCAGCGCGCGGGCAATCGCCACGCGCTGCTGCTGGCCGCCGGAAAGCTGGCCGGGATACTTCAGGGCATGGGCGGTCAGGCCGACGCGATCCAGCAGCTCCATCGCCTTCTTGCGGGCGGCATCCTCCTTGCGCCCGAGCACGATCTGCTGCGCCAGCATGATGTTGCCCTCGATCGTTAGATGCGGAAACAGCTCGAAGTTCTGGAACACCATGCCGACCCGCGAGCGTAGCTCCGGCAGATCGGTCGCCGGATCGCCGACCTCGATGCCGTCGACGCGGATGGAACCCTGCTGGAACGGCTCCAGCGCGTTGACGCATTTGATGAGCGTCGATTTGCCGGAACCAGACGGGCCGCAAACAACCACGACCTCGCCCTTCTTCACGGTGGTCGTGCAGTTCTTCAGAACCTCGAACTCGCCGTAATATTTGGAAACCCCGGTGATTTCGATCATTGTCGCCTCATTGGAAACGGGAAATGGAAAATGCCGACAGGTCGCGGCCCGGATCGCGGCCTGCGACCATGGCGGCCGTGAGTTGGCCGACGAGTGGCCCAAGCGTATAGCCGTTCGACGTGACGGCATTGAAGAAGCCCGGCATGGCCGGATGTTCTCCGAGGATCGGCGCGCCATCGATGTTGATGTTCATCGCCGCCCAACTGCGAATGACATGCAGCTTGCGCAATCCCGGCACGACATGCTGGGCAACCCAGAGATTGCCTTCGAGGCTGGAAAACAGCGGGCGCGGATGACTGTGGACCGGATCGAGCCCCGCCGTCCAGCCGCCGCCGATCAGGAAATTGCCGTTGGCCGCCTGTTTCAGCGTCAGATGCCGGTCGGCATGGGCGAGGAGATGTGAAATGGCAGGTGCCGCCGCTTCCGTCACGACCATTTGCAGCGGCGCGCCGAACACCGGAACCTTGAGGCCAAGCATCCCCCCGATGCGGGCGGCGAAAGCGCCCGCCGCATTGACGATACGGGCGGCGGTGATCTTGCCGCGCGAGGTTTCCACCGTAAAGCGATTGCCGCCCCGTTCGATAGCGAGCACCTCGGCCCTGTCGAAAATCTGCGCACCAGCCTTTTGTGCTGCATCGGCCATGTGGCGGGTAGCGGCCAGCGGATTGATCTTGCCCTCCTGCGGGCAATAGGCCGCGCCGATCATGGCGGACGACAGCGCCGGTTCGAGCCTGTTCAGGTCCTGCCTGCCGATGACATGGCAATCGATGCCGGAGGCGCGTTCCAGCGCGGTCTTCTCATCCAGAAAGCGAAGGTGCGCTTCCGTTTCCGCCACCATCAGGCCACCGGTGATCTTCATCTCGAAATCGACGCCGAAACGCTTTTCGAGCGCCAGCCACAGATCGATAGAATCCCGTTGCAGGGACAGCGTTCGGGCGGCGGGTCCGCCACCGCCTTCGGCGCGCACGCCGTGATCGAAGGAAAGAAGCTGCGCGTGCAGGCTGCCCGCGTTGCCGCCGGAGGCGAGCCCACCGGGAAAACCGCGCTCCAGCACGACGACATCCTCACCGCTATCGGCAAGGAAATAGGCCGTCGAAAGACCCGCGATCCCCGCGCCGATCACCAGCGTCGCAACATCGGTTCGCGGCAGCGGCTCGGCATTCGGCAAGGGCGGGCGTTCGGGCAGCAATGCGCGCTTGTGACCACCCCATTCCGGCTTTTCGACGGCAAGCGCGGCGAGCGGCACCGGCCGAAGCGGCATCTGCGGCGCGAGCAGCCCTTGCGTCTGCGAAACGGGCTTGCCGGCGAGCGCCGTCAGCGTGCGGCCGCAATAGCGGCTCTGGCAGCGGCCCATCCCGGCCCGCGTCAACCGCTTCAGGGTTGCGATATCCGGCGGGGCGTCTCGGGAAACTTCCCTGAGGCGACCGACCGTGATGTTTTCGCAGCGGCAGGCAATAGCGTCGTCTGCCGGCTGCGACAGGCTTTCCGCTGCACTGGTGAAAAGCGACCAGAGAGCCGCCTGAAACTTTTTCGACCGGGAGAGCCTGCGTTTCGCCTTGTAGTCTGTCCTGTCGCCAAGTCCGAGCTTGCGGGCGATGGCAAGACCGGCGAGCCGTCCCTCGGACATCGCGACATAGGCGCCGCCGAAACGAACCGCCTCGCCGACGACATGAACGTGCGGAAGCGAGCTTTCGCCGTCCTCGCCGCAACGTGCAACAAGGGAGCCATCAGCCGCAACGTCATGGGCGCAGCCCACGAGGCGCGGAAGCTCGTTGGAGGCTGTGAAATCGCCGCCGAGAAGAACCGTATCGGCCTCGAAATGCCGGATGCCAGACGGAGTGGCGATGCTGACCCGCTCCGCGCGCCCCTCGCCCTCGACGGTTAGAACGCGGCTTTGCCAGAGGAGCGGAACCTTGGCCTTCGCCAGCTTGCCGAGTTCGCGCATGCCCTTGAAGGCCAGCGCCGGATCGCCTTGCAGCACGGCCAATGCGGCGGCAGGGTTATGGAAAGGCGACGCTGCCCTATCCGCCAGCGCGACGATTTCGCCGCCCGCTTTCAGGATTTCCGTCGCGACCTGAATATTGAGCGGGCCGTTGCCCGCAATGACGATGCGTTGGCCGGGAAGCGTCGCATAGCTGCGCAGCAGCGTCTGGGCGGCGCCGGCGGTCATCACGCCCGGCAACGTCCAGCCCGGCACCGGAGCGGAACGCTCGAAAGCACCGGTGGCGATCACCAGCATCTTCGGCGCGGCGTAAAACGCGCCGTCCGGCCCGTAACAGCCGATCAGCAGGCCGCCCTCGTGCGTATACGACGCGCCCCAGACGGTGACGCCCGCGACCAGCGCGACGCCTGCCTCCCGGGCGCGGGAGATCAGCGAGGCGCCATCGCGGGCCTGTGCATCCCCGGCAAGCGCGGCGGCGGCATCGGCCGTATTCGGCTGCTTGTAGAACTGGCCGCCCGCCGTGTGCCGCTCGTCGAGAACCACGACCGATGCGCCAGCCTCGGCGGCGGCAAGTGCTGCGGAAAGCCCGCCCGGACCGGCACCGATGACAAGCAGATCCATGCACCGCTCGGAAACGGCATCCGGAACGGGACAGATCGCTTTCAGGCTGTCATCGAGAATGTCGGGCCGCGCCATCTGGCGATCCACATGCATGCCATCGGCAACCGGCGTCATGCAGGCGCGCTGGCTGGTGCGGCCGTCGACCGTCACGAGACAGTCGTGACAGACACCCATGCCGCAGAACAGGCCGCGCGACTTGCCCGTCACATCGCAGGAGAAGCCGTTTTTGCCCGCCGCCGCCATTGCAGCCGCAATGCTTGCGCCCGCATCGGCACGGCATTCTGCACCGTCGATGTAGAGTGTAAGCCTGTCTGCATAACCGGCGGAAACGGGCATGTTCGGCAACCTTCCTCAGCCTTCGAAGCGCAGACCGAAGCGCTCGACCAGCGCCTTCATCGCCTGATCCTGTGCAGCCGGCAGCGGCAGCCGCGGCGGCAGCGGATGACCAGCGGTAAAGCCCATATGGTTGAGCAGCGCCTTGGAGCCGGCCACATAGGCCTGCCCGCCGACAGCCTGGATGACCGGCAGCCATTCCAGATAAAGGGCACGCGCCTCATCATACTTCTTTTCATCGGCAGCAAGCGTGAAGATGCGCGCCATGACGCGCGGCGCGACGTTGGAGGCGACGGCCACCCAGCCCTCGGCGCCCATCACGAAGGATTCGAAACCGAGAATACCGCCGAACACGGTCATGTTGTCTCCGGCCAGACGCACGATATCGCGAACGCGCGTCACTTCCAGCGTCGATTCCTTCACGTAGTCGCAGCCGTCGATCTCGGCGATGCGCGCCAGAAGCTCCGGCTTCAGATCGACATTGGCCGTGGCGGGATTGTTGTAAACCATGACCGGAATGCCGATCGCCCCGGCAATCGTCCGGTAATGCTCGACAAGTTCGTCGTCGGTGGGGGTGGAATAGAACGGCGGAATGACCATGACGCCATCCGCACCCATGGCTTCGGCCTCGCGGCTGAGGCGCACCGCCTCCCGGGTGTCCTCCGCGCCGGTGCCGATCAGGACCGGCACGCGGCCTGCCGCCGTTTCGATGACGGTGCGTGCCACCGCGTCGCGGTCTTCTTGCGAGAGTGAAAGGAATTCACCGGTTGAACCAAGCGGAATAAGACCATGAATTCCTTCGTTAATCTGCCAGTCCACAAAGGCAGTCAGCGCCTTGAGGTCGACCGCGCCCTTGTCGTCTAGCGGCGTAATCATCACGGTGAATACACCGCGAAATGTCTTGTTCATTCCTGTTGTCCTTCGAGATTTCAGCGTTTGTCTGCAATGCGGGCAGTTGCCGTCGCCTGACCGAAGCGCTTTTCGATACGCCGCTGGAGAAAATCCCAGGCGGTGGTGAGCAGCAGATAGTAGATGGCGGCGACCGCGAAGAGTTCGAGCACCATGAACTTCTCCTGGATGAGAACCTGCGTGCGGCGCAGAAGCTCCTCCATGGAGATGACCGAGGTGACCGATGTGGTTTTCAAAAGGCCGTTCACCGAATTGCCGAGCGGCGGGATGATGACCTTGAAGGCCTGCGGCATGACGATGCGGCGCATGATCTGCCGCTCGGTCATTCCAAGCGCCCTTGCGGCGCGCGACTGGCCTTCCGGCACGGCCTCGATGCCTGCGCGGATGATTTCGGCGAGATAGGCGGCCTCGTTCAGCGCAAGGCCGATCAGCGCCGCCTGCACGACGCTGAAACGGATGCCGAGCTGCGGCAGCGCCGTGTAGATGACGATGAGCTGCACCAGAAGCGGCGTGCCGCGGAACAGCCAGACGTAAAACGTCGCAACGCTGCGCACCGGCAGCGTATGAGACCGCCGCATCAGCGCCAGCACGAAACCGAGGATCAGGCCGCATACCAGCGAGACGCAGGTCAGCCATATCGTGGTGGCGACACCTTCAAGAATGAAGGGATTGAACAGGTATTCAAAAAAACCTGACCAGTTCCAGAATGACATGGCGGGCCTCTCCAGTCTTGTCGGGAGCGAGCGCCCGAAGGAAGACGCTCGCCCTGCGCATCAATTATCAGCGGTTCGGGCCTTTGACGGCGTAGTCGCCCTGAACCATCGGCAGACCGTAGCTGTCGAACAGCTTGCCCAGCGAACCGTCAGCCTTCATCTCCTTCAGGACGCTGGAAACAGCATCTGCGAGCGCCGGGCTCTTGAAGGCGACCGACACAGGGGCCGGATAGAGGCCATGCACGGCACGCTTGAAATCGCCACGCGTATCATATTCCTTGGCGACGGCGTCGATAGAGACAACCCCTTCGACCTGTCCGGCGCGAAGCGACTGGAAGGCCAGCGCGAAGTTGTCGAATGTCTGGATCGCCAAACCGTCCTTGCCTTCCTTCTTCAGTTCCGCGTCCAGTTCCCGCGCCTTCTTTTCCTCAAAGCCGCCAAGCTCCACGCCGATGCGCATGCCGGCCAGATCTTGCTTGGACTTGAATTCCTTCTTCGTATCCGGCGCAACGGAAACGCTGATCGCCTGATCCTCGTAGGGGATCATCTGCATCATCGCGGCACGCTCGGGGGTGAAGAAAATGCCGGTGTTTATCATGTCCCAGCGGCCAGCCTGAAGGCCGGGGATCATAGCCGAGAATTCGATGCGGATGTATTCCGGGGTGAGGCAGAGACGCTTTGCGACCTCCTTGCCGAGTTCGACGCGCATGCCCTGAAGCTCGCCCTTGGAATCGACGAATTGCAGCGGCGGCAGCGTCGGGTTGGTGGACATAACCAGCGTGCCGGGCTTGATGAGTTCGGAATCGGCAACCTTGGGCGTGCAGGTCTGCGCGAAGGCGGTAGAGGAAAGCTGGAGGACGGCAAAAGCCGCAAGCGATACAAGACGGAAATTCATGTCGGGGCCTCTGGAGTTATGTTTCTTTTTCGATCCAACAGGCTGCTTGTCAAATTTGCATCCAATTGGTATACCAATTTCATACACATTTGACAGGCGTGATGCAAGCCCCCTTTTTCAGCAGGGCGTAAAAACGGGCATTACCTCCCCCGGGAGAGGAGAAATAATGAGGTCAGTAGGTACTCAGAATGTTTTCGCGAACCCGTTCCAGATGCAGGGTCATCGCCTCCCGGGCCGCTTCCGCATCCCGCGCCCTGAGCGCCGCGAGAATGGCATAGTGATCGGCAATGCCCGGCTTGCGATGCGCGAGGCGTCGCTGGCGTTCGAAGATCGTCGTATAACGGCGCATCTGGATGATTGTTTCCGCCATGAAGGGATTGCCGCTCGCCGCACCGATACCATTGTGCAAGGCATCGTCGAAGTGCCAGACCACGGCCGGATCCGGCTCGGGATCGGCGTCGATGCGGTCGAGTATATCTCGCAGCGCGTCGATGCGCGCCAGCTCCATGGAAGCGCTCGCCAGCGCCGCCGCCGAAGGCTCGACCAGAAGCCGCATGGCAAGGCTGTTCAGATAATCCTGAAGCGAAATGACGCGAACCGTCAGCACGCCCTTGCTGTTGCGCACCAGAAGTCCCTGCCCCTCGAGCCTGCCCAGCGCGTCCCGCATCGGCGAGCGCGACACGCCGAGTCTTGTGGCAAGACGCCGTTCCTGCACAACAGCCCCGCCCGCCAGCCGCGCCGCCAGAATATCGTTAAGAAGTGCACGATACGTTTCGTCAGCCAGACTGGTTTCCGTCGTGACCGTGATATCGTCGTTCATATTTCAACTCCGGGCGTGTTCGCGATCATGACAGCTATGCAACATGCTATAGGTCTTTGGAAGACGTATGGGTGACGAAAACCGATCACCCGACCCAAGCGAACGAAGGATGACAAGCCGCGTGACACAAACGGAAAAACAGGCAGCCGAGACACCCGCGGACATGAGCGGGCATAAACTGGCGGCGCTCGCCTACAACGCCGTGTCCGACATGATACGCCACCGGCGGCTGCGTGGCGGGCAGGTCATCACCGAGGCACGGCTTGCCGAGACGCTCGGGATTTCCAGGACGCCCCTGCGCGAGGCGCTGCAAAGGCTTGAGGGCGAGGGAATGGTCCACAAGGGCGATGGTCGCAGATATGTGGTCCGTCAAGTAGACATCGGTGAATATATCCAGAGCCTCAAGCTACGCATCCTTATTGAGCCGGAAGCGGCAGTCCAGGCTATGGAGGCCATTCCCGGCAGACGGCTCGTGGAGGTGCGACGTGAAATCGACGACCTTATGGGCGCTACTGCCTACCATACGGACGCCCATTGGTTTTCGGACGATCACCTCCACAATCTGATTATCGACTATTGCGGCAACGACGTCATGGCCGGCGTACTGCGGGGATTACGCGCAACAACTCGTCTGTTTGAAATCGGTAATCTCAAGGACCGGCTGACGCCGGACTCGACCGAACATCTCGTCATCGTTGGCGCCCTGGAAAACAAGGACGCCGAAGCGGTGAGGCGTTCGGTCACCTCCCATGTCGAAAGCCTCATCGATTTCGCCCGACGCCACCTGCACATGTTCGACTAGACCAAAATGTATCAAGGCTGCGGCGCCGATGCCGCGTGATATGAGACCTGACGCCTCCTTCAGTCTTGTTGCAGGTACAGACCACGCGACCACGATACGCGATCGTCAAACGTGCAAGATAATGAAAACCAGACCCGCAATGGGGAGCGCAACACACAGTGCGAAAAGTGTGTCGATTCCTACGTTCTCCCAATAATTCCGGCGTTTATTCAGGGATGGACGACCCATAATCGTGTCCTCCGTTTTTTCGTATTTTACTACGATTTCGGCGAAAATCATCACCTGTCCTTCATCACATCCAGCGGGCCTTCGCCACCCTCGGTGTTCCCCCCGAGACCGGATCGGTTCCGGAAAACATGCGGCGAACAGGCTGGGCATTACCCAACCAGCGGCCTCCGCCAATAACCAGAGCCTTGAGTCGTCATCCGGAAAAGCTCTTTTCGACCGGGTGGCACGCGGTTGTGTCGCTCACGGCCGCAGCCGATGATCGTGCCCGAGCGATCGCGCCACATCCGGATGCGTTGGACAGCAGTCCGGAGGCATTGAAGCTACGTTCTGGAACCCTGCAGGGAACGGTTCACATCGCCGGGCCTGCCGAATTCGTTTCGACTCAGCTTTTGCGAGCAGTCGTGCCGCTTCACATGGATGGGATCAAATTCCGGTTTCAGACGGGGAATCGGGAGTGTGTCAGGTCGCATTTGGATGAGGGGGCCGTTGATTTCGCCATCACGACGTCCCTGTCGGACAATGCAACATACGGGTTTGCCGAAATCGGTCGCAAAGACTGTTCCTCATGGCCGCGCCGAAAATTCGTCAGAAGACCAGGGGCGGTCGCTGATCGCGGCGCTTCTTGGCGATCTGCCCTGCCTTGCTTATGACGAGCATCTTCCCTTCGTGCGCGAGTTCATTCAGGGTCTTCGGCGAGACGCCGCTGTACCGGCCCTGTGATCACCGCGCCGGATCTGCGCCCGCTTGCGAATACCGTCGCGACATGAGCCGGATGGTCGGTCCTTCCTGACTATCTCACTGCCCGCCGTATGGTTGCGCTCCCCACGGTACGCGCTGGCCCGGAGCACTTTCTATATCTCGTCTGGAACAAGGGCGCCTCGCGGCATCCCCGGATCGCCGTTGTCCGGGACCATATTGTCGCTTCGGCACACCGGCTGCGTGTGGAGACGGGCTCAAATGCTTGACGCAGCACTAGTGAGATAGTCGATGAGCGCCCGCGTCGCAGGTGAGAGCCGCCGATGCGGCGCGAAAATGATGGAAAAGGGCTTCGTTCGCCCCCGTGTGTGATCCAGGACCTCGACCAAGCGCCCCTGCTCGATGCCATCGCGCACGATGAAATCGTAAGTCTGGCAAATGCCCAGTCCGCTTTCCGCAAGCGAGATTACGCCCAACACATCATCAAAAACCCGGATACGGCCAGGCGGCGTCCACTCCGTGTCGCGATCCTCTGTACAGAACAGCCAAGGGGCACAGCGCCCGGTGCTCGGCATGACGAAGGGCAGACACTGGTGGTCCGCCAGACTCTCGATCGACAGGGGCGTGCCTGCTCGCTCGAGATAGGCCGGAGCGGCAACCAGCCGCAATGGCGCGTCCTCCAGTTTCCGTGCCACAAGACCACTGTCAGGTAACGGTCCGAGGCGGATCGCCAGATCATACCCCTCGGCGACCAGATCGACATTTCGATTGGTGATGCTCAATTCGATCTGGATCTCTGGATAGGCGTTCGCGAACCCGCTCAACATCGCCGGCAGTCGATAATGGCCGTAGGTCGTTGGCACGCTGAGACGCACATTGCCGGTGAGCAGTTCTCCATCTTTGCCCTGGATTGTCCGCTCAGCATCATCGAACAATGAGAACGCCGCGCGCGCCTGCTCAAGGTAGGCACGCCCAGCATCGGTCAGGCTCAGACGCCGGGTTGTCCGGCGCATCAACTGGGCACCGAGGCGCGTTTCCAACCGGGTAATCGCCCGGCTGAGCACCGAAGGCGTGGTCGACAGGACGACCGCCCCTTCGGTCATCGACCCTTTCTCCGCGACAGTTACGAACGCTTCAACATCGCCAAGGTGGTCAAATCGCCGACTCATTCTAGCCTCTTACGAATAAATCAATTCCTTCAGGAAGGATTTATCCCTTATCGCGGCGCCAATAAAGTGGCGAGATCGACGTCGCTCCGGTATGCTCCGCGACTGACTGTTCCCGCTCACGCAGTTCGAAGAGATATTGCTGCAGGCCGTACCCCGTACATCTCTCGTAACCGGAGCAAACAATTGTCCGTGGCACCGGCGTGTGCTGCACCCGTCATTCCATCCTCCTGCGAACAAATGAATTCCCTGAAGGCGTATTTATCCTTCTGTTGGGCTTTAATACATTCCCGTTATCGAATCCGATCAAGCGTCATCCCCGATTTCAGGAGCAAATCATGACAAGCCCAACCGAGGACATCAAGCCGGTTCTCTTCGTTCTTACCAGCCATGGCGTCAAAGGTGAAACGGGTGAAAACACCGGCTTCTACCTCGGCGAAGTCACCCATCCCCTCGCCGTCCTCGATGCCGCCGGCATCCCGGTCGAGTTCGCCTCGATCGATGGCGGCGAGCCGCCCGTCGACGGTCTCGACCTCACTGACGGGACCAATGGGCGCTACTGGAACAGCGAAGGCTTCCGTAACGCCATTCGCAACACGACGCGCCTTTCCGACGTCGATCCGATAAACTATGCCGCCATCTTCTTCGCTGGCGGTCATGGGGCCATGTGGGACTTCCCGACTAGCCCGGTTGTCAGCAGCGTCGCCCGCGATGTCTACGAGGCAGGCGGTGTCGTCGCCGCTGTCTGCCACGGCCCCGCCGCACTGGTCAACATCACGCTCAGTAACGGCGCGCATCTTGTCGCCGGCAAGAATGTCGCTGCCTTCACCGATGACGAAGAGCGCGCCGTTGGGCTCGACAAGGTCGTGCCCTTCCTGCTTGCCAGCACGCTTGCCGCCCGCGGCGCGCACCATCATCCAGCCCCCGACTGGACCGCGAAGGTGGTCGTCGACGGAAGGCTGGTTACGGGTCAGAACCCCCAGTCAGCGACTGGCGTCGGCGAGGCACTTCGCGACCTGCTGACCGCATAATCGTCATTAACCCCATCACCAACGACAAGTCATGGACCTTCCCCGCCATGCTGGCAGGGAATGGTCTTTGCAGGGAGAAAACCATGAAAGCCAACCGCACTCTCGCTCTTGCGCTAGCTCTTGGAACGAGCGCCTTCAGCGCACAGGCCGCCAACGTCCTCGTTGTGCTGTCCGATTCCGACCATCTTGATTTGAAGAATGGCAAGGTTTTCGAGACCGGCTTCTATCTCAACGAGTTGATGCAGCCGGTCAAGGCACTCACCGAGGCCGGTCATGAGATTACCTTCGCGACCCCGAGGGGTACAGCGCCGACGCTGGACAAATCCTCCGTGGACAAGATGTATTTCGGCGGCGACGAGGTCGCGATGCAGGAAAGCATCGCCATGCTTGACAAGCTCAAACTGACGTCCGGCAGCGTCTCGCCGGTCGTCAGCCTCGCCCGGGTCGAGCAGATCGGTTACGATCAATTTGATGCGGTCTATGTGCCGGGCGGCCACGCCCCGATGCAGGATCTTCTGGTCAGCCCTGAACTGGGCAAGTTGCTCGCCGACTTCCATGCGAAGGGCAAGACGACGGCCCTTGCCTGCCATGGCCCGATCGCCCTCCTCTCGGTCCTGCCCGATGCAGCGGCTTTCATCACAAAGCTGGAGACAAGCGGTTCGGCCAGAGCCGGGGACTGGATCTATGCAGGCTACAAGATGACCGTCATCAGCAATCAGGAAGAAGAAATCGCCAAGGGCCTGCTGAACGGTGGCGAGATGAAGTTCTATCCGCAGACAGCCTTGCAGGCGGCGGGAGGTAATTTCGTCAGCAATGAGGTGCCGTGGTCATCCAACGTCGTGACTGACCGTGAACTGATCACTGGCCAGAATCCCGGCTCCGCTCCGGCCGTCGCCGCCGAACTGCTTAAGCGACTGAAGTAGCCCCTTCACGACATTGCCGGCACGGCACCAACCCCGGAGCGGTGCTTCAGCTTCGGTCCAATTCAACCGCTTGACTGGCACTCGAGATCGCAAGCTGCAACCAGCCCGAAAGGACAAACAAATGACTGGGTCGTGGCAGGTGCCGCAGTACTCTGCCAATACGTGGTTAAGGACACCGGGTAAGCCTGGAATCAGAGCTCTCCAGTGTCCTGAACCGATTGACAGTCCGGCAGGACTCATTGAGACCCGCCTGCCATCTTGGATAATCTGTCTGCTCCTCCTGTCGGCTCAGCGACGAAGATCTGTACCGGCCTTCCATCGTCGGCAAAGATAAACTGTTCTGGCCTGACGCCGTAGAAGAGCTCTTCGCCCGGACGGCCGTACCAGGGCGCAGCAACAGCTGCAAAGCGACGCCGCTGTTTGTGGGAAGGATCGAAGGGCATCGGCCTCTGTACGGCCCTTGAGCGGGTTCATCGCCGGCATAGCCGCCCCCTGATGTCGGAAGGCATGGATGCAAGCCGGCGTTTGCAAGATCGCAGCCTGCCTCGCGGGCATTGGCGGTAAAACAGGGGCCTGCGACGACCATGCCCGCGCGCTTGTTGATCCAGAGGCGTGCGGCACCGGCACCGATCGCCGTGCGCGGGTCGATGGTGATCAGCTGCAGACGGGTCTCGTCTATCGACTTCGGTCAGCGACGAATGTGCTACGTCGGTACGGAGTACGATTCGTCTTGCGCTGGTGAAATTGACCGAGATGTAACGCCCCTTCGGCATCACTCAAAAAAATCGCCGGGAGTGGAACGGACGAACCTTCCTGAACCTAACAGCGCTTGTGTTCTGTCAACCTCGCGTCGCAAAAGTTCGATCACCTCAACAACTCCCTGCTCGCCGCCAACAGCAAGGCCGAACAATGCAGCGCGACCGATCATCACCGCGCTCGCACCCAGCGAGATCGCCTTAACGATGTCGCTTCCACGCCGGATGCCGCTGTCGACAATGATCGGAGCGTTGATAATGGAGAAGCTGGGCAGAACGTCGATAGGTGCGGGCGCTATATCGAGTTGACGGCCGCCATGGTTCGAGACAACAACAGCATCAACACCGAGGCCGACCGCGCGTTCAGCATCATCCGGGTGTAAAAAACCTTTCACCAGAAGGCGACGGGGCCAGCGGTCACGCAGACGTTTCAAATCGTCCCAATCGAAGCTCGCATCCATCTTGCGGGAAAGAAGTGCTGCCTGGGTATTGGGATCCGTGACCACGTCAGTGGCGAGATTTGCCATTGATGGCGCACCATGACGACCGACGTTCCACAGCCACCGCGGATGGCAAAGGACGTTGGCGACTGTTCTCGGACGAAGACGGAATGGCATCACGAAATTGTTCCGCTCATCACGCTCCCGTTTGCCGCCCATCGCAACATCCACGGTCAGAACCAGATGGCTGAAGTCCGCCGCGAGCGCCCGATCCACAAGCTGGTCCGCGAAATCGCGGTTCATCACATAAAGCTGGAACCACAGATCTCCGTTCGACGCTTTGGCGACTTCCTCGATGGAATTATTCGAGGCCGTTGACAGCGTGAAAGGGATACCCAATCTGGAAGCTGCCCTGGCAAGCAAAATATCACCGTCACGTCGGTAGAGGCCGTTAAGGCCGGTCGGCGCGATAACGACCGGCATCGGCAGGCGTCGTCCGAACCAGTCGATGCTCTGATCGCGAACCGCGACATCATTAAGCAGTCGCGGCGTCATTTTTATCGCCTCGTAGGCGCTGCGGTTACCCTCGAGCGCGATCTCGTCTTCCGCGCCACCATCCAGATAGTCAAAGACAAAGCGCGGTAACCGTCGCTTCGCCTCCTGCCTATATTCTTCGACGTTGAGAAGGCTCATCAGGGCGCGATCCGTATTTCGACGAGAGCCTGGGTTTTGTGTGTCGTCACCTGTTCGATCGCGGCCGCCAGAACTGCGTCGAGCTCCTCTGCTCGGTCGACCCGGGCGGTCCAGGCCCGGCTCGCAGCCGCCACTTTGGTGAAGTCCGGTGTCGGCGTAAGCGAAACCAGCGGCATGGTGTTTGCCTTCGAGGCATACCCGTCCGGATAAACGCCGAGCACGGATTGACGCACCGCCCCCCATTCCGAGTTATTGAGAACCAGAACAAGGAGTGGAATTTCCGCCGCTTCTGCTATCTGATGGCAGGCAACCGGATTGGAAAACATGTAGGAGCCGTCACCCATCGTGGCGACGATCAGCCTGTCAGGCTGCGCAAGTTTCATGCCGAGCGCCGCGGGGAAGCACCAGCCGAGGCCACCAGAATGCGGTTCCTGAAACCAGGTGTCGGCCGAGTGCAAAGTCAGTTCCTCGAGCGGCGCGCCCAGCTCTGAAAACACTGCCGCGTCCATTCCCTCGATCGCTCTGGACAGGCAGGTGCTGACAAACGCTTTGGTCATCACTGGGCCTCGGCCTGCCGCAGCACGTTCAAGGATCGTCGCGCGGCGCTTGGACGACGCGATTGCGATCTTGGCGCGTCGAGCATCGCGAACTTTTTCAGTCTCCGGCAGGAAGCCGGAAACTGCGGCAGCCAGATCGATGATAATTTCGTCCGTATCGCCGACAAGTGCCAGATCGCAGGGGAAATTGCGAACCGGGAAGCGCGCATAAAGCGGATCTTCGCCGATATGAATGACCTTGCAGCCCGGCTTTAGTAGGTGAATGTCCGGGGACCATGGAGCCAGGCTATCGATTACCAGTACGAGATCGGCTTCCGCGAGCCAGTTGGCAGGGTCGCCGCCTACTGCCATGGGATGGTCGGTCGGCACGGCGAGCTGGATCGCCCAATATTGGCAAGTCGCAATACCCCAATCCTCGGCAAGGCGGGACAATGCTGCAAATCCTTCGGGTGAACCCGCGCCGCGCTGCGCGATGATCAGCGGGGTTTGTGCCTGGCTGAGAAGTTTTGCAGCCGCCTCGATGTCGGCGCGGCGCGGCCCCGCTCTGGCTGCCGCAATGGTTGCCGACGCATCGAGCTGGTCCGAAGGGCACGGCTCGCAGAGCACCTCACGCGGCAGGCTTAAATAGACCGGTCCACGCGGCGTGGAATTCGCAACCGCGAAGGCACGGTCAACGATGTCAACGGCCTGTTCAGGGAATTTCAGCTCGTAGTCCCATTTAACAGTTTCGCGGATCATCGCCGCTTGGTCGCGCATTTCCTGGCCCCAGCCAATGGGTACGGTTCGTGCACCAAGCCGCCCCTTCTCCACGACGGGCGTCCGTCCGGAAAAAAGCAGCATCGGAACGTGTTCGGTAGCAGCGTTGATTGCGCCGATGGCGCAATTGGCGAGGCCGACGTTGGTGTGCGCCATTACCGCCTGCGCACGTCCCGTCGCCAGATAATAGCCGTGCGCCATGCCCATGGCCGCATTTTCGTGGGGAATGACGATCGCTTTGGGCAACGGGATCTGCTTGGCTGACGCTTCCGCCAGCCCCTCGATGATCGGCGGGAAATCCGTGCCTGAATTGGCGAAGATGTAATCGACGCCAACGGCCTTCAGGCGCGCCAGCAGAGCGCCTCCGGCGGTAATTGTAGCAGACTTTGTGTCCGTCATGAATTGGCTCACTTTCGTATTTCAGAGATAGGACGGAAGCCATGTCGCCAGGATCGGGAAGGCTACCAGCAGCCCCAGGCGAAGGAAGTCCGTGATGATAAAGGGTGACACCCCCCGAAAGATGCGGGAAAATGTCAGCTCTGGCACGACGCTCTTGATGACGAACACGTTCATGCCGACCGGTGGAGAAATCAGGCCGAGTTCCACCGTCATGACGATAATGACCGCAAACCAGATGGGATCGAAACCAAGCGAGACGATAACGGGATAGACGATCGGAACCGTCAGGATGATCATCGCCATTGCGTCCATGAGGCAGCCCAGCACGAGATACATCACGAGAATCAACGCCAGCACGCCATAGGGACCAAGGCCGAGACCACCCAGAAACTCTGTGACCTTTTGCGGCGTCCCGGTAATCGTCAGGAAATACCCAAAGATCAGCGCGCCGATCAGTACCGTGAAAACTGCTGCTGCCGTGCGTGTCGCGTGCAGCAACGAGGTGAGGATCTTCTCCTTGTCGAGCCTGCGCCGCAAAACACCGATAATGAATGCACCGCCGGCGCCAACGCCACCCGCTTCCGTCGGTGTGAAGAGACCACCATAAAGACCGCCGATGACGAAAAGGAACAGGGTGAGCGGCGCCCATATGTCCTTGATGGCATCCAGCCTTTCTTTCCACGAGCTCTTGGGGGCGGCCGGCAACAGGTTGGGGCGCACAAGACCGATGATCACAATGGTCGTCATATACATAAGGATCGCAATGATGCCCGGGATCAGGCCTGCCATGAACAGCTTGCTGATATCCTGCTCGGTGATAATGCCGTAAACCACGAGGACGGTCGAAGGCGGGAACATGGCACCCAGTGTGCCTCCAGCCGCAATCGTGCCGGCCGCAAAAGTCTCGGGATATTTCAGCCGCCGCATTTCTGGATAGGCGACTGTCGAGAAGGTCGCAGCTGTCGCGACCGATGAACCAGAAATTGCGGCAAAGCCACCGCATGCGAGGATTGTTGCCAACCCCAGGCCGCCCTTTAAATGACCGATGAACGTATTGGCCGCCCGGAAAAGTTCGCGGCTCATGCCAGAGTTGGAAACGAAGGCGCCCATCAGAAGAAACATCGGAATAACGCCGAACGTATAATCCGTTACGGTGCGCATGGACGTCTGGCCAATCAGTTTCAGGGCCGGGCCAAAGCCCGCGATCACGCCAAAACCGGTTACGCCAACAAGGCCCATCGCCATGCCAACGGGAACGCGCAACAGCATCAGCGCAAAGAGTGCGAAAAATCCGGCTACGGCTACGAAATTCTGTGTCATGGCATCACTCCACCGGATTGTCGGCGTGATCCACATTCACGCTTTGCGGATAAAACACGAGACGGAAGGTGCGCACTGCAATGAGCAGAACGGCGGCGACATCACCAAGCCAGGCAATGAGAAAGAATGGCCACACCGGAAGCTGAAGGTCGTAGGTGAGCACATGCTGGGCTCGGGTCTGGACCACCTTGTCGAACAACATGATCGTCTGCACGGTCACGACGAACAGCAGCACCAGCGTCGCAAAAACATCGATCCAGCGCTTGTATTTCGGGCTGGCATTTTCCCAGACGAGATCGACGGTGATATGGGCGCCACGATAGCTGGTAGCGGCGATACCCCAGAAGATGAGAATACCGAGAAACATGCGGCCGAAATCGTAACCGTCCGGGATCGCATAGGAAAAAAAGTACCGGAGCATAACCGAAATGAAGATATCAGCGGCCACCAGACCGACAAAACCGGCCGCGATCCACTCTATGCCGGCAATGAAGCGATCCATGTGGTTCCTGGGTTCCGTAATGGTGGCTGCGGGGCTTTCATGTGTTTCAGGCGTCATGGCTTCCTCCCAATTGCCGTGAGCGATGGGCCGGCCCCGCACGGGACCGGCCGGAACTGCCTCAGAACGCGGCCTTGTTGTCGGTCAGATTCTTCTTCAGTTTCCCGAGAACCTCGGCAGGGTTTCCGCCCTTTGCCGTCACCTGGCTTTCCCATTTGCCCTGCAACGGAGACACTGCCTTGCGCCACGCCTCGAGCTGTTCCGAAGTCAGCTCAACCACTTCGTGACCGGACGCAGCTTTCATGCGGGCATGACCGGCATTCTCGAACGCGGTCCAGGCGGAGGACAATTTGACTGCCCATTCGGTGTTGCAATGGGCATCGAGCACCTTCTTCTGATTGGCGGACGCATTGTCGTAAACGTCCTTGTTCATCGACCAGGTATAGGCCGTGGTATAGAGCGGGACATCGATCGAATATTTCGTGACCTTGTCTATCCCGAACAGGAACACGGAGTTCCAAGGAAAGGTGATGGCGTCGGCAATGCCGCGTTCCAGAGCGTCACGCGATTCCGGTGCAGACGCCTGCACGTTCGTTCCGCCGAGAAGCGTCACCATTTCGCCGACAGTCTGCTGCGCCGGGCGAACCTTCAGTCCCTTGAAATCTTCGGGCAGCACAACCTTTTTGACGGAATGCAAGGTGCCCGGATCGTGAACAAAGGCGAGGCAGAAATGCGTGTCTGCCATCTCTGTGTGCGCATATTCGCGATACCAGCCATCCACCGCTGCCGTTCCACCAGTGGCGTTGGCCACGGTGAACGGAAGCTGGGCCGCGTTGATGAAGGGGAAGCGGCCGGGCTGGTAGCCTGGGCTGACATAACCCACATCGGCAATCCCGTCGCGCACCATGTCATAGTGGTCGAACGCCTTGCCGAGCTGTTCGGCAGGGAAGATCGACGACGTTATAGAGCCGCCGGAATCCCTTGCGATGCTGTCTGCCCATTCCTGCGCCGATTTGACGAGCGGATGGGTTGGCGGAACCCAAAGCGATATCTTCAGATGGATTGGATTATCTGCCGCGACGGCGGGCGGGACCGCGCCTGCCGAAGCGGATGCCAGTCCCAGTGCGGCGATCATCAGGCCACCTTTGAAAATTCTGTTCAGCATGTCTTCCTCCCTTGCTGAAAATTGCGGGCAAGCCGCTGGCGTTTCCGGCTCCTCCTCGGAAACCGAATTGAACGGGAATTCCCGTATGTCGAAATGTCTCCCGGTTTTCGGCGGTCAGCTGGCCGTAGGCCTGTGATGATCCCGCCGCGCCGGTTCAGCCCTTACCGAATGAACCGACGATCCTCGCCAGGATTGCTACCAGAAGGTCCTTGTCCTTGCCGACGATCTCATCGAGGCGGCGGTCATGCTCTTGCGCGAAAGCATGTAGTCGCGAATGCATCTCGCGCCCGGCTTTGGTAAGGCTGACGCTGTAGCTGCGCTGATCATCCGGATTTTGCCGCCGTTCGATGAGGCCGCGAATGGAGAGTCCCTTCAGCGTTGAAGTCAGCGTGGAGCGGTCCCGGCCGCACACCTTGCTCAATTCTGAAGGGGTCAACTCCTCATATTCGGAAAGGATCGTGAGGATCGAGTACCAACCCGGCTTGAGATCCGTCTTTTCCAGCATTGCGCTGAATGCCTGAAACGAGACTTCCTGGGCCACGCGCAAGTGATATCCTATGACATCCCTGAAGGCTTCAGGAATGAGAGGGTCGCTGTCGCTTTGGCTCGGGGTATCCTCGACGGATTTGGCTGATGGTCTCACAAATACTCTCCGGAATATGTCAGAACGGATAATGCTGCTGCGCGTCTTCCACCGTTATCCAACGCAGATCGGTGAACTCGGCAATCGCCGCACGACCGCCGAACCGACCGTAACCCGAAGCCTTGACGCCGCCAAATGGCATCTGCGCCTCGTCGTGGACGGTGGGACCGTTGATATGGCAAATTCCACTTTCAATCCGCCGGGCGACCGCCATGGCGCGCTCGACATTCCGGCTGAAGACCGCAGACGACAGACCATATTCCGTATCGTTGGCAACACGGATCGCCTCCTCGTCACCGTTGACGCGGATCACGCTCTTGGCGGGACCGAAGGATTCCTCGGAATAGATCCGCATATCAGGCGTCACGTGATCGACAAGCGTCGCTTCCATGATGGAACCGTTGCGCTTGCCACCGGCCACGAGTGCCGCGCCCTTGGCAACGGCGTCATCGACCATTTCCTGGACCCGCTCGGCCGCCTCAGGCGTCACGAGTGAGCCGAGAACGACGTGACCGCGCGGATCACCTGCCGGGAGCGCTCTCGCCTTGGCCGCGAGCTTTTCCACAAAGGTGTCCGCCACTTTGGAGTCGACGATGATCCGCTCTGTCGACATGCAAATCTGGCCCTGGTTCATGTAGGCACCGAAAGCCGCTGCGTTGACAGCCGCATCAAGATCCGCGTCATCTAGAACGAGGAATGGCGCCTTGCCGCCAAGTTCCAGCAGAACGGGTTTCAGATGTTCGGCCGCGAGCTTGGCGATGATCTTGCCGACGCGGCTTGAGCCGGTAAAGTTGATGCGCTTGACCGCCGGATGGGCAACCAATGCCTCCACAACCTTGGCTGCATCTTCCGGCGCATTCGTGACGATGTTCACGACACCTTTGGGAAGGCCCGCCTCGCGCAGTACCTCCCCGATCAGGCGGTGGGTGCCCGGGCATAGTTCGGAAGCCTTTAAAATGACCGTGTTGCCGCAGGCCAACGGCATGGCGATGGCACGCGTGCCGAGGATGACAGGTGCGTTCCAGGGCGCGATGCCAACGCAAACGCCGGCGGCTTGGCGCACGCCCATGGCCAGTGTGCCTGGCTTATCGGACGGGATGATTTCACCGGAGATCTGCGTTGTCATCGCCGCGGCCTCGCGCAGGATATTGGCTGCGAACATGGTGTTGAAGCCACCCCAGGGCGCCGTGGCGCCAGTTTCAGCCGTCATCAGACGGATAAATTCGCCTGCCTTGGAATCCATGATATCGGCAGCTTTCAGAAGCAGCTTGCGTCGTTCGCCCGGCCCCGTAGAGGACCACTGCGCGAAGGCAGCGGCAGCGGCGTCTGCGGCGGATTTGGCGTCTTCCACCTGACCTGCCGCTGCTTTGGTCGCTACCTGGCCGGTTACAGGATCAATGCGCTCGTATATACCGCCCGCAAGCGCTGCGCGGTCCTCGTTATTTATTAATAGCTGAATCTCATCCATGGTTTTCCTCCTCCGAAGGCGGCTTTGGATCCGCCGGTTCCTGGCAGGAACTGTTACCAATCCCCTTCCAGCCAGCCTGCCTCCCCTATTGCCTGACAGAAGCTTATGCAGAAAATTCCGCTTGCGCAAGATAGTTTGATATCCAAATATTGGATTACAAACCAATTCGCCGAAGCTACTTCATTGAAGCACGGCTGAACCGGGGCCATACAATCAGGGAGAGAGAGAGAGAGATGAAGATCGGCGTAATTGGAGCTGGCGCCATGGGGGGCTTGTTCGCCGCGCGCCTGACAAATCAGGATAATGACGTCGCACTGATCGAAGTATCACAGGCAACGATCGAGGCAGTTGACGGCGGCGGGCTTCGGGTATCCGGCCTTTTCGGGGACAAGTCCTATCGCCTTCCGGTTGGGCCGGCAGATCGCTATACGGATGCTTTCGAACTCCTAATCGTTTTTACCAAAGGCATGCACACCACATCTGCCATGGAAGCCGCGAAACACCTGATCGGTCCAGACACCTGGGCGCTGACTGTGCAGAACGGGATTGGCAACGTCGAGGCAATTGAGCCCTTTGTGGATCGCGACCGCATCGTCATGGGCATGACCAACTGGCCATCCACTCTGATTGAGCCTGGATTTATCAACGTTCCTGGCGAAGGTGAGATCAAGATTTGGGCTGCGAATGGCCAAGTGTCGGAGAGACTGAAAGCGATTGGCAGCGCTCTGGACAGGGCCGGGCTCAACTGCAAGCTCGATCCCGACGTTGAAGCGGCGATATGGGAAAAGCTCGCCTTCAATTCCGCCCTCAACTCACTCGCGGCCATCACCGGATTGACCGTTGGCGAGATGGGCGACCGGCAGGAGACCCGCGCGATCGTCTTCACGATTCTAGACGAAGTTGTAGCGGTTGCGACGGCCAAGGGCCTCGCCATTAATGCGGATCATATTCGCCAGTCGGTGGAACATGCCTTCGCCAATCATCGACAGCACAAGCCATCCATGTTGCAGGACCGGCTTGCGGGTCGACGCATGGAGATAAACACAATTACCGGAGCAGTCAGCAAGGCAGGTACCGGACTTGGCGTCGCCACCCCGGTGACGGCAACGCTGGCCGGCCTGCTGGCTATCGTTGATGGAGAGACGCCACGCCTCTGACACCGGAAAGGGGCGAAGCCCCACGGTTACCATGCGTAACGCCGGCCAATCATTCGCAGGCTTGCATCGTTGAAGTGACCGTTCGATGGGAATTACAGGAGGGTCAAACGCTACGCCCTACCTCACGCATTTGACGACGAATGGGGAGCAGATCGATCTTGATCAGAGACTTCAACAGTCCCCAGGCTCCACCCGGGACGAACAATGTCACGCCGATCGCCAGGACGCCAAGGATGATGAAGTAGAGCGATCCGATATTGCCCATCGTTTCGCGCAATAAGAAGTAAATGGCGACGCCAACGATCGGGCCTTCGAGCGTTCCAATCCCGCCGAGGATTACCGCAAAGAGTATGATAGCCATCCAGTTCATTGAAAATCCGGCAGTCGGACTCACTTGCAGGGCAACCATATAGTAGCAGGCTCCGGCTGCACCGCCGATCGCGGCTGCGATGAGCAGGACATAGGTTTGCGTTTTGCGAATCGTCACGCCCATCGCTTCGGCAGCAAGTGGACTGTCCTTCATCGCGCGCAAGGCGAGACCGAATCGGCTTCGCATCAGCCCGACGCAGGTCAGAAGCGCGATCAACAAGATGGCGGCAGCTGTGCCATAGGTTGCAAAAAGCCTGACGGAACGATCAACACCGCGTACAGCCGTCAGTGCAATTCCACCGCCGCCGCCGAGAAGCCCAGTATGATAGACGATCAGTCTGACGACTTCCGAAATGACCCAGGATCCTATGGCGAGCTGAGCACCCGAAAGGCGAAAAAGAACGGGTGTGATCAGCAATGCGAAGCCTGCGCAGACGACCGCAGACAGCAACACGAAGGGAAACGGTAACATGCCGAACCCGTTGGCGGCGATAAAGAGCGTGTATCCACCGATGCCGATGAAGACCTGAAAGCCCATGAAAACAATACCGCCAAAGCCCGCAAGCAGGTTCCACATGAGAGCAATTGCCAGAACCGCTGCAATTTCGGTCGTTAGCAAGAGAGCGTATCGGGAGCCTGTAAACGGTATGGCCAACAGCACCGCGGCAAGAAAACCTACAGCCACGAGAGACCGGGCAAGAGGCGAAGCGAGCGTCATACACGTATCCTTTTGGTAAAGAGGCCACCCGGCATCAACAAGAGGCCGATGAGGAAGACGATGTGGCCGACAAGTGGCCCGAGGCTCGGGGTAATGAAGGTGCCCGCCGCCTGGGCAATACCCAGAACAATGCCACCGGCAAGCGTTCCCCAGATCGAGCCGAGCCCGCCGAGGATCACGGCTTCAAATGCAAAGAGCATACGTTCCGGACCCGTCGACGGGTCGAAAGTGCCACGCATACCATAGAAGATCGCAGCGATGGCGGAGATGGCGAGCGCTAAGCCCATGGCAGTGGCAAAGACTTTCCGCGTCCCTATCCCCATCAGCTGCGCAACAGCTTCATTGTCCGACGTCGCGCGAACCGCGCGGCCGAAGCGCGTACCGCCGAAGACCGCCGCCGTAAGTGCAAAAATGACGATCGACACCGCAAATGTGAGGAGCGGCAGAACGCCGATCGCCACCGAGCCGAAATTGACTGCCGCGGTTCCAAGTGCGCCAGGATCAAGGCTCCTGGTATCGGCACTGAAAAGTTCGAGCATGACATTCTGGAGAATGACAGAAAGCCCGAACGTCACCAGAATAGGTGGCATCTCGCCGCGCCCAAGCGTCCTTTCGATGATGAAGCGCTGCAAGGCCCAGCCAACCGCAAACATAACGGGCACAACCACCGGCAGCGCCAGAAGGGGGTGAAGCCCGAAATGGCTCATGAGTTGCAGGGCGAGGAAGGCGGAGAAGACGATAAAATCACCATGCGCAAGGTTGATCTGCCGCATGAGGCCGAGACAGAGCGACAGACCGAGGCCGTAAAGGCCATAAAGTGCGCCGACCAACGCGCCATTGATCAAGGTTTCCAGCATATCAACGCATCCCGAAATAGGCGTTTGAGATCTCGGCCCTGTCCGCGGTGGCAGACGGACCCGACAACGCGATCTGCCCGTGGCGCATGCACGCAAAGCGATCCGAGACGGAAAGGGCGCGGGCAATGTCCTGCTCGACGATGACGGTTGTGAGCCCCTCCCCCCGCAGCTTCTGAAGCGCAGCGTAGACGGTATCGACGGCTGCCGGAGACAGGCCGAGCGAGAGTTCGTCGCAGAGCAGAACCCCGGGGTTGGACATGAGTGCACGACCGATAGCAACCAGTTGCTGTTGACCTCCCGATAGCGCCGTCGACGGCCGCTTGCGGAATTCGGCAACGGTCGGAAAAATCTCGTAGACACGCTCCCGGGTCCATCCTCCCGGCCGCCGCGAATGCGCGCCGACCAGCAGGTTTTCCTCCACGGTGAGACTCGGAAAGAGTTGTCTACCCTCGGGAACGAGTGCCACTCCGTGACCGACGATGTCCATCGGTGTCAGTCCGGCAATATCTCGGCCGTTGACCGAAACGCTGCCCGTCTGAGGCCTCAAACGGCCCGTCATCACCGCAAAAGTCGTGGTCTTACCCGCGCCGTTTGCGCCTATCAGCGCCAGCGTTTCGCCGCGTGCTACGCTGAGGTCGATGCCGAACAGAACGGGCAGCGGCCCATAGGCCGCCCTGAGGTCATTGATCAAGATCATCGATGTCAGGCTCCATACCGAGATAGATTTGCCTTACCTTGGGCATCTGCATTGTTTCATGCGGTTCGCCCTGCGCGATGATGCGCCCTTCACCAAGGACTGCGATTTCGTCGGCGGCATGGGTGAGCACATGCACGAGATGTTCGATCCAGATAATCGCAATTCCGCTTGCTGCCAGCGCTTTAACAATGGTCGCGACGTCCGCGGCCTCCTCGTCGGTCAATCCTCCGGCGATTTCGTCCAGCAAAAGAACGGTGGGCTTCGTGGCCAGCGCGCGGGCAAGCTCGAGACGCTTGCGGTCAAGCAGCGGCAGCCCCCCGGCGATTAGATCTCCGCGGCTCTCAAGCCCGCAGATTTTCAGCGCCTGAAGCGCCGCCCCCTCCCCTTCACGGCCCTTTAGTCCCCCAGCAAACTCGACGGCAACAAGCACATTCTCGTAGACCGACATATGCGAGAAGGTTTGCGGAACCTGAAAGGTTCGCCCGATGCCGACAATAGCACGTGCGGAAGCTCCAAGGCCGGTGACGTCCCGGCCGGCGAGGAAAATCTTGCCGGAAGAAGGCGTAAAAGCACCGGAAATCACGCTGAAGAGCGTGGTCTTGCCGGAACCGTTGGGACCGATGATCCCGAGAATTTTCCCGGGATCGATCGCAATGCTGACACCGTCCAATACGGTCGGTCCGCCATAGGACTTCACGACATTTTCGACGGTGAGCGCCCTGATCGCGTCAGATGCCACCATCACCCAGCCTTCCGCGCCAGGTCCATCGTAAAGTCGGCCTGGACTGGAACCTCAGGGGCGTTCTTGTTGTAGGTGACCTTCAAATCGTAGGTGCCGTCGGGCTGGAGACGCCACTGGCCACCGGCAATCTTGAGCTTGGCAACGTTCTTGATCGGGCTTCCGGCCCAGTCGATATCGCCGACGACCGTCGTCATTTTGGTCGATTTTATGACCGCCTGTATGGCATCCGGATCGGTTGGATCAGCCGCGTTCTTCAGTGCGTTGATGCCCAGTTCCCACAGGGCATGGACCACGCCGATCGGCTGTGTCCAGCGCTTGCTCGACGACTTGGAATACTCCGCCGCAATCTCGCCGCAGGACTGGCCCGTCAATGTGGACTTGAACGGATAGCCTGGCGTCCACCAGATTTCGGTAGACATCCCGTCGCCGGTCTTGCCGAGCGCCTCTATTCCGGCAGGAAAGAGCAGCGCCTTGGCCGGCGTTGCGATCTTTGGTTTGAAACCGAGCTGCTGCGCCTGACGCCAGAACACTGCCCATTCCGGCGGGGAGAAGAGACCCGTCACGATATCGCAACCAGCATCGCGGAAAGCGACGATCTGCCGGGAGAAGTCGTCCGCGCCCGGTTGGAATTCACCGACATCGACAATCGAATAACCGCCCTTGCCAAGCGACGCTGGAAAACCGATTTCGGTATTACCAAAGACCTTGCCAGGCGGATCGTTGGACCAGGCGGTGCCGACTTTCTTGTTGGTGCTTTGCAGGTCCCACATACCGATGAAGGTTGAGATGATGTCCTCAATGCCCCAGAAGAAGTGGTTTACATAGTTGAAACCAACATCCGGCGTCCCCTTCAGCGGGAACATCCAGCCCTGCCATGGGTCCATCGTGGTGATGCCCGGCACGCCCGCAGTCTCACATTGCGAGGCGACCGGAACGTTGGTCAGCGCCCCCTGCGCGAGCATGAGATGGATGCCGTCATTATTGATCAACTGGCTTGCCGAGGTGGCGGCACGATCAGAATTCGACTGGTCATCGATATCGCTGATCTCGACCTTGTAGGTCTTGCCGTTATTGACAAGCCCATCCTTCAGCACCTCGCGGACCTTGGCAAGAATGAAAGGATCCGCCTCTGCAAACGGTGCCAGCGCGCCGGTCTTCGAGCTGATATAGCCGATCTTGATCGTCGGGCTGGCAGCGATAGCCGGAGCCGGCAGAACGGACGTTGCCGCACCCGCGGCAGCACCAGCTCCCACGGCGTGAAGGAACTTGCGTCGGGTCAGCCTCATGTTGTTGTGCGAAAATGTCATGGTTCTTCCTCTGTCGATTTTTTCTTGCCGCACTGCGGTTTTACGGTCGCAAGTTCGCCGCAGCACGGCTACTTGCGGGGACCGGCTTCAGCATAGTAGGAGCGGCGCCAGAGATCGGGGATCAACAGTTTTGTGGATAATCGGGCACCCGCACCGCCAAGACTTTCCCGTTTTAAATCAAATAGGAAGACCAATGCGGAACCTTTCGGCACCACGATCATCCATTCAGGTCGGCGGGTCTTTGCAGAACAGTTATGACGAAGCTTGCCGGCGCGCAGGGCTCACGGCAACCGGACCGGAATGCGTTTCGTGGTCACCGGCGTGGCAATGTTCGTGGTGGTGATGGTCATGCTCGTGATCGAGCTCTTCCAGCGCCCCGGGCGGGATGGGCGCTAGCCCCTTGCGGAACTCAACGGGCTTGCCGTGTTCGGTGTGGAAATAGGAACGCCGCCAATGTTCCTGATAATCGGCCACCTCATCATCTGTCGTCATGCCGCGATGCCCGACGATCTTTTCCAGAGCCTGCATCCATTGTCGATAATAGGCCGTGTTGATGTCTTCGCCTTCCTCTTGGGGAGAGGTCGTGATCTCGCCCGAAAATGCCGCAACCCATTCCGCCCATGTAAAATGCCCGGCGCGCGACAATTGCATGGTCAACGCAAAGGCTTCTGCCTGCCATGGCTCGGAAAAGGCCGGGCCATTGTCGAGCCATCGCGGATCGATTGCCAAATCATCTGCCATCACGATACTTCCCCACGTAACAGGTAGCTTTCCCAAAGGCTCAGATACACGGCCCCACGCCCGTCACTCCCCTTACCCCAGAGTGTCGTGTTCTCGAAACGGACGCGATAAAGATGATCGGGACATTCTCCAAGTCCAGCCGAATGTGCATCCGGGAATATGTGCGCGCCTTCATATCCGACGACGGTTCCGCGCTTGTCGCGCGCATAGCCGGGCAAACGGGTATGGGTGGAGACGCTGTCGTTGGTCGTCATGATGTCATCGCCCACCTTGAACTTCGGAACGGTGTCGACTGTGCGCAGCGTCGGGGCGCCGGTGGCTATCGCGATGGCAACCATCTCCTTAGGTAGCATAACTGGCCTCCTTTGCGGCAAGTTCGGCTATCCGCGTCCTATATTCCTCCTCGGTTAGAACGCCCTTGGAAATCAGCAGATCTTCAAGTGAATAAAGCCAATGTTCGAAATAGGACGTCGTCAGGTAATCGGCTGGCGGCATCCTCTCCATGGAGCAGCGGCTTTCATCGATGTTGAAGCATCCAGCTGCAAGCGAAAGAAGATTAACGGCGAATGTTTTTGCCTCCCACTCCGCTTTGAAACTGGTGTCATCGTCGGCACGATTGACCGGGCCGAAACCCTGCATGCCGCCTAGATCGGCGATTGATCTCATGGCATCACACTCCTCGGATCGCCGCCACTGCAAGCGGCACGCCTGTGCCTATCATGGAATCACGGGTCACGAGAGCCGCCAGTTTTTCCTCACTCCAGCCCTCTGTTCCGGAGGGGCGCTCAGGCAGGACCATGTAACGGATTTCGGCATTGCTGTCGTAAACGCGCACCTCACGGTCGTCGGAGATATCCAGACCGAATTCCGCAAGCACGGCTCTCGGTTCGATAACGATACGGCTGCGATAAGGTGCCGACTTGTACCATGTTGGCGGCAGACCAAGCACTGTCCAAGGATAGCAGGAGCACAGGGTGCATACGATCACATTGTGAATCTCGGGCGTATTTTCAAGGATGATCATTGCCTCGCCCTGAAGGCCGCTGACACCCATTTCCTTCAACGTCCTTGTCGCGTCTTCGAGCAGGCGCGTCTTGAATGCTGGATCGGACCAGGCACGCGCCACGACACCGGCGCCGATGCGTGGACCAAGCCTGTTCTGGAACAGATCGACGATCTCCGTCACGGCACCGGGATCGATCTTCCCCTTTTCGATCATCAGGGTTTCGATCGCCTTGATCCGAAGCGCAAGTGTGGAAGGTGGCATCGTGTGATCGTCGTGGCTCATAGAGGTCCTCTGGAAATATCACGAAATGAGCCAAGAATAGCGCGGATCGAGTTTTTCCTCATCAGCAATATTGAGGACAGGCGGCAACTGACATCCGCTGTAAACGGACTTGATCAAGCGTTTGCCGCATCACCTCATGCAGGGGGAGAAGGAACGGGGAAAAGCGTCTCGATCGCGAGCGAGAATGCCAGAAGCGCCTGATCTCGTCCAAATGGAAAGTCCAACCCCAGCCCCACGGGCAGGCCTGCCTGCGTGAGGCCGACCGGAACGGAAACTCCGGGAAGACTTGCGACACTGCCGATATCCGTATTGTGAATGAGAGCCGGAAAAACAGGAAACCCTTTGCCATCGATTATAACCGTTGACGACCGGGTAAACTCCGGTGCCGGCAGACGGCAGACGGGAAACGCGAGCGCATCGATCCGGTTGGCCTTGAATATTTCAGCATAGGCCGACTTCAAGGCCGGAAGATGCACCGTCATAGCGGTCTCGTAAGCCAAGGGGTCGACGGCTGTTGCCGGATCAAGTTGCGCGAGAAGAATTTCGCGCACGTCGGGGCTCGCCACCTGATCGGCAACCTCTGCGAAAGTCAACGGTATGTCGTGATCGGCCAGAAATGCGGATAGGGCGCGCCTTCCTTCATAGACCGAAATCGACATCGCGGCGGCTGAATAAGGCTCCGGGAGCGCTTGAGAATCAACCTCGACAAGCTCCGCACCTTCGGCGACGAGCTGTTGAAGCGCCGCCGTACAGGCCACGGCGACCTCGCAATCGACGACGTCCCAGAAATGTTTATGCGGAATACCGAGCCTGGTACCCTTTATTCGTGAAGCCAAAACTGGCGGCGAGGATGTTACAATGCTGTCCAGCAGCACCATGTCTGTCGCAGAGAGGGTAATTGGCCCCGGTGTGTCCCGCGTCGTTGAAATCGGCACGATGCCGTCAGTCGGCCAACGTCCGGTTGTCGGGCGATAGCCCCATGTCCCACACAAGGCGGCAGGTATCCGCACCGAGCCGCCGGTATCGGTTCCGATGGAAGCCGGAACCAGCCGTGCGCCAACGGCTGCCCCGCTTCCACCGCTGGAGCCACCGGAGGTGCGGGCTTCATCGAAAGGATTGCACGGCGTGCCGTAAGCAAAATTAACGGAGGTCGCGCCATAAGCCAGTTCATGCATGCCATTCTTGCCATAGGCAATCGCACCGGCGTTCAAAAGTCTCGCCGCAACCGAAGCATCCGCCAAGGGCTTGAAATTGCGAAGCGCCGGTGTTCCGCCCGTTGTAACATAACCGGCGACATTGATGTTGTCCTTGAACGCAAGGGGTAGACCGTGCAGCCGTCCACGCAACCTTCCGGCCGCCCGCTCCAAATCAGCCCGACGCGCATCCAGGCGCACCCGCTCTTCGTCCAGTGACACAAAGGCGTTTATCGCGCCACGATTTGCTTTTCTCTTCAGCAGATCGGTGACAAACTCCTCAGCGCTGAACACGCCTCGCTCCATGGCGGCGGCGACCTCGGTCAATGTGAATGCCTTCAGTGTCATGGTTGTCCCCGCATGAGATTTCGACAAGTGAAGGGCTACTTGAGATGAGGGGTGTGCCACCATCCGCAATTTTGTTGGTGAAGGCCGGTTTTCTTTCGTTTTCCCGTTAAGGAAAGTCCCGCGACCGGGGTACTGTCGCGCCACGGGTCAGGAAGGTGATGTCAGACAGGTCGAAAATTCTTGATCTTTGGCATGTTGTTTGCTTCCATTCCATAAAAGGGAACCAAGCGGACAAAAAAAGATTCCGCCAATTATTGGGAGTCTCATGAGCGGGACTGTATTCGATCTAACATTCGACGAGGCAAGTCTGTTCGCCGACATTGTCGGAAGATTGACAAGCCCGGGTTCGGCGGAGATCAGGGAAACTATTTTCCCCGACATCTTGCGCCTTATGCGGGCGGATGTGCTGGCGTCTTACAAATGGAATCCAAAAATAAGCTGCTATGACGATCCTTTCGTGATCAACCAGTCCCCTGACAGTATCAAGGCTTACAGGAACTGGTTCCAGTACCGCGACCCGATGACCCGGCAATTGCGCAGTCTGTGGCGCCCGGCCTATGTCGATGAGGTGATTTCAAAACCGGATTTGAGGAAGACGGAGTTCTTCAACGACTTTCTGATGAAGGACGGACTAGATCATGGCATCAATGTCTTCCTCAAGGATAACGGACGGGCACTGGCGGATCTGCGCATCTGGCGTACCAAACGCCAACCGGACTTCGCGGACCGTGAAATTGGCTTGTTAAAGGTCCTTGCACCACTGCTCAAGCGCGCGCTCTCTGCCGCGCCTGACGTCACACTCTCCGCTCTGACCGATCGCGAGCGAGACGTCGCGCTTCTCATCTCACGCGGCTGCTCTGACAAAGACATTGCTCGTGTGCTCAATATCGGCTTTGCGACGGTGCGAACGCATCTTACACGCTGCCTTGAGAAGATGGGCTGCTCAAACAGAGCAGAGCTTGCCGCACGCGTTACAAGGCTGTCGCAATAATACGAGATTACCAGGCTGTTGATCAACTGGAGCGCCCAGGCGGATTTCGATTCGGGCGCCCCTGGTTACCGTCCCGGCCAGTGCTCCGCACCGCCGGTCGTCTATATGCGGTTTGCGCTGACTCCCGGGAAAACAAGGCCACAAGTCTCACCATTTAGTCACCTGACAGACAGTAAAGGGCGGCCGTGGTGTGTCGCCTTGCGGAGGCCCACTCACATTCACCGAAGACAATCAACAGGCCGCGATACGGGCGAAGATGAGCTCCCTCCCGGAGACAATCTCACGTGAAGTTGTAGTTTTCGGAGATCTCGTTCCCGAGCCGATTGTTCTGCTTGATGAAATCCGTCAGGAATTCGTGCAGCCCCAACTCGAATATCTGGTCGACTGTCCTGTCCTTGAGCATGGCAAGCGTGTCAGCTGTTACATGGTGGCAAGATCTGTCGATTCCATAGTCTTCGGATAAATAGGAAAGATGCTGCACGATGTTGCGGTAGCAGAACTGCAATGAACGTGGCATCCGGCCGTTCAGGATCAGATAGTCCGCAACATTGCGCGATTTGTACTGGCCGTCGTAAACCCATCGGTATGACCGGTGAGCGGAGACAGACCGCAAGATCGATTCCCACTGGAGATTGTCGAGGGCACTTCCCACAGCCGACACCGAAGGCAGGAGCACATGATACTTGACGTCGAGAATACGCGCCGTGTTGTCGGCCCTTTCGATAAATGTGCCGATGCTGGCGAAGTCGAAGATTTCATTGCGCAGCATGGTGCCATGGAAAGTGCCGCGGATCAGCGCCATCTCTCGCTTGATCCGGTCAAGGGTGCCCGGCAGCTCGCTTTCGGCAAACCTCTCTGATAATGCCACCTTGAGGTTCATCCATATTTCGTTGAGTGTTTCCCAGACCTCGCGGGTCAACGCCGTGCGCACCATACGCCCGTTTGAGCGGGCGGCCTCGATGCAGGCAAGAACGCTGGAGGGATTGTCCATATCGCGCAAAAGATAGTCCGTGACGGCTGCGGCTGTGTAATCCGTATATTTTTCGCGAAAGCCAGCTTCGGTTCCTGAGCAGATCACGACGGATTTCCACTCTTCCATCACGCCCGCCGAACTTGTCAGGGCCATTCGCAGGCCGGCGTCGATGATGCGGGCGATATTCTCGGCACGCTCGATATAGCGATGCATCCAGTACAGACCGCTTGCTGTTCGTCCAAGAAGCATTCTTGCAATTCCTTTCTGCTTTCCACCCAGGTCTTTACCTCGCAATCCGAGGCTATCCAGGGCGCATCTATTTTGAGTGGGGTTCGGCTTCAGCGACAGGCGAAGTTCAGTCGTCCAGCACCCAGGTGTCCTTTGTGCCGCCGCCCTGGCTGGAGTTCACCACCAGCGAACCCTCCTTCAGAGCGACGCGGGTCAGGCCGCCGGGCGTGATGCGGACCTTGTCGGAGACGAGCACGAAGGGTCTGAGGTCGACATGGCGCGGCGCCAGACCCTTTTCCGTCATGATCGGTGTTGTGGAAAGCGCAAGCGTCGGTTGGGCGATATAGTTGCCTGGGCGCGCCTTCAGCTTCGCCGCGAAATCCTCCCGTTCCTTGGTCGAGGCGGTCGGACCGACCAGCATGCCGTAGCCGCCGGAGCCATGGACCTCCTTGACAACGAGCTCGGCCAGATGTTCCAGGACGTATTTGAGGCTATCGGCCTCCGAGCAGCGCCAGGTGGGCACGTTCTCCAGCAGAGCTTTCGAGCCAGTGTAGAATTCGACGATCTCGGGCATGTAGGAATAGATCGCCTTGTCGTCGGCAATGCCGGTTCCCGGCGCATTGGCGATGGTGATCTTACCGGCACGATAGACGTCCATGATGCCAGGTACGCCCAGGATCGAATCGGGCCGAAACGACAGGGGGTCAAGGAAGGCGTCGTCGATACGGCGGTACAGCACGTCGATGGCGCGAAAGCCCTCTGTCGTGCGCATCGTGACACGTCCGTCAATCACCTTGAGATCGCTGCTCTCGACAAGCTGGACGCCCATCATGTCGGCCAGAAAGGAATGCTCGTAATAAGCCGAGTTATAGATGCCAGGGGTAAGCACTGCGATAGTGGGATTGTCCTGGTCCCCACCCGGCGGTGCTACCGCCGCCAGCGACTGGCGCAGAAGCTGCGGGTAGGATTCAACGGGCTGGATCCTGTTCTGCTGAAACAATTCCGGAAACAGCTGCATCATCGTCTCGCGGTTTTCCAGCATGTAGGAAACGCCTGACGGCGTGCGGGCGTTGTCTTCCAGCACGTAGAACTGGTTTTCTCCGGTGCGGACGATATCGGTGCCGATAATGTGCGTGTAGACGCCACCCGGCGGACGGAAGTCCTTCATCTGAGGCAAGAAGGCTTCGTTGCGAGTGATGAGTTCTTGCGGGACGATGCCGGCCCGGACAATTTCCTGCCCGTGATAGATGTCATCGAGGAAGGCGTTGAGAGCGAGCACGCGCTGCTCGATGCCTTGCGACAGTTGCCGCCATTCTTCGCCACGGATGATGCGCGGGATAATGTCAAAGGGGATCAGTCGTTCTGCCGCCTCCTCCTGACCGTAAACAGCGAAGGTGATACCGGTTTTGCGAAAGACGCCTTCGGCGTCAAGCGCCTTTCGGGCCAGATTTGCAGGCTCCTGCCCGTCCAGCCAGGTCTTGAGCATTTCGTAAGGCCTGCGAACGCCTCCGCCGATTGTCAGCATTTCATCAAACGGTTTCAAAGGGTGCTCCTGTGAGGTGCGGGTTGAGAAGATAAATGGCGGACGCGCCGCCGGAAAAGGGGGGGCGACCGGCGGCGCGGAGATAGACAACCGGGAGGGCAGTTATCTACCTCACTGGAGGACCGGGATGAGTGGTCGGTCACTCCAGAATGTTTTCGTCGTCATCAACGGCAGGCTGATCGTTAGCCTCTCCCCTTCAGGTCACGGCGGGCAAATTTCGACGCTCCACCCGCGCCAGTTTTCCCGCCGCTATCGCGATTACGGCCGCCGCGAACGAGAACAATGCGCCCATCTTGGCCGCGTCCTGCACCGACCCAGGCTCAAACGCCACGCCGGCGACGAAGAGAGAAACCGTAAAGCCGATGGCTGCGACGCAACCGAGCACGAAGAGATCGGAGATGCTCATACCCACGGGCAGGCCGAAGCCAAGTGGACGGGCAGCAATCCAGCCCATCAGCGTAATGCCGAGCGGTTTGCCTATGGCCAACCCGAGAAACACCAGCCATGTCGCCTCGCCGATCGCCGAAAACTCCACACCGGCATTGGCGAGACCGAACAGGAACAGCACCAGTTCCACCGGCGACTTCAGCCCGTGCTCGATCGTGTTCAGGAGGTCAGCCTGATGGTTTTCCTCCTCGGCGAATACGCCGAATTCGATATCGGAGTGCGGGATCGCCGGGATTATCGGCAACAGGCCAAGCGCCGGATGGATGCCCGCCTGCTGGAATGCATACCAGCTAGCGGCGCCGGCTATGAGATATGGCCAGAATGACAGTGTCTGCCGCACAAAGGTCGAGACTGGACGTTCCGGACGGCCGTCATCCAGAATACGCGGCAGCCGGTTCGCCAAAAACCAGACGATAATGGCAGCTGCAAGCGCGAGCAACAGCCAGAACGGCGCGACAATGCCCTGCGGATAGAAGAAGGCAAGAATGACAAGACCAGCAGCATCGTCGGCAATGGCGAGCAACAACAGGAACATAACTGCCGGATGTCCCGCACCGAAGACGATGCGCCCGACAAGGTAGGAGAAAGCAATATCGGTCGCCGTCGGGATTGCCCAACCGTTGGCGAGCAATGTGAACTTGCCCAGTATAGCGGCACCAATGAGGTAGACCGCAGCGGGACCGAGCATTCCACCCACTGTCGCGATCAGGGGCGTAAGGGCCTTTCGTCCCCGAAGCGATCCGTTCGGCAGGGCGACGGCCTCCCAGACTTCCTTTCCGGCGATGGCAAAGAAAAACGCCATCAGTATATCATTGATCAGGTAGTGGAGGGTCAGCGTCCGATGCCCATGGCCTTCACCATCAGCATGCAGATGACCGACTGGCGCATTCTGCCATAGCGGCAATTCTGCCAGTGCATGATAGCTGTTCGGCCAGAGATTCGCCCACACAAGCGCCGAAACGGCGCCGATGATCAGAAGCAATGAATATTCACTCAGGAATTTCCAAACGCGATACATGTTGTTCTCTCCGCCAAGGACGCTTCGCGCGCCGGCCGCCTCAAGCTGTCGACATGCGTCTGGACATCCCGTTTCCTGTTATTGGGACTGCCCGCCGGAAGCTCGGCGGGCGAGTGTGATGAGACCCATCAAGCCTTGGCGGGGCTTGGCCCGGCCTCGGCAATCGGAGAGGACGACACTTCGTGCCAGATTTCTGCGTCGATCTTACCAGTCAGTTCCGGATACATATGCGGATCAAAGACCGGGGTTTTCGAGCGCTGCTGTTCGAAGTAGTCGCGGGTGAGCTTGACGACCAGCGGTGAGAGCATGCAGATCGCGATGAGGTTAATGGCCGCCATCAGGCCCATCGAGGCATCGGCGGCGTCGAAGACGGTCGTGGCGCTCTCGTAGGAGCCCCACAGGACCATGAGGATGAGGCCGATCCGTGCAACCAGCAGACCCGACTTGTTGTCTAACCCGAGATAGACCAGGGCATTCTCGGCATAGGAATAGTTGCCGATTACTGATGTCCAGGCAAAGAAGAAGATGGCAATGGCTATGAAGGCGTGCCCCGCGCTGCCGATATGAGCGGTCATGGCTGCCTGCGTCAACGGCGTCCCCGTAAGCTCTCCGCCCGGTACGAGTGCGCCAGACAGAAGGATCATGAGGCCGGTCGCGGTGCAGATCAGCAGCGTGTCGATGAAGACACCGAGCGCTTGCACCATCCCTTGCGACGAGGGGTGGTGCGGATTGGGCGTGGCTGCCGCCGCGATGTTCGGCGCCGACCCCATTCCCGCCTCGTTGGAGAACAGGCCGCGCTTGACGCCGTTCAACATCGCGCCAGCGATGCCACCGGCTGCCTGCTCGAAGCCGAAAGCGCTCTTGACGATGAGCGCCAAGGCTGCCGGTACCTCGGCGATGTTGACAATCAGGACATACAGAGCGACGCCGAGATACGCTGCAGCCATGAACGGCACGACGAATTCGGCGCAGCGCGCAATCGACTTGATCCCGCCAAAGATGACCACTGCGGAGATGATGGCGATTACGACGCCGACACCGAGTTTCGGAACCCCAAAAGCGCCATGCATGGCTTCGGCGATCGAGTTTGCCTGGACCGCATTGAACACGAGGCCAAACACAAGCAGGAGACATATGGCAAAAATCACCGCTGCCCAGGGCGCATTCAAACCGCGCGCGATGTAGAAGGCTGGGCCGCCACGATACTCACCGCTTTGGCCCCGAACCTTGAACAACTGAGCAAGCGTGCTTTCAGCGTAAGCAGTCGCCATGCCGAGCGACGCAACCACCCACATCCAGAAGAGTGCTCCGGGCCCTCCAAGCGTCATCGCCACGGCGACGCCAGCGAGGTTGCCGGTGCCGACACGTGACGCAAGACTAGTGCAGAGCGCCTGGAACGGCGTGATGCCTGCCGCGTCGGTTTCCGGCGCGCGCATGACAACGCGGATAAATTCCGGAAAATGCCTGAGTTGCAGAAACCCCAGGCGAAACGTGAAGAATATCCCCACGGCCAGCAAGCCATAAATGAGGACATAACCCCAAAAGAACGTGTTGAGAAACCCGATAATTGTGGTCATGTCAGCCCTCCCCGCGTTCCGGTATGTGGTAAGATAGTATTTCCATCATTAGACTCCTCTTTGTTCCTTTGGCGTGCTGCCGCGCAGCTTCCCGGCGCTGGCACCGGGGTCGGCGCGGCGGTTAGACCCTCGTTCGAGGGTGATGCTTTCTGTTCGTCGGCCCGTGCGAGGCCGTCTGGCCGGAGCTATGGGACTTCATCAGGCGTCCGGCTGCTTCGCCTTTCTGTCGGCTTCGCCCGGCCGTTCATTCGATCGGCCTATCGTTGGGCGCACTGTAAAGGTCGGCCAAGGCACCTGAAATAGGCCAGTTGAGGTTCGCGCCCGTGGGCGGGATAGGCTGCATGAACCACTTGTCGTGAAGAGCAAGCGCCTCGCCCGAGATCATAATTTCTGCAATCGCCTTGTCGACCACCGCTTTGAAAGAAGGGTCGTCCCTGCGCATGGTGCAGGCATAGGCTTCAAGCCCCAGTGGCGTTCCGGTGACGATCCAGTCGTCAGGATGGTCGGCTTTTATCCGTTCGCCATAAAGCAGGGCGTCGTCGTTCACGAAGGCCGCGACTCGCCCTGCTTCAAGATCCTGAAACGCGAGGTCATGCTCCTTCGCGGCCACGATCACGATGCCTGCCGAATGTTCTTCGTTGAACCGGTGCAGCGAGCGCTCCGCCGTCGTGCCTGCGGTAACGACAACGCGCTTTCCAGCAAGATCCCTGAAGTTGACGATACCTGCCTCCTTGCGGGTCAAAATGCGCGTGCCGACGATGAAGATCGTGTTGGAAAATGCGACCTTCTGTTCGCGATCTGAAACGTGGCTCGTCGAGCTGCACTCGATGTCGACAGTGCCGTTGACCAGCAGGGGTATCCAGTTTTGCGACGTGATGGGCGCCAGGGCGATGGTCAGGGACGGCAGCCTCAGTTCCCTTTGGACCGCCGCGGTTACCCTCATCATGATATCTTGCGAGTAACCGATGACGCGCCCCTTGCCGGAATAATAGGAAAACGGCACGGACGACACGCGTTGGCCGATCCTGATAGTCGATGTCGCGGCGATCCTCTCCAGCGTCGCGACATCTCGTGCGGAGGCCGTCGAGGTCATTGCGACGACTGAAGCACCCATGAGGGCTGTCATCAACGACTTGCCCATCGCACCCTCTCGCTGTTCCGGATCGGTATGACGGGCTCCGATGGAGCTGTGTCCGTGTCGATCACTTGATGTCCCCTGCCGTCTCTATTTTGGGCAGTTTGCCATGATGCTGAATTTGATTGCACCACAAAAATGACACACGTCGACAAGATCATAACAAACTGAAATATAATAGCTATTTCTTGCAACGAACGAATGGGTATTCGGAAATCCGAATATTGCGCATTCCTCCGTTCGGAAATCCGAACACCAGGTCGCCGATCACGCGGTTGTGTTCCTATTCTGACAGTCTGTATTTCCGGATCTTGTCGTGCAGCGTCGTCTTGGGCACCTTGAGGGCATCGGCCGTCCGTGCGAGGCTGCCGTCGTGCCGGCGAAGCTCCGTGGCGATCAGATTGCGCTCGAAGTCTCCGACCCACTCCGCTAGCGATTGCGGCGCCCCCTGTTGGGGAATAGTCGTTCCGGTCAGCCCATCCTTGGTGATGCCCAGGACGAGGCAATCTGCGACGGTTTGCAGCTCCCGGACGTTCCCGGGCCAGGAATACGCCATGAGCCGGTTCATCTGCTCGGCTGTCACGGAAGGGTGCGGCTTCCTGAAGCGCTCGGCCGCGGCGAGCAGAAAATGCTCAAGCAGGATCGGAATATCCTCGCGCCGTTCCCTCAGGGGGGGCAGCTCAATGGTAATGGCGTTGAGGCGATAATAGAGATCGGTGCGGAACGTGCCCCTTTGTACGCGCTCGGAAAGATCGGGGCTGGCGGCAGCCACAACGCGGCAGTCGACGGCGATCTTCCGGTTCGAGCCGAGCCGCTCGACTTCCCGGTCCTGGAGCAAGCGGAACAGCTTGATCTGCACCTTCGGCTGGACAGAGTCCAGTTCGTCGAGAAACAGGGTGCCTCGCGCGGCGTGCTCGACCTTGCCAACCCTGCGCTTGCGAGCCCCCGCAAACGCGCCTGCCTCATGGCCGAACAATTCGCTGTCGAGCATGTCTTCAGAAATGCCGCTGCAATTGAGAGAGACGAATGCTGCGCTTTTGCGACGTGAATGCCTGTGCAACGCCCGGGCGACAAGTTCCTTGCCGACCCCCGTTTCACCTAAAAGCAGAACATCGACACTGGAGTCAGCGATATCGGCGATCAGGCTGCGAACCTTGCGGATTTGCGCGGAATCTCCGATCAGCTTGTCCTCGACGCCTTCAAGCTGCGCCAACTTCTGGCGCAGATCGGAGACTTCCAGCGTCAGGTTCCGTTTCTCCGCCGCACGCTGCACGACGTCTATCAACCGTTCAGACCCGAACGGCTTGGTGATGAAATCATAGGCGCCGCAACGCATCGCCTCTACCGCGACGGCGATATCGCCATGGCCCGAAATCACGATCACCGGCAGATCGGAATCCAGTTCGGCGCAGCGCTTCACGACGCTGAGACCATCCATACCCGGAAGTTTAAGATCGGTAACGATCAGGCCCGCGAAACCCGGTTTGATGAGACGGATCGCATCCTCGGCGTTGTCGAATTCGAGCGCCCGCAGGCCGGCAAGTTGCACGGCTTGAACACAGCCCAGCCGCAGATGGGGGTCATCCTCAATGACAAGGACCGAAAGGGGAGCAGTCATGCTGTGGCCCTCGATCGTGGATGTGGAAGCACCAGGAGAAGTACGGCGCCGCCTTCAGGTCGATTTTTTGCGATGAGGTCCCCTCCATACTCCCGTGCAATGCCGCGCGAGATCGCAAGGCCCAGGCCAAGTCCCGTTGTTTTGGTGGTATTGAAAGGGATGAACAGTTTGCCGATCTGCTCCGGAGCGAACCCCTTGCCGCTATCCTCGATCGAGATGGAGACTTGCCCGTCGCGAAGTTGGCCAGTGCGGATGACGAGGGTGCGGATACTGGATCCGTCCATTGCATCGATGGCATTGACGATCAGGTTGACAAGCACCTGTTCGAGTCGATTTCGGTTGCACCAGACGGTCGGCACGCGAGGGTCGCAAGCGTTGGTCACTGCGATCTCCGATGTGCGAAGGCGCGCGTCGAGCAGAAACAGTGCGTTTCGAACGGCGAGCGAGATATCAGCCTCCTCCGGTTCTGCCGGTGATTTCCGCGCAAACGACCTTAACGGGTCGATAATGCCTCCCATCTTGTTGGCCATCTGATCAATGATCGCAAGGTTGCCCTGGGCATTAACCAGATCACCCAGGCGTACAAACTCACGCGCGTTGCCAGCCAATGTCTGTATGGCGCCAAGCGGTTGCGCGAGTTCGTGCGTGATACCAGTAGCGAGTTCGCCCAATGCAGTCAGCTTGGCTGCCTGAACCAGGTCGTTTTGCGTGGCGCGCAGCGCTTCCTCTGTCCGGATGCGCTCGGCCATTTCAATGCGGAGCTCCATATTCGCATTGGTCAGCGCTTGCGTGCGTTTGGCGACCGTTACTTCAAGCTGGGCATTGGCCCGTTCGAGTGCATCCTTTGCCTCCTGCTTTTGCCTGGCTGCGCGGCGGCGTTGCGTCATGTAGAGAGCAAGCGTGAGCAGGAGCACAGCCAGAGCAGAGGCCAACGCTGCGGCGATCATTCCCTGATGGCGGATATCGGTCACGTCCGAAAACACCAGAAGCTTCCAATCCATGCCGGCGAGGACCTGTCCCTGAACGAGCAGGTCCGGCAACGCTGCCCTGCTGCCGTCGCGCGGGGGGACGATCTTGTCAAGACCGAGAGAAGCCTGGTTGACGTCGGGATCGACGAGGAAGGGGAATTCACCGACGCGGTGGCGCCCATACATACCCGTCAGTTCCAGATCGACGCGCTCTGCCACGGAGATGGGCTTGAGCGAGGTATAGAGCCAATCCTCATGTGAGGAGAGGATCACCACGTTGTCACGATCAGCGATGAGTGCCGGTTTTCCGAGGAGCGAAAACGCATCGACGACGGGCTTGAGACTGATTTTTACAGTCGCGATACCAATGACGCGATCGCCATCATGTATAGGATAGGCAACGAAATATCCGGGTGTGTCCGGTGCCTCACCGAGTGAGAAATGGCGCCCCACAAAACCGGACAAGGCATCCTGAAAATAGGGCCGATAAGCAATATCTCCGCCAAGCCGACTGTCATCCTGTTGTGTCGTGTTGCTGGAGCCGACGACCTCGCCGCGTTCGTTGGCAACGAAGATCGCATCACTGCCGAGTTGGGCGCTGAGCCTGTAGAGAAAGCGATTGACGGTTTCAGTGGTGGACGGCGCGCCACGGCCACCGACGAGCGAGACGACGTCGGGATTGAGTTCGATCGTTCCCGGGACACTGCTCAGTCGATTGATTATCAAAACGGCTGTACTTGTGAAGAGATTCAGCCTGTGACCGGTGTCCGCTATAAGTGCCGATGTGGCTCCGGAGCGGCCCAGTCCGTGACCTGCGACGCCTGCCAGCGCAATGAATGTCGTAGCTAGGGTCGCGATTAGTCCGACTCGCAGGCGGTTTTGGTTCTTCTTTCTAATCGGGGTACCTTCATTGCGTCTGAATAATTAATCGTCTGATTGCCGTTGTTCGAGTCGGAGCTGTCCCAGTGTATGTTCATTTCTTGCGCGCCTACCCGGATGATTGTAGGTGAATTTCGCCGGCAGGCAGACAGAAGCAAATCCCGCGCCAGATCAAGCGCTACCGATCGGAATGAGATTGTACATCGAATGTGCGCTTCATCAAAATCGGGAAACTGCGGGCATTTCATCGTCGGACGCTGCGTTTACGCCGCGGGCTGGTGTCCCACGATCGGGCAGCACCTCACTTTGTGCACCTTCGGCAACTCCCGCAGGTTGCAGGCCAGGCCGAAATCCTGCTTGTTGATATCAATACAGAACTGCGCTTCCATATCCCGGGGACAGGAATGGGCTGCGCCTTGGGCGAGAACGTGACCGATAACTGACAGCGCATCCGGCCGATGCGCGACAATCACCACAATGACGCCTCGTTGACGGACAGTCCAATGGCATTTGTCCGTGCCATATCACGACGCCGTGCGCAAATTGATGCGCCATTCACACGAATCTGAAGTTCGGTCCATTGTCTTTTGGCAGAAGCGCTTGACCGAGGCGAGGATTTGGTCGGCGGATTTGACCCACAAGGAGCGTGGCGCTTTATGTCGGCGCACCTGAGATTCGAAGAAATTTCTATCCGTGGCGCTCAGAACGACGAGGTCCGCCTGCCTGCCGACCATCGATCAAACTCCTGTTCTTGTGACAGAAGCAGAACAAAATGAAGCTTACTTTGATTCCAGGTGGCCAGGTTCTTATGGCATTGGCGCACCCACCGTAAATCCGAAGCTTCGCACCATCGCCCAGCGACTCCAATACAAGGGATATTTGCGGTGCAAGAAGGTAGCTGTGGTTATTGTACAATAAAATTCCATATGGCGGTCACGCGTTCGTGTTCGCCGCAAGCTGTAACGTCGGCCCGGACAGATCGAATACAGCCATACGCGGCCGATGAACGGTCTGCGGACATCCAAGAGGAGAACATTTATGAACCGTTCCACGCTCACCCTCGCTTTGGCAGGCTCACTCGCAAGCGCTGTCGCATCTGTGTCTTTTGCCGCGCCGCTGGCACCGGAAAAGATGGCCGGAAACGAGAAGTGCTACGGCATCGCCCTGAAGGGGCAGAATGATTGCGCTGCCGGCGCCGGCACGACCTGCGCCGGAACCTCCACCATGGATTACCAGGGCAATGCCTGGAAAGCTGTACCCGCCGGCACGTGCACCACGATGAACGTGGATGGCCACAAGGGCATGCTGGAGCCCTCTAAAAGCTGAGCCGCGACACCGGAGGCCCGCTCGCCGGGCCTCCCCTCATCCGTCAAAAACCGGGAGACCAGCAATGACCGTTTCAGCCGACCGCGCCACCGTCCTGCCACCCCGTGCTGGCCTCGGCCTCAAGCCGGAACATTACGACACTATTCTCGACGCCAGGCCGGATATCGGTTTTTTCGAAGTCCACGCGGAAAACTACATGGGCGCCGGTGGCCCGCCGCACCGTTATCTTGAAGCCGTTGCAGCGCTTTATCCCCTGTCGCTGCATGGCGTCGGCCTGTCGATCGGTTCGGCCCGTGATCTCGACACCGGGCATCTGAGACGGCTTCGCGACCTTATCGATCGTTACCGGCCGCAAAGCTTTTCAGAGCATCTGGCATGGTCGACCCATGACACCGGTTTCCTCAACGATCTTCTGCCCTTGCCCTACACGGCCGAAACCCTGTCGCGTGTCGCCGACCATGTCGATGAGACCCAGCAATGGCTGGGCCGGCAAATGCTGCTCGAAAATCCATCAACCTATGTGCTGTTTTCCGAAAGCACCATCGATGAGGTGGATTTCCTCACTGCCATTGCCAGCCGAACCGGATGCGGGCTGTTGCTCGATGTGAACAATGTCATGGTCTCGGCGGTGAACCATCGCCTCGATCCGGTCGCCTATATCGACCGTTTCCCGGCTGAGCTGGTGGGTGAGATCCACCTTGCCGGTTATGACGAGACCGTCGACAGCGTTGGAGACCGGCTGCTGATCGATGCCCACGGCACCGCCGTCAGATCCGATGTGATGGAGCTATACCGGCACACGCTGTCGCGCAGCGGCGCTTTGCCGACCCTGATCGAATGGGACAACGACGTGCCAGACTTTGCGACGCTTCAGGCAGAAGCGGTGCGCGCTGACATCCTGTTGAACGAAGCGGCCCTGAAACGCCGCTCCAGCCAGGCGGCGTGACCATGCGGTTTTACGAAAGCCAAAGCGCCTTTGCCTCCGCCCTGCTCGATCCGGGCCAACCGCTACCGCACGGTATCACCACCGCGCGCGGTGCTGCCGATCCCTCGCGTTTTGCCGTCTATCGCAACAACGTCTATGTCGGGCTGACAACGGCGTTGGGGCAACGTTTTCCAGTGACGAAACGGCTGGTTGGCGTTGAGTTCTTTGCCGGAATGGCCCGTGCCTATGCCGCCGACCGCAAACCAGCCTCACCGCTCATCATGCAGTACGGCGACGATTTCCCGGATTTTATTGCGACTTTTCCGCCGGCATCGTCTCTCGCCTATCTCGCGGATGTGGCGCGGATCGAGGTGGCGTGGAGCACGGCCTATCACGCGGAAGACAGTGCGCCGCTCGAAGTCTCCCAACTCGCCGCCCTTCCCCCCGAACACCTTCTCGAAAGGGTGCTTATCCCCCATCCTTCGGCCCGGCTTGTGCAATCGCCGTTTCCGGCCGGCAGCATCTGGAACGCCCACCAGGGCGAAACCGTGACACCGCCTGTCGACTGGCGAGCCGAAACGGTGCTTGTCGTGCGGCCGGCCATGCAGGTCGAGATCAACGTCCTGCCACCGGCAGATGTTGCTTTCGCAGCGTGTCTCTTTGCCGGCGCAAGCCTTGGCGAAGCGGCTGAGACGGCCCTGGCCGCAACATCTTCGTTTGATTTCGGATCGGCCTTGATTGGCCTGATCGGCCTTGGCGCTTTCAGCGCCGTTGAACACCGTGAAGGGGACCTTCCATGACCACAGAACTTGCCTCCGCACGCAGCCTCGGTGGCGCGCTTGCAGCACGTCATCGCCACGCCGAATGCCTGCTCGCCTCCATTCCACAATCATTGCCGCTTTTGGCGCTGCGGTTTGGCCTGGCAATTCCGTTCTTCAAATCGGGACTGACCAAGTGGGACGGATTTCTGACGCTGTCGACCGGCGCCAGATATCTGTTCGAACAGGAATTCAGGCTGCATATCTTCGGCAACCTGATCCCCTACCCCATGCCGCTGGTCATGGCGGCGGCCTCAGGCATTGCCGAACTCGTTCTGCCCGTGCTGCTGGTTCTTGGCCTTTTCACCCGTTACGCCGCTTTGGGTCTGCTGGTGATGACGGCGGTGATCCAGCTTACCGTTCCGGATGGCTGGGCCAATTTCCACCTGCCCTGGGCTGCCATGGCGCTGACCCTCGTGGTCTATGGCGGCGGCCGGATAACGCTGGATGCGCTTTTCAAAAAGCGCCAGGATTGAGGTTCGATCGGAAGTTCTACCTGCCCTGCCCCAGGACTTAGACCAATACTCGTCTGCCAAGGTCCCGCTTACCAAAGATCGTTTGGTGGGCCAGGGTGCTATTCAGTAAAGACGCAGATACGTATCGCATTTTCAAGATCGGATGTTGACACGGGTTTGTGGCCCTTTTTCCAGCAGGAAGTACTCCGTTTTCCAGATCGAACATCGTATGTCGCCGAAGGCTCTTGGGATCATACCTTGGTATCGCAATCACGTCGGGAGACAACGGGCTGGTATCGACACCCTAAGTTCAGAAATCTTTGCGAAACTGCCGCCGATAGTTGCCCGGCGTAATGCCTTTGGCTGCCCGGAACTGACGCGAGAAATGCGCGACATCGGAAAAACCGACTGCCTCGGCGATCTGGGCAAGGGATCGATCCGTCTGGGCAAGCAGCCGGCAAGCAGCGCCAACCCGCAACTAACCGACATACCGACTGATCGTCATGCGGGTCGAGCGCTTGACGAGTCGCTGCAACTGGCTGTCGCTGAGATGCGCGATTTCGCTCAGGGGCCTAATGCTGATGGTTCCGGTATAATGGGCGTGAATATGATTAAGCACCCGTTGCATGCGCGCCCGGTCGCGCGCAACAGTGCTGACGGTCACTTCGCCGGTTGAAAGCTGCCAGCGGTCGGATGACCGCGCAAGATCGACCAGCACGCTAAGCAGCGCCAGTATCTGCTTGTTCGGGGGCGGTTTCATGCAGTGTCGCCAAACGCTCGCGTACCTTCTTGAGTGCCTTCTCTCCGAAACGGACGCCACGGCCGCTCTCGTGCAGCAGCGATTTAATGGCTGCGAGTTCCGGCGTCAGCGCGATCAGCCCTTCGATCCAGTCGCGGGTAAACCAGCAGACGACGGCGCGATGAACGCCCGGCGTTTTTATCAATGCCTGCGATTGCCAGGCATGGGGCAGGTTCGGACCGAGAAGAACGAGATCGCCGTCGCGATGGACCAATACGCGAAAATTGCACGACTATGCTCGCCTGCAGATACACAGCATTTCCACTTGCCTCGTGACCGTTAAGTTTACGATGCCCTTCCGTCGAATATTGTTCATAAATCGCGTTGAGGCGGCTTATCAATGAACCGAAGATCGGTTAAGGCGACGCCACTGCGTCAAGCAAGCGAACCCAGCTGCGAATGCCTTTGTGGAAGCTCGTCAGGTCGTACTTCTCGTTGGGCGAGTGAATTCGGTCATCATTTTGGGCGAAACCGATGAAGAGGGTGTCCATGCCCAGAATGCGCTTGAACTCACTTCCAACGGGAATAGAGCCGCCATCTCCGATGATGGCGGCAGCCTTGCCCCACTCGCGTGTGAGCGCAGCTAGAGCCTTGTTGAGGTACGGGCCTTCAGAAGGAACGGACAGCGCCGGGCTACCGCCATAATCAGTGAAGGTAACCGAGCAATCAGCAGGGATGCGCGCACGCACATGGGCTCTGAAGGATTCTCTGACCTTTCGAGGATCCATGTTGGAAACCAGGCGGAAAGAAATCTTTGCGCTGGCCCTGGCGGGTATCACTGTTTTGAACCCTTCACCGGTGTATCCGCCAAAGATGCCGTTGATCTCGCAGGTGGGGCGGCTCCAGAGCAGTTCGAGCACCGAGCGGTCTCGTTCGCCGGCTGGCAGGGAGAGGCCTGCACCCGCAAGAAAGGCATTTTCATCGAAGCCGAGGCCGCGCCACTGCTCTTTGACGTTGGTCGGCAGTTCAGCGACGTCATCGTAGAAGCCTTCGATTGCGACGCGCCCATCCGCATCGTGCAGCGATGCAATGATTGCCGCCAAAAGTTGGTTGGGATTGCGCGCGGCACCGCCATACGTGCCCGAATGCAAATCCCTGTTGGCGCAGAAGATGGTTATCTCTTCGCCCACGAACCCGCGCAACATGGTGGTGACGCATGGTGTCTGGCGGTCCCACATGTCGGTATCGCACACGAGTGCGATGTCTGCCTTAAGTTTTTCCATGTTCGCTTCGATAAAAGCGGGCAAATTCCTGCCACCGCTCTCTTCCTCGCCTTCGAGAAGGATGGAGACCCTGACTGGCAGATTGCCAACGACGTGACGCCAGGCACGGCATGCTTCGATGAAGGTCATGAGCTGCCCTTTATCATCGGAAGCACCGCGGCCGATGATAACCCTGGTGCTGTTGGCAACGGTCTTGACTTGCGGCACGAACGGGTCGGTGTCCCAGAGATCGAGGGGGTCGACGGGCTGGACGTCGTAATGGCCGTAAAACAACACGTGTGGATCGGTCCCATCACGATCATGGGCGACGACGATCGGATGGCCGGGCGTCAGGTGCGTCGCGACTTCGAAGCCGCATGCGGTGAGATCGTCGACAAGCCACTGTGCGGCCGCCTTGCAGTCCTCAGCAAAAGCGGGATCCGTCGAGATTGATTTAATCCCCAGCAGTTCCTGCAAACGCTCCACGCTTTGGTCAAGCCCGGCATCGACATGGGCGAGGACAGTATCGACTGTGGCAGTATGGGGCATGATCCAGCGATCTCCTTTCTTTAGATTTCCGGCTAATTCGGCTTGTGTATCGCGACACCGAGCATGACGAGGGCAACACCTGCGAGATCGATAAATTCGGGTATCTGACGCAAGACGACCACGCCGATGATTGTCGCCGTTGCCGGCAGGAGCGCCAGGAGTAACGCAAAGCTGGAGCGCGGCAGGCGCGACATTGCAAATTGATCACAGACATAAGGGATCACCGAGGAGCAGATCCCGACCCCGATCCCCGCAAGAACCAAAAGCGGCGCACCGAAGGCATTGAGCGCATCGAGAAATCCGATCGGGATCACGAAGATGAAGGCCGCCGCCATCGCCGCGCCCAGACGCTCCACCCCCTTCGATGCTCCGCTCTGTGAAATCCTGTGTCCAAGCACGATATAGAGAACGAAGAGACCACCGTTCACAAATGCCCAGACGAGGCCGAGCGGATCGGCAGACCATTCTCTGCCCCCACCCATGCCAATGAGCCAGGGCACGTCAATCAGCAGGGCGACGCCGCAAACTGTCAGTGCGAAGGCGAGCCAGTTTCTGCCGGTTCGCAGGCCCCAAAGCGCTATTCCAATCGTCCCGACGAACTCTATTGCCGCAACGAGCGCAATCGGCAGGCGGTCAAGTGCCAGATAAAATACGGAGTTCATGACCGCCAGACACGCACCCAATGATAGAAGGAGCAGCCTCTCCCTTGCTGAGGCAAGCGCAAAGGTCCGCCAAGGCTTGGTGAACGGCGTAAAAATCAGTGCGGCCGAGGCAATCCGGAACCAGGCAACGCCGAGGACGCCGACAGCGGGAAACAGCAACACAGCAAACGATGGGCCAAGATAGTGAAAGACGGCCGAAACGCCGAACCACGCGTGCGGCGGAACCCGCTCGGCAATGTGGGTTGACTGTTGTGAAGGAGCGGCGGGTGAGACTTGATTGTTCATGCCAGCATGATACCAAGGCAATTCCGCCTTCGGAATAACGACTGAACTCCGAAATGAATGATAATGCCTCATGATCAAAGGTGAAAAAGACAATGCGCTTTCAAGATAGAAGGGAAGCTTTGGAGTCCGAATTTGACGAAATCGACGCACGCCTGCTGACCGCTCTGTATAAAAATGCGCGTGTGTCGAATGCGGAACTGGCACGCCAGGTGGGGTTGTCGGCGCCCAGCGTTTCGGAGCGGGTCAGGCGGTTGGAAGATCGCGGGGTGATAACCGGCTATGGTGCTCGCGTGAATCATAGCAAGCTGGGGCTCGCGCTTACAATCATGATCCGGGCGCGACCTCTGCCAGGCGAGATGAAAAACATGATCGAGGCGCTCCGTGATACGCCTGAAATCGTAAGCTGTGACCGCGTGTCGGGGGACGACTGTTTTGTTGCAATCGCGCATGTTCGGGATGTGCAACGGATGGAAGCTGTGATCGACCGAATAGTTCCATACGGATCAACCCACTCGGCAATTGTCCAGTCCGCGCCCTTCGAAGCCAGATTGGGGGCGTTTGCGGAAGGGGGCAAAATCCTGCGCTGAGCTGTGTTTTCAAAGGTCATGTGACGGTAGCGCCTTGTCGGGGGTGACCGCGATAGACGCACGTGCATGAAAGCCTTGCGAGTTAGCTATAGGGCAGCGGCGCAAGCTTTGCCGCACGCGGGTCAGTTTGCCGACAGTTGGCAACGGTGGCGTCGCCTTAACCGATTTCTACTGATCTGCACGATAATGTGCCGACATGACCGAAGCCTCGCCCACCCGCTATAAACGCCACCGCTTGCCCGCTGAGATCATTGGCCATGCGGTCTGACTCTACTACCGATTTCCACTCAGCCTACGCGACGTCGAAGATCTGTTGGCGGAGCGCGGCATCGACGTCTCGTTCCAGACCGTCGCAGAATGGGCGGCGAAATTCGACTTGAAATTTGCTCATGAGCTCCGGCGCCATTCACGAGGCAATTTTGCCGACAAATGGCACCTCGATGAGATGGTGGTGACGATCAAAGGAAAGAAATGCTGGCTGTGGCGCGCCGTCGATGCAAACGGATTCGTCCTCGATGCCCTACTGCAAAGCCGAAGGGAGCAAGACAGCAGCGCTTCGTCTGATGAAAAAATTGCTCAAGAGCCAGGGCCGCGCCCCGCGCGTGATGGTGACTGACAAGCTTCGGTCCTATTCGGCCGCAAAGGCCGAGTTGATGCCGGGCGTCGAGCATCGCTCGCACAAGGGATTGAACAACCGAGCTGAGAATTCGCATCTGCCGCTGCGGCAGCGAGAGCGACGAATGATGCGCTTCAAGTCCGCGCGACAATGTCAGCGTTTTGTCTCAGCTCACGGCCAGATCGCCAATCTCTTCCTTCTTCACCGGAAATGCTCGACCGCCGCCGACCATCGCCAGCTTCGCGCTCACGCCATCTCGAACTGGCGGGAAATCGCTTTGTCGTTTGACGCGTGAAATTCTGGCAGAAGAGGCTACTGCATCCCAAACTCGGTTAAGGCGACGCCACCGACATCCCCTGCCGCGTGCTCCAGGGATCAGCGGCCTTCGCCAATCATGTCTAGTTCGTAGGGCGTCGTCTGGTAGACCTGATTGATCCAGTTGCCGAAGAACAGATGCGCATGGGAGCGCCAGCGGTTGAGAGGTGGTCGCGTCGGATCGTTCTCTGGAAAATACTCGTGCGGCATTTCGACGGGAACACCCGTCGAAATATCCCGGTCGTACTCCTCTTTCAACGAGGTGGAGTCATATTCAATGTGATTGAACATGTAGAGCCGATTGCCCACCTTCTCCGTCAGCAGGCACAGGTCCACATCGTCGGATTCCATCAGCACTTCGAGACCGCTGTTCGCCGGGATATCTGCGGCCCGGACTTCGGTCCAGCGCGAGACGGGGATCGCGAAATCGTCCGAGAATCCCGCCAGATAGGGTGAGGCCGGGTTTTTGTTTCGGTGGCGATATACGCCGAATGCCTTCTTTCCCAAGGTGTGCTTAGGGATGCGGTGGAAATGCCAGGCAGCAGCCATCGCCCCCCAGCAGATGAAGTTGGAGGAATGGACGTTGGTGGTCGTCCAGTCGAAAATCTGCTCAATCTCCTTCCAGTAGGTCACTTCTTCATAGGAGAGAAGCTCCACGGGGGTGCCGGTAATGATGAAGCCGTCGAACTTGCGCGACCGAACCTCTTCCCATGTTTGGTAGAAGGCGATTAAGTGTTCTTTGGAGGTGTTCTTTGGCTTGTGGTTGCCGATGCGTACCAATGTCAGTTCGACCTGCAGCGGCGTTGCGCCGAGCAGGCGGGCAAACTGTGTCTCGGTCCGGATCTTGTTGGGCATGAGATTCAAGAGCCCGATCTGCAATGGTCGAACATCCTGGCGAAGCGCTTTCTGTTCACCCATTACGGAAACACCCTCGCGCACAAGCACATCGTGGGCGGGAAGCTGATCGGGAATCTTGATGGGCATAGCAAAAGCTCCAAACGGAAAAGACCAGCGACATAACGCGACCGGTCTCCGCAAACTTTTGCTTCGCTCGGCCTTTTAGCGAGTTGTTTTACGTGGCTGCAAGCCGACCGGCCAAATCACCACGGATGGAGAGGTGTTTTTAGAACGAGGCTCCCTTCACGTCAATCGCCCTGTGGCATTCTTTGGGCTGAGATACTCCCAACTCGGGTAGCAGCATCATAGGTATTGTAAACTTGCTGAATGATTTCGTTGTGCGATGACGGCACATGACAGACCGTAATCACCTTTAACACCGCTTCGCCTTCCGGTTGAAATCATCGCACGCGCGTTTGGTTGTATTTCCGGTTTCCTTTTAGTCTGCGGATGGTCGAGGAGCTTGTTGGCGGCTCTTGGGATCATAGTCTCTCATTAGACAGCCCGGCTTTGGGCTGTGAGGTTCGGACAGACCTTCGTCATTGAGATCCTCAGCCGCTTTTGCCGTCGGCTCGGCGATAAATGGCACCTCGACGAAGACGTCGTTTCGATCCGTGGCAACAAGCATTGGCTGTTTGACAGCGTCGAGCTGCGGTCGGTCCTCAGACGCGCCGATGTTCAACCGTTCGAGAGCGGCATCGTTAAGGTCCTGTTGACGCGCGTCTAGGGCAATCGCACCAGTGTCTGTGGGCCCATCCTTCATTGCAGCCGAAGTCTGCATGTTGCCCGCGTTGCAGCAGACGTTTTCGATGAGGATATGGAGGCGGGCCATTGCCCTTGAAAAGTCAAGGCAAGACCTACTTAGCGCCTTGGCCTCAAACCCCCGGAATGTCGTCTTTGGCCGCGGCTTGGGCTTGGGCGATCTTCTCGAGAGCATCGGCGATGATAGTCAGGTCTTCCGTCGAATATTGTTCATAAATGGTGTTGAGGCGGCTTATCAATGAACCGAAGATCTGTTGGCGGTAGGCGGATATCTTCTGCTCGTTCACCGAGATCGCGATGCGCCGGGCGTCATCTTCAGCCTTGACCCGTGAAATCCACTGCCGGCTCTCTAGCCGATCCAAAATATTCGTCACCGAGGCGGGCTTTAGACCGATCAAATGAACGAGATCGCGATGCGTCATAGGTCCGGAGCGTTCGATGATGCCAAGCGCTTTCCAATCGGAAACACCAAGGCCAGAATACTCTGCTGCGCGCTCATGAAACATGACTGCCGTGTCACTCATGGCGCGGCCCGCATTACCCAACCGGCGCAATGCGTCTTTTCTTTGTAATGGTTGCGCTTCCCGGCTTGACATAGCGTATCCAATCAATTTTAATTCGTTCGATCGAACGAATTGTATTCCTCTTTTCAATTTATAGCAAAGGAGGCGACAGATGCACGTCATAATAGCCGGCTGCGGCATTGCAGGGCCAGTGGCCGCAATTGCATTACAGCGCGTGGGCATCAAGGCCACGATATACGAGCGGCGACAGGCCGAAGTGCGGGATGAAGGTCTGTTCTTGAGCCTGTCGTCCAACGGTTTGCGTGCACTTGATGGACTCGAGCTTATGAGGCCTCTCATGGAGGCAGAGTTTATCCCAACACCCAATATCGCTTTCCTGAATGCAGACGCGCGACGGCTAACGAGTTTGCCCATGGGTCGACTGAATGCGGGGGTGGATCCGATCACCCTCAAGCGCCAAACCCTCTATGACGTGCTTGCGAGTGAGGCGCGCGCCTGCGGAATTGAAATCATTCGCGGTCAAACAGTCGCTGGCTTTCGCAACACCGACGGCGTCGTCGCGGCCAGCCTCTCCGATGGATCGGAACAGACATGCGACGTGCTCCTGGGCGCCGATGGAACCAATTCTTGCATTCGCCGCCAAATGAACAAAGGGCAGAACCTCACCCGCTATACCGGCTTGCTCAATCTGGGCGGCTTTGTGCGCCAATCGGGACTGAATCCCACTCTGGGTGAATACCACATGATCTGGGGGCGAAGAGCGTTCTTTGGATATATAGTCCGCGCCAGCGGCGAAGCCTGGTGGTTCGCCAATCTCGGTCATGAGGCGGATCCGGCGCAATCGAGCTTCAGGAGAGGGGAGCCCGACTGTTGGAAGGCGGAGTTGCTTGCGCAATTCCGCGAGGAGCCGCCTTTTGTACGGAACCTGATCGATGCCACGCCTCACATATCGGCCTATCCGATATTTGACGTTCCCACCGTCCCAACTTGGGTGGATGGAAGGGTTGCCCTCGTCGGCGACGCAGCTCACGCAACCTCGCCAAGCTCGGGCCAAGGCGCATCATTGGCGATAGAGGATGCTGCCTATATGGCCGTCTGCCTTCGCGAAATTGACGACCCCGCAGCGGCACTGAAACATTTTGAAGCCACCAGGCGGCCACGCGCCGAGAAAGTGGTTGCCGAAGGCCGCAAACGTGGCATGTACAAAGCGCCAAAGAACGCAGCCAGCATGTTTCTTCGCGACTTGCTGATGCCTGCAGCGCTGCAAATATTCGGAAGCGCCCGCGCGCAATCATGGATCTACGATTATGAAGTACCCCAACACATTTCAGTAAGGTAATGGGATAAATTACGGATGCCAGACGGTGGCGATGCCCCTTGCTGCGCTGTTGATGGCAGAGACGGAGACACGGTATTACAGGCTACCTTCGACGCAGCGAAGGTCGGCTTGGCAATCGTTGAAGGATGGACCTGTGAAAGTAATGTGCCTGAATGGCTGGGGTGGAAAACTGCACGATGATTTGCTTCATTATCTCACGGCCACCGCTCCTGACATACTTTGCCTTCAAGAAGTCATCCATAGCCCGCAGGCTGAGAGGGATTGGCTGACATACCGTGACGGTGATCACATCCTTCCGCAGCGCGCCAACTTCTTTCGTGACGTCTCACGCGCCTTGCCCGATCACATAGCAATCTTCTGTCCGGCGGCCCAAGGCGTTCTTTGGGACGAAGATCGGTCAATTCCTTCTCTGTGGGGGCTTGCGACCTTCGTTCATTGTTCCCTGCCGATTATTGGTCAGGTACAGGGCTTTGTTCACAAGAATTTCTCCCCCGTGGGATATGGCGAGCACCCACGATCCCGAAGCGCCCATGGGGTCAGGGTCTATGACTACATCAAAAACCGCCCAGTCAGCGTTACGCATATGCATGGGCTACGCGATCTGAACGGGAAAGCAGACACCCCAGAGCGGGCCGAGCAGGCGCGAAGGCTGCTCGATCTGTCCCGTAGTGTGTCGGAGAATGAAGACGTGGCAGTAGTTTGTGGCGACTTCAACGTCGAACCCGGCAGCGAAACGCTAGCGATCTTGTCCAATTCCGGATTGACCGAGTTGGTCACCGCACGTGGCTGGGAAGGCACCCGGAGCTCGCACTACAAGAAGCCAGGCAGGTTCGCGGATTACATGCTTATCAATCAGGAGGCAGCGGTTAACGACTTCAAGGTGGTCCATGATCCCGAAGTTTCGGACCATTGCCCGTTGGTGCTTGATTTGTAGCTTTAAATACCGCGAGGCAGTACTTTGTTTCTCAACCGAAAGAACAAAGAAGGCCTGGTTTCCTGGCGCTGGCCCGCGCCGTACTGAAAACCCGCTTTTAACGAGGTCCGCGCCGGCGTCGAACGACCCTTTGATCCCCCTTTTCAGACATTGCGTCCTGAAAGATCGAATTGCGCAATCGACCCTTCAGGGCCTCGGTGATTGTCAGTTAGCAGCGGGAGGGTAACGGAGGGTGTGTTGAACATTAATCTCGAGGTGAGGCTGAGACGCCCAGCGTGTCTGCGACGGCCTTCATCGCGAACCGTCCTTCGGCAACAAGATCGGCCGCGATATCCGTTTTTTTGAGTCCGCTTTGGAAAGGGCTTCGCGGAGGATTTCGACCTCCATCGTCTTGCGACCGAGCGTGCGCTCCAACTCCCGGACGCGATCCTCCAGTTTCTTCACTTCCGAATTTCCGACAACCGGCTCGTCAGAATCCACGGCTGCAGCACCTCCCTCGCTCAAGAGCCTGCGCCACCGATAAAGCAGATTGGGCGCGACGCCATGGCGGCGAGCGGTGGACGATACCGTCTCGCCTGGTTCGAAACTCTGCTCAATGATCGTCAGTTTTTGCTCGGTTGTCCATCGCCTGCGGCGAACATCACCCGTCAGCAACTCAACGTGTCGATAGTCGTTAGACATAAGCCTATACCCAAGCCTTTGCTTGAGCCTTTCTGCTTATGCCGACCTGTCCGGTCGAAATGGGGGGGCAGTTCACCCGCCTGTCGCAGGTCGCCAAAAACGAGGCGATGGTGATCCCGGGGGGAACCGACCGGGATTCTTGACCTTGGAGATAATCGGCCATATATGATTAATTAATAGCTTTATTAAGTCATATATGGGTGGTTTAGATGAGTTCCCCCAAAGCGAAACCAGCACTGGAACGGCTGGGCCAAGATATCCGCAACGCGCGTCTGCGGCGTGGCATCGCCGTGGCGGATCTCGCCGTGCGTGCGGGAACCTCGCCAAGTTCCATCGCCCGCCTTGAACGGGGCGATCCGGGCGTTGCCATCGGAACGCTTGCCGACGTTCTCGTTGTGCTCGGCCTTCTGGAGCGGCTCGCTGACCTGGTCGATATCCACAAGGACGATCTGGGGCTGGCGTTGGCAGCGGAGCACGGACCGCGCAGGGGTCGCTCCTTCGCGGCAAGGCTGAAAAAGCAGAAGGCTCGGACGGAGGAGGCGCAGGATCGGCAGGACGTTGTGGACCCTGACGGGGTTTCCTTCTGATGGCCAATTTCGTCGCCCATGTCGCGCTTGGCGACGCCCGGACATCGGTGGGCCAGTTGCGTTTCACCCATACCGGGCCACGCCAATTCTCGACCTTCGCTTATGGCACCGAATGGATCGAAAACCCGCGCGCCTTCGCCATACAGCCCGATTTCCCTCTTGATGCCGGCCCGTTTCACACCTCGGGTCAGCCCGGCAACATGCGCGACGCCTTGGCGGGCGTTTTCGCGGATGCGGCTCCAGACAGTTGGGGACGCAGGTTGCTCGAACGCGCGTATGGCAATGGTCTCAACGAATTCGAATATCTGACGCTTTCTGACGACGCCTGCCGGCAAGGCGCGTTGCGCTTTCTGGATGACAAGCGTGAGGTCATTCGCGGCAAGGCAGTGGACGCCGTCCCCCGTCTGGTCGATCTCGAAACCATCACGGCGATCGCGCGAGCCTATGAGCAGGGCAAAGAAATATCGCCCGAGGAAATGCAAGCGCTGGCCGGTGCCGGCGGCTCCGGCGGCGCTCGCCCCAAAGCCAATGTCAGGGACGGCGATGTGCTGTGGCTGGCGAAGTTCACCTCGGTCCACGATCAACAACCGATCGAGCGCGTCGAGGTCGCAATCCTCCGTCTGGCGGCAGCCTGCGGTATCCGCACGCCCGGGACACGGTTGGAGTTGGCCGACACACCGTTCCCGGTAGCGCTGATCCAGCGGTTCGACCGGCGCGGGGCGGCACGGATTCCCTACATCTCTGCGCGCACCGCGCTCGGCAAGACAGGGGCGGAGCTGGGTTCGTATACCGAGATCGTCGATTTCATGCGGGCTTATTCCCCAGATCCTTCCGACGATTTCCGGGAGCTCTACCGGCGTCTGATCTTCACGATCCTGGTGTCCAACAAAGACGATCACCTGAAGAACCACGGCTTCCTCTATGTGGGGGCGGGTCAGTGGCGCTTGTCGCCAGTGTTCGACGTGAACCCGGCCCCGGATCGCAACCCCCATCTCGAGACGGCGATCCTCCAGGGCGGGGCACATGATCGGTCGATCAATCTTGCCCTGGAAGCCTGCGAGTTTTTCGAGATTCCAGAAGCCGAGGCGCGGGAAACGATCCGGACCCTGGCGCAACGCATTTCAGACGGATGGCGGGAAGCCTTCAAAAAGGTTGGCGTTTCTGGCGTGCTGGCGCGTGACTATGAGGCCGCTTTTGACAGCGATGAGATGAAAGTGGCACGCGAACTTTAAGTCATATCTGACTGGTAATGACGTATTACTAGTCAGATATGAGTCTTTTCTAGGGTCGGCCACCTCGTGACCAGTGCTACGTTGCTTCAATGGTTATGGGACGAACCCGAGATCCATGAAGCCGGGGCACTGTGCTCAAGGCTTCAAAACGCGTGCGTTGATAACGCCATGGTTCGGTCAGGCGCCCGTGACGGTCGGGTTTCTTCCCAAGACTCTCCTGAAACTGGAGGGACGATGGGGCTCAGGTCACACCCCACCGATCAGGCTGTTGGCCAAATCCGCACAGCAGATTGCTGTTCTCTGGAAAATCACGTTCCGCATATCGCGTGTCTCTATCGCAAGTGATAAGATATCTGTGATCGATTTCACGGAAGGCACCCGACAACATTGTGGCAAGATTAGTGGCTTTCTACCTTGAAGAGCCCGAGGGTCGTAAGGAAAGTCTGGCATCCCGGATCGCCCGGATCCAAGCCGGGGCGAGTCCTTCCAGTAACTCCTGCGATATGAAGGCGATGCGGCAGGAGGGAGCCCATCAATTCATTTCCGGGGCCGTATATAGCTTTGCCACAACCATTTTAAGATAGCGGTTTTCTCCTGCCCAATGCGCGAAGGCGATTAGATGCCATCTATCGGATTGAGGACGAATCGGCGATGAAGGAGAGCTCATGAGTGGGGAAGAGCCCAAGCTTGCCTGGTGGATCACTCGTTGGATTTTGCTCGCCCTTGCTGTTCCCGGTGCGTCGCAATCTGCGCTGGCCGACGCACCACGGCTTGGCCCCTTCGAACTGCCCCGACCGCGCGAATTGACCGTCTTTCAGAACGACCACGCCTTCAACCCCTATGAGGCCCTGAACGGGTCTTATGCATCCAAGGCGTCCTGCGCCGCCGTTCCCCACGGGCTGTGGGCCGAGGTCGATGGTAAAGGCGACTGTATTCGTTATTATCCGCAGGCGCTCGCCAATGACGAGAACCGAACGGTGCTGGTTTATTTCGGCGGGGATGTGATGCTTCGCAATTCGAAAGGCGTACGTTTCATATCCGATTCCTATATCCGTCAGTCGCCTGCCACAATCACATCAGAAATGGCCGACTGGGCGCAACAGGCTGGCCATCCTGTAATCTTCATGGCGCGCCCCGGCATCTATGGGTCATCTGGCGATCACAATCAACGTCGTCACCCCCGCGAAATCGCGCTGATGGACCGCGCGCTCGATCTGATCAAGGAAAAACACAACGTATCATCCTTCATTCTGACCGGTCATTCGGCTGGCGGACAGATCGTTGCCGGTCTCATGAACCGGCGTAAGGATGTTCTGGCAACGGTCATCACCTCCGGCCTGGTCTCGGTAAAGCAGGTATCGTCCTTCTGGGAAAGGCGCCGCCGTATCCCGGGGAAGCTGCTCTACAATTCAGCTAAATTTTACGATCCCGTTGATGAAATTGACCGGATTCCGACCGATCATCGACCGGAGATTTACGTGCTGTCTGATCCGGAGGACCGCACCGTTCCGTTTTTCAGCCAGCTCTTTTATGTCAGACGCCTGCGCGTCGCAGGCTTTGAACCGCACCACATCTATGTTCAGGCAACAGACCGTCAGCGCCACTTACTTGCCTATCACGGCCGACTTGCTGCCGCCCTGATCGCCCAGGGCCGTTCGCCGGTCGACATCCGCCGCGCTGTCCACGAGATGGAACTTGAACAGCTCAAATAATGGTTGTGCTCGCTTGCGTGGAAACTGACCTACCAGCGGCGCTGTCTTCAGCACTTTTCTTTAGCCACTCGACAAGTTCGTGCATTCCCGTGCTGTGCGAGCCCTTGAAAAGAACCACGTCCCCATCCACCAGCCGCTCGTGGAGAACGTCCTTCAGGGTGTGCCGCGATCGGGCATGGAAACCACGCAATGCAGGCGGAATTGCTTCCCAGAAGTCGGCGTAGAGCTCACCGACAACATGGACTTCATCGATCGAACGATTGTGCATGAACGTTGCAAGCTCGGTGTGGTAAGCGACCGCGTTGGGACCCAGCTCCGCCATCTCGCCCAAGACAGCAACCCGTCGCCGCGCGCCTTGGTGGTCACCCAATCGGGCCAGAGCGGCGCGCATCGACCCCGGATTGGCGTTGTAGGCGTCGTCGATCACGGTCAATCTGCGTCCATCGAGCGAAAGATGAATCTCCTCGCCACGTCCCGGCAGAGCCGCAAAACTTTCCAGCTGTGCGATCGCTGGCTCAAGTGGATGGCCCAGTGCGGAAACAGCTGCAAGGACCGCAAGGCCATTCAGCGCCATGTGATAGCCGGCGGCGCCCATCCGGAAGCTGATTTCCCGGTTTCTGATTCGAGCATCAGCTTGCCGATTTGCGGCGTCGTAGCGCAGGAGCCGGCAAATGCATTCTTCCGAGGTCCCGTAAGTGACAACGTCGAGCTTTCGCCTGCGCGCCGCTTCATGCACCGTGTCCCACTCGAGCATGTCGCGGTTGAGGACGGCCTTGTCGCCCGGCGCCATGCCCAGAAAGATCGCGCTTTTGGTCCGGGCAATATCCGTGACCGTACTCTTCTCGCCGAGGTGGGCTGGCAGAACATTGGTGAAGATTGCGACCTTCGGCCGCGCCATTCGGGCACTGATCGCCATTTTGCCGATGGCCAGTTCCAACACCACGTGCGGGGTGTCCCACGGGATGGAGGCGAGGTTCCAGGCCACACCTGCAGGCAGGTTCGCATTGTGGTGGCTTTTGCCGACATCGCCCCAGGCAGAAAGCGCGTGGCCCAACATGGCGACGACCGTTGTCTTGCCGGCACTGCCAGTTACCGCAAGGATGTTGATTTGCACTGAGAAGTGACCCGGCATTTGCGCCGAGAACTGACCCGCCTCTTAGGTATGTTTCGGGTCGGTGGTGGTGGTCAAGTTCCTACTT